>CAIQQB010000032.1 GCA_903873805.1 uncultured Opitutia bacterium | reverse complement strand
GGGTCCTTTCGTGGCCCAGACTGTCACTCAAGGTGGCTCAAAAAAGCGAGGTCACGTCACGGCGGAGACGCCGGGTTGGGGGCCCAGTTTGCGAATGGTAGGTGGGGGGTTTATCCCCGACCCGTCGGGCGTGAAGCCCGACCTACGGCATCAAACAGCATGCTGAGCCACGACCAGGCGCGGGGCGGAGGGGGCAGCGCAGCTCGGTTATGGGCGGAAGGGGACGCCGGGTCAGCCGCGGAGAAGGCGACATCGACTTCGAACTTATCGCTGGTCGGATGTGGGCGGGGTGTCCTCACCCCGCGGGGCCGAAGCGCGGGGTGAGGGCACCCCCGCCTACATTTCGTGCCTGTCGGTCTCTGAAGATCGTTCTCGTTCTCTTACTCGTTCTCGGGATCGAAACCAAGAACCGAGAGGTGAGAACGAGAATGAGTAGGAGAACGAGAACGATTGGCAGAGGCCCAACTCGCGGGGTGAGGGCACCCCGCCTGCATCAGACCAGGCAGGAGATCCGAGGACGGTGGGGCCGAGGCTGCCGGCGGCCAAAATGGAAAAAAGCCTTGAACTCGGGGGGCCGACTCGCGAGTTTCCGCCTTCCGCAATTGGTAGGATACTCAAGTGGCCAACGAGGGCAGACTGTAAATCTGCTGGCTTACGCCTTCCCTGGTTCGAATCCAGGTCCTACCACCATTTTCCCGCGAGGGGGCGGCGCGGTTGCCGAGGAGCGCGTTGGGTCAATGCGTTCCACTCTTGGGTGGTGGCTCAGATTGCTTTTTGCCGCCGTAGGTCGGGCTTCACGTCCGACGTGTCGGGGATAAACCCCGACCTACAATTCTCAAACTGAGCCAGCACCCACCTTTCCGGGCAGGCCGCCTGCTCATGCCAGTGGTTGGTCACGAGGTGAGACGCTGCGGCCAATGCTGCGGGAATCCCCCGGGCTCAGGCCGATTGCTTCGCATCGAGCAACGAGCGCAGCATCTGTCCGAACGCGGAGAGTTCGAACGGCTTTTCCAGCACATGTTCCTGGCCCAGTTCCTTGAGTTCGGCCCGGATCTCGGGCGTCAGGTGGCCGCTGACCACCAGCACCGGCAGGCCGGGGTGGTTCTGGCGGATGATCTTGAGCACGTCGATGCCGCCCAGGCGGGGCATGTTCAGGTCGAGCACGACGACGTCGCGCTCGTGGCTGGTACCGCAGATCTGCTCGACGGCCTCGGCGCCGTTGGCCGCGGTCCGCACCTGGTAGCCGGCCTTTTTCAGCACCGTGTCGAGGAGTTCGAGCAGGGGGAGTTCGTCCTCGACCACCAGCACGCGCTCGCGGCCCGGCGGGATGTGCGCCGCCCGGCCGTCGCCGAAGACCTGGGGCGGGTTGTCCTCCCGTTTTTTGAGCGGCAGGTAGATGTGAAACGTGGTGCCCCGGCCCGGCGCGGTTTCCAGGTCGAGGAGCCCGTGGTGGTTGGTCACGACGCCGTAGACCACGGCCAGGCCCAGGCCGGTGCCGCCGTGACCCTGCTTGGTGGTGAAAAACGGCTCGAAGATGCGCGCCCGGACTTCGGGCTCCATGCCCGGGCCCGTATCGCTGAGACTGATACAGGCGTATTCCTGCTCCGGATCGGCCTTCAGGGCGACCAGCTGGGCGCCGGGCACGCGCCGGGTGGAGATGGTGAGCACGCCGCCCTCCGTCATGGCATCCCGCGCGTTCACGCACAGGTTCATCAGCACCTGGCGGATCTGGTTGGGGTCGACCGAAAAAGCCTCGATGGACTCGTCGAGTTCCTGGCGCAACTCGATGGCGCGGGGAAAGGTTTCCGCAAACATGCCCATCAGTTCATGGATGATCTCGTCCAGCCGGACCGCGCGGTAGGCGACCTCGGTCTTGCGGCTGAACGTGAGGATCTGGCTGACGAGCCCGGACGCCCGCAGCGCGGCGTCATGGACGGAGCCGAGATAGCGGGTCAGGCGCACGTCGGCCGGCGCGACGGTCAGGGAGAGCTCGGTGAAGCCGCGGATGATCGCGATGATGTTGTTGAAATCGTGCGCGATGCCGCCGGCCAGGGTGCCGATGCTCTCCATCTTCTGGGCCTGGCGGAGCTGGTCCTCGAGCACCTTGCGCTCGGTGATGTCCTCGCGCAGGCAGAGCAGGTAGGTGATTTCGTCGAGGTGGTTGCGGATCGGGGAGACCTGGACGAACTCCCAGACCTCGGTGCCGTCCTTGCGGCGGGTGTGCAGCTCGCCGGTCCATTTGTGCCCCGCCGCGACGATGACGCAGAACTGGCGGTAGGCGGTTTCGCTGGCGTGCCCCTCGCGGAGGACGGGGATCCCGCGCTCGAAAATCTCCTCCAGCGTGTAGCCCGTCACCTCCGTGAAGCGCGAGTTCACATACTGGGCCATGCCACCGGGGGTCGTCATCACGATGGAGACGGGCGCCTGTTCGACGGCCTGGGCGATCTTGCGGAAATGCTCCTCGGAGAGCCGGTGCTTGGTGACATCGCGGCCGATGGCGCGGACGGCGAACGGCTCGCCGGCGGCATCGCGCAGCGCGGTCTCCTCCCAGGCCAGCCAGCGCCAGCCCTGCGCGGTCTGCCAGCGGTGTTCGCGGCTGATATGGTAGGGCGGCCGTTTCAGCCGGGCGGCCGCCTCCGCCCAGTCGTCGGCGTCGTCCGGATGGAGCAGCGCCGGGAACGAACGTCCGCCCCAGGCGGGGACGGGCTGGCCGAATTTCCGGGCGAAGGCGCGGTTGACCGCGAGCACGCGGCCCTCGGGATCGAGCAGCACGGCGAGTTCGAGGCTGGCAGCCCAGGGCTCCAGCAGGTCGGCGGCCGGGGCGGCCACCGCGGGCAGCGGGTGGGCGGCGGTGGGTCGCATGGGATCAGACGAGGCCGCTCAGGATGGCCGGCAGCTGGCTCATGGCGTTGGCGAGGGCAGCCTTGGCCAGCGACTCCTCGCGTTCGTTGTCGCAGAAAAGGATGCGCCAGCCCTCGGACCGCTCGCCGCTGCCCAGCGGCAGGGACGGGATCTTCTCAAACCCGCCGCTGATGCCGATCTCCCGCACCAGCAGGTCGGCCACCTGCACAGCGGCGGCGTAGGTCGCGTGCTCCGGGGCCTCGGACGGACAGGCGTGATACCGCACGGCCTCGACAATTTCCGGCGCGAGCTGGTGTTTTTCCAGATAGAAACCGCCGATCTGGGTGTGGTCCCAGCCGACCAGGGCGCGTTCGGCTTCGCAGACGGCCTCGGCGCTGTCGTATTCGCGGCCGATGATCTCCTGGAACTCGAGGGGAAACGCGGTGGCGAGGACGACTTTCCCGACATTGTGGAGCAGGCCGATGATGTAATCGGTGTCGTCGTCGATCAGCAGGTCGGTGGTGGCGAGGATCTCGCGGGTCATGATCGCGGTGCCGATGGAGTGCCGCCACAGCTCGCGCCAGGGCAGCTTGAGCGACGACAAGCCGATCTTTTCGAGGTCCTCGATGACGGGGGTGGCCATGGAGAGCTCGCGAATCTGGCGCAACCCGAGGTAGAGCACGGCCTCCTCGATGCTGTTCACTTTCGCGCTGAGGCCGAAATAAACGCTGTTTACCATCCGCAGCAGCCGGGCCGTTAGCGACGGGTCGCGCTGGATGATCTCGGCGATCTGGGCGGTGTAGCTCTGCTCGGAATTGACCAGTCCGGCGAGCTTCCGGTTGATGCTCTGCAAGGAGGCGAGTTTCGGGCAGCGCTCAATGCGCCGCCGGATCTCGTCGTCGGAGTAGGGCCCGCCTGCCGATTCAGTTCGCCGGGAAAGCGTGGGCGCGGAAGATGGGTTCACGTTGCGCACGTCATCGGCACACAACGCGGCCGGATTAATCCGAATTCAGGCGCCGGAGGGATTGCGGCGCCGGCGCGGCCTCGGGAATGCGGGCAATTTTTTCCCCCGTCCGGTTCCAGGCGGGCGGCACCGGCGGCCCGACGAGATAGATATAATTTAAATACCTGGAAACAAGGTGGTAACATTACCACCGGCCGGTCTGGCCCAAATCATGCAAATCCGACCAAACATGATTTTACCTCGTTGCTTATCCGGCTCCCGTCCCTGGAAGTCGCGACCGGTGGCGTCCGCGCGCGACCGGCGGTCGGTCCGTGTCCCATGAATGCGCCGATTTTACCCGCTCTTCCGGCCGTGCGGCTCTGGATCTTCTGTCCCTGGGCCGGGCAACCCGAGCCGGCTGCCTGCCATCTGGCCGGGCGGACGCAGTCCGATTTGCGGGCGCGGGTGAGCGATCCCGCCGATCCCGGCCTGCTGCGGATGGCGCGGCTCGATCGCGACTGGCACGGTGAAAACGTCCGTTGTCTGGCGGCGCTGCAGCATCCGGGGGTGGAATTCCGGGCCGCCCAGGTGCTGGGCGCATCCGGACTGGCGGCATTTGTCGGCGCGCTGGCGCACCGGCCGGCGGACGAGACGTGGTGGCTGGTTTTTACCGGGCAGCATCCGGCGCTCATCCCGGGCGAGGCCGCGGCAAAGGTGGCGGCGTTTGTCCGGCGGCAGGGTGGCCGGGTGTTGTTCTATGCGTTTGACGAGGCGAGCCGCACCATGCGGGGGTTTGCCGCGCTGGCTCCGCACCTGGATGTGCTGATTCACGATGAGCAGCCGCTGGAACCGTCCGCGGCCGCGCGGCTGCCGGTCGGAGCGGTGACCATCCACCGCAGCTGGGTGGCCAACCTGGTGCCGTTCGCCGTCCCCTTCAACGAGCACCCCGAGCCCAGCATCCTCTTTCTCGGCTCGCAGCTCGGCCTGACGCCGCACCGCCAGCGCCAGATCGACTACCTGCGCGGCCGCTTCCGGGACCGCTTTGTCGCCAGCCACGACCACTCGGTCGAGGTCGGGGCGCGGGACCGGCTGAACCGTCACCAGGTCGCGCTCTGTCCGGAAGGCCGGAAATTTGTCACTCCGGCGATGAGCCGCACGCACACCGACCGGCCCTTCTGGTCTGGCTGCCTCGGGCTGGTGCCGGTGGCGGAGAATGCGCGCCAGGGCGGGCGGCTCGACGACCTCGCGGCGGCGGACCTGATCGTGCGGTATCCCCACGGCGACCTGCCGGCACTCGGTGATGCCTGCGAGCGGGCGCTGGCGCTGCCGACGGCCGCCCGCCGGCGCATCTATGATCATTTCAACCGCAACGAAACGATCGGCGGGGTCGTGGCCGGGGCGATCGCCGAATTCAACAAGGATGAAGTCAAAAGGATGAAGGATGAAATTTCGGAGCCTCCGGCAGTGCTGTCCTTGGTTTCATAATTCAGCCTTCAACCTTCTCACTTTCCGCCATGCGCCATCCCCCGACCAGCGGATTCGAAACGGCCTTCGCCCATCACCAGGCGGGGCGTCTGGCGCAGGCCGTGACGATTTACCGGCGGCTGCGGTCGGCTTCGCCGCGCGACTATCGCGTGCTGCACATCGGCGGAGCCGCCCTGTTCCAGCTCGACCAGCCCGCCGAGGCGGTTGAGTGGCTGAATCAGGCGGCGGGCCAGATGCCGCGTTCGGGCGCCACCCGGATGTGTCTGGGGCTCGCGCTGGCCAAGCTGGGCCGCCGCGAAGCCGCCGAGCGGCACCTGCGCGAGGCCGTGCGGCTGGAACCCGCCAACGCCGAGGCCGTGTGCAATCTGGGCACGTTTCTCCTGCTCGGCGGCCAGACCCCCGAGGCCATTGCCACCCTCCGGCGCAGCGTCGAGCTGCGGCCGGGCGATGTGCACGCGTGGAGCTGCCTCGGCTCGGCCCTCCTTTCCACGGGCCAGGCAGTGGAGGCGCTGGCCGCGCAGGAGCGCGCCCTCGCGCTCGATCCCGCGCACGCGAAGGCCCGCAGCGGCCGGGCGCAGGCGCTCTATGCCTGCCACCGCCTGGAAGAGGCGCTCGCGGATTTCGCCGCGGTGGTTGCCGCCCATCCCGGCGAGCACGAGGCGAGGAGTTTCCGGCTGCTGCTGCTCCATTATGTTGACGGCCTGCCGCGCGAGCAACTGGCCGCCGAACACGCCGCCTACGGCCGCGCCGTGGCACCGGGCGAAACGCGCACCCTGCCGCGCCGCCCCGGGGCCGGCGAACGTCTGCGCGTCGCCTTCCTGTCGCCGGACTTTCGCACCCACTCCGTCGCGTTTTTCCTCGACCCGCTCCTCGCCCACCTCGATCCGGCCCGGTTCGAGGTCGTGCTCTACCACGACCACTTCACCGTCGATGCCATGACGGCGCGGCTGAAAACCCGGGCCGGGCTCTGGCGCAACATCGTCGGCCTGTCCGACCAGCTGGTGGAAAAACAAATCCTCGCCGACGCCCCCGATCTGCTGGTGGATTTGACCGGGCACACCGGCTTCAACCGCATGGCGCTGCTCGCCCGCCGCCTGGCCCCGGTGCAGGTCACGTATCTGGGTTATCCCGACACCACCGGGCTGGCCGCGGTGGATTTCCGCCTGACCGACCTCCTCGCGGACCCGCCTGGCGACACGGATGCGCTGCACACGGAAAACCTGGTGCGCTTTGCGCCGACCGCGTGGTGTTACCAGCCGCCCGACGCCGCCCCGCCGACAGTGCCGCCGCCGTGCGCGCAAAATTCCGGCACCGGCGTCACCTTTGGCTCGTTCAACAATCTCACCAAGCTGACCCCGGCCACCCTCCGCCTCTGGGCGCGCGTGCTGGCCGCGACCCCGGGCTCGCGCCTGCTGGTCAAGGGTTACACGCCCGAGCCCGAGCGGTTCCTCCGCGCCGCGACGCAGGCCGGTCTGCCGCGGGACCGGCTGACGCTCGCGCCCCCGACTGCGGGGCTGGGCGACCATCTCGCCTCCTATCACCGGGTGGATGTTGCGCTGGATCCCGTGACCTATCACGGCACGACGACGACGTGTGAGGCGCTGTGGATGGGGCGCCCCGTCGTCTCGCTGGCGGGCGACCGCCATGCGAGCCGCGTCGGCGTTTCGCTGCTGACCGCGGTCGGGCAGGGCGACTGCGTGGCGGCGACCGCCGACGACTACGTGCGCATCGCGACGCGGCTGGCGGCGGATCCTTCCGCGCTCGCCGTGCGGTGCGCCGGGCTGCGTGCGGCGGTCAGCGCCTCGCCGCTGCTCGACCATGCCGGCCAGGCCCGCCGGTTTGGCGAGGCGTTGCACCGGTGCTGGAACGAATCCAACCATGCGACAGCCTAACCCCAAACTGCAGCTGCAGCAGGCCGTGACCCACCATCAGGCGGGCCGGTTCGAGCCCGCTTACCGGCTATACGCCCAGGTGCGGCGGACGGTTCCGAGCGCCTTCGACGCCTGGCATCTGGGCGGGCTTGCCGCGCACCAGCTCGGACGCCACGCCGAGGCGGCGACGCTGCTGGCGCGGGCGCTCAAGCTCATGCCCGGTTCCGCCCTCTGCGCGATGCGCCTGGGCGCGGCGCAGCTGGCGCTCGGGGAGCTGGAGCCGGCCGAGTCCAGCCTGCGCCGTGCTTTGGAGCTCGATCCGGCGATGGTCGAGGCCTGGGAGCATCTTTCGCTCGTGCAACACCGGCGCGGTGTGCTGGGTGCCGCCCTGGATGCCGCGACCACGGCGGCGCATCTGCGACCGGAACAGGCTGCGTTGCACGAACGGGTCGGAGCGCTGACGGCGGAGCGACACGGTTTTGCGGCGGCGCTGCCGCTCCTACAGACGACCGCGCAACGTTTCCCGGCCCACGCCGCCGCCTGGAAAAATCTCGGCATTGCGCTTGCCACGCTCCACCAACCCGAGGAAGCGCTCCTCGCGCTCGACCGCGCGCTCACGCTCGAACCGGGGCTGCTGGCGGCCCAGCTCGGCCGCGGGCTTGCGCTGCAGGAAGCCTGCCGCCTGCCGGAGGCCGTGGCCGCCTACGAGGCCGTGCTCGCCCGCGATCCGGCCAACGCCGAGGCCGGCAGCGCCCGCCTGCTCTGCCTGAACTACACGGAGGAGGTTTCCGCAGCGGACCTGAAGGCCGCCCACGACGCGTTCGGCCGGGCCCATGACCAGCCCGGCCGCGCTGGCCGCGTGTCCGACCGGACCGCGCCGCGGCCGCTGCGCGTGGCGTTTCTTTCGCCGGATCTGCGCCGCCATGCCGTCGCGGCCTTTCTCGAACCGCTGCTGGCGCACCTCGACCGGGCGGAGTTTGAGGTGTGGCTCTACCACGACCACCCGGTGATGGACGAAGTCAGTGCGCGGCTGCAGACGCACGCGGCCCGCTGGCATCACCTGGCGGGACTGCCGCCGGCGGTGGTGGAGGCGGCCATCCGCCGGGACGCACCCGACGTGCTGGTGGACCTGGCGGGCCACACCGGGATCAACCGGCTGCCCCTGTTCGCCCGGCGGCTGGCGCCGCTGCAGATCACCTACCTCGGTTATCCGAACACCACCGGGCTGGCGGCGATGGACTGCCGGCTGACGGATGCGCTTGCCGATCCGGAAGGACTGACCGACCCGTTTTATTCCGAGCGTTTGGTGCGATTCGCGCCGACCGCCTGGTGCTATCAGCCGCCCGCCGACGCCCCGCCGGTGTCGCCGCCGCCGTGCCTCGCGGAAAGCTCCACCGGCGTCACCTTCGGCTCATTCAACAATCCGGCGAAACTTTCTCCCGGCACGCTCCGCCGCTGGGCCGCCATTCTCGCTGCTGTGCCCGGCTCGCGCCTGCTGCTCAAGGGCCACGGCCTGGACACCGCGGGCCGCCGGAGCGAACTGCTGACCCGTTGCGCCGCGCAGAGCCTGGACCCGGCGCGGATCGACCTGATTGGACGGACTCCGGGGACCTCCGCCCATCTGGAGCTTTACCGGCGCATCGACGTCGCGCTCGATCCGTATCCGTATCATGGCACGACGACGACCTGCGAAGCGCTGTGGATGGGCCGGCCGGTGGTGACGTTGGCGGGCCGCGAGCACCGCAGCCGGGTTGGCGTTTCGCTGCTCACCGCCGCGGGACATCCCGAGTGGATCGCCGAGACGGAGAACGACTATATCGGAATCGCGACTGCGCTGGCGGGCGACCGGATTCGGCTCGGGGTGCTCAGCGCCGGACTGCGCGACGGGTTGCGGGCGGGCCCGTTGCTGGACCACGCCGGCCAGGCCCGCCGGTTTGGCGAGGCGCTGCGGACCTGCTGGGCCGCGGCGGGTCACGCATGACGCCCGCCGAGACCCATCACCAGCGGGGTCTGGCATTGCGCCGGCAGGGCCGGGCGGAGGAGGCTCTGGCGGAGCTCGAAACCGCGGCCGGTCTGGCGCCGGGCCACCCGATGATCCTGCTCAATCTCGGTGCGACGCTGCTCGATCTGGACCGGGCGGCCGCGGCGGCCGACGTTCTCAGCCGCGCGGTCGCGCTGGTGCCGCAGGTGCCCGAGGCCCGCAACATCCTCGGCTGCGCGCTGCTCGGGGCCGGGCGGGTGAGCGCGGCGCGGCACGAGCTGGAGGAGGCGCTGCGGCTGCGCCGTTCGTATTCGGCCGCGCATGACAACCTCGGCCGGGTCTGCCGGGCGCAGGGCTGCATGGCGGAGGCGCTGGAACATTTTCAGGCGGCGCTCGCCGGTGCGCCGACGCCCGCGACCCACAGCAACGCTCTGCTGGCGGGCAATTATGTCGGGGAACTGGCACCCGCCGAACTCGTGGGGCGGCACCGGGAGTGGGACCGGCGCCACGCCCGGGCGCTCCGGCCGGCGCGACGGCGGACCGCGCTCCCGCGGGCGGGCCGCCGGCTGCGGATCGGCTATGTCTCGCCGGATTTCTGCCAGCATGCGGTGGCGTTCTTCATCGCCCCGGTGCTGGCGGCCCATGACCGCGGCCAATTCGAGGTGTTCTGCTATTACAACCGCGCCGGCCAGGATGCCGTGACGGCGGCCTTGCGGTCGGTCGCGGAACACTGGCGTGACATTCCCGCCCTGAACGACGAAGCGGTGGCGGAACTCATCCGGCAGGATGAAATTGACATTCTGGTCGATCTGGCCGGCCACACCGCGGGCCACCGGTTGCCGGTCTTCGCGCGGCAAGCCGCCCCGGTCCAGATAACCTGGCTGGGCTATCCCAACACCACCGGGATGGCCGCGATGGATTATCGCATCACCGACGACATCTGCCTGCCGGCCGGAGACGACACCCGGCACGGGCCCGAGGAGCTGCTCCGGCTGCCGGACGTCTTCTGCTGCTACCAGCCGCCGCCGGATTGTCCGCCGCCGGCGGCGCCCGCCGGCGGGGCGGACCGACCCTTTACTTTTTGCAGCTTCAATCACTTCGCGAAACTCTCCGCCGGCACGATCGCGGTGTGGGCGCGGATCCTGGCGGAGTGCCCGGGGGCGCAGCTCCTGCTCAAGTCGCCCGGGGCGGGCGATCCCGGGACGCAGGCCCACTGCCGAGGGGAATTTGCGCGGCACGGGACCGGGCCGGAGCGGATCCGCTTCAACGGCGAGGCGCTGCCGATGCGCCGGCACCTCGAGCTCTACCACGGCTGCGATCTCGCGCTCGATCCCTTTCCCTACAACGGCACCACGACCACCTGCGAGGCGCTGCTGATGGGCGTGCCGGTGGTCACGCTGGCCGGCGCGACCCATGCGGCCCGGGTGGGGGCGAGCTTCCTGCGCTGCGTCGGCCTGTCCGGGCTGGTGGCGTCAGACAAATCTGAATACGTCCGGCGCGCGGTGCGCCTCGCCGCCGATGCCGACCGGCGCGCCGAATTGCGGTTGACGC
Source organism: uncultured Opitutia bacterium (assembly GCA_903873805.1). Classification (GTDB taxonomy): domain Bacteria; phylum Verrucomicrobiota; class Verrucomicrobiia; order Opitutales; family Opitutaceae; genus CAIQQB01. The sequence continues at coordinate 71,470 of CAIQQB010000032.1, read as the reverse complement.
TGCGATCCCGGTTGTTGGCCGGGCCGCTGGGGCAGGGCGCGGCCTTCACCCGGAATTACGAGGCGGCGCTGGTCCGGGCCTGGGACGCCGCCGTGGCTAGGGACAGGGCGCGGGTGCCGGTTGCGCAGGCCGGCTGACCGCGCCGGGCGCGGCAAAGCCCGCCGGCGGCTTTCTGGTTGGAATGGGTGGAGCGCGTTGACCCCAACACGCTGCTTGGCCCGCTGCGCGGGAGCCCGCCTCAGGCCACGTGGCGGGCGGGACCGGCGGCCTGCTGGGCGTGCATCTGGGCGACGAACGTCTCGGCCTGGGCCAGGTCGCCCTCGGTGTCGACCTCGCAGCAGACGATGGCCTGGGCCCGCAGGGGCAGGTGAAGGCTGAGCCGGTCAAAAACATTGCCGCCGTTTTCCTCGAGCAGACCGGGCGGCAGGCAGGCAAGGTTGGCCCATTCCCAGAGCGAACGGTCGGTGCGGCTGAAGCTGGTGACGCTCAGGAACGGATCGGCGTCGCCGGGCTGCACGGCGGTGAACACCGCCTGCTCGGTCTTGGCCTGCGTGACCGCGATCAGCGGCGCGTGCGTCCGGGCCTGGACCAGAAACGCGTGAAACGTCTCGGGCTCGAAGATGATGTCGCCGTCGAGGTAGAGGCACGGGCCGCGGAGGTGGCGGGAGCCGAGCCAGTAGCTCTGCTGGGTGGTGGTGGTGCGGTAGGACGGGTTGCGCACCAGAGTGAGGTCGGGGCGCAGCCGGAAGGCCGCCTCGATCACCTCGTGCTCCAGATAGCCGACGACCAGACGGACGTCGGGCACGTCGCGCAGCAGCTCGAGCTGGTAGTCCAGGATGCGGCGGCCCGCGACCTCGACGAGGCACTTGGGCTTGCCGTGGCCGAGCCGCGAGCCCAGGCCCGCGACGGCGATTACAGCGTGTTCAACAGTTTGCATAGGGTGGCTCCTTGGCCGACGACATAGTCGGCATTTTCAATGACTTCGCGCGCCGGCGGATGAACCCCGCCGTAGGCCACACCGATGTCGGCCTCCTCAAACATGGGCAGGTCGTTGAACCCCTCGCCGACGCAGACGACCCGGTCATACTGGGAGCGGAGGTCGCGGATGGCGGTGCCCTTGCGCAGAATGCTGGTGAGCGCCCCCAGCTTGCCGTTGGGGCGGGCGTCCGCGGTGGAGGAGTAAACGCCGCAGCCCAGCCGGCCGACGAGCCGGCGGACCCAGACGTTGAGGTTGCCGGTGACCACGTAGCAGTGTTCGCGGCGCGCCCGGATGAAGTCCGCGATCTCCTCGTCGAGCGGGACGTCCTCGACGATGTGGGCGACGGTGTCGACCTCGATGTCGGCGAGCAGCCGGCAGCGCAGGCGGAAGGACATTTCAAAGGGGATCTGTCCGCGGATGGTCATCTGCGTGAGGAAGCCGATCTCCTCGGCGAGGCCGAGTTCGGCGGCGATGACCGGCAGGACCTCGAGGCGGGTGACGGTGCCGTCGAGATCGAAGCAAAAGGCGGTGTTATTTTTCATGGGATTTCGTCCAGAGCTGGATCTGCTGCTCCGTCTCCCGGCGGTTGCAGAGTTCCGGTGGATATAACGGCTGTTCGTGCGCCAACTTGAATCCCGCGGCCGCCAGCGGGCCGCCAAACAGCTCGCGGCACTGCGCGGGGGTGCGGTAGATGGCACTGTATTCGTGCTGGAGCTCGGCCGAGGGAAACCGGTCGAGCGTCAGCCGCTCGGCCACGGCCATCGGCTCCCGCAGGTAAACGCGGGCCGCGGGCGCGGCCATGGCGGCCAGGGCCGCGCCGAGCCGGGTGACGTCGCCGTCGTTGAGGTAGATCAGGATGCCCGAGCAGATGAAGAGGTCGAACGGCGGCGGGGTGGCGAGGACGTCGGGCGCGACCTCCTGGGCCGCCAGGCGCTGAAATTCGCTGCCGGGCACCTGGAGGGAGCGGGCCACGCGCAGCAGTTCGGCGCTGAAATCGACGCCGAGGTAGCGACCGATCCGGCCGGTGAGGGTCTGGGCCCAACGGCCGTAGCCGCAGCCGATGTCGAGCACGCGCTCGTCCCCGCGGAGGGCCAGCAGCGGCAGGACGGTGTCCCGCTCGCAGGCGTCGCGGCGCTCGGCCAGCGTGCGATCCTGGTACATGGTGGCGGTCTGGGGGGCGTCGGCGGTGGCCGTGCGGCCGCGGGATTCGAAGAACTCGAGAGTGGCGGCGTAGCTGATGTCGTGGTTGGAGCCGGTGTAGCGCATGGGAAAAGGGGATCAGGCGGCGACGGAGGCGGCGGCAGGTTCCACTCCGGCGGGTGCCGGAACGACGGTCGCGGAGGTGCGGCGGAAGACCCAGAGGCGGTTCACCAGGCCTTCGGGCTGGCCGGCCAGCTGCACGCGGTCGATCTCGCGGAAGCCGCGCGCGGTCACCGCCGCAAGGTAGGCCTCCTCCGGCCGGTAGCAGGCATAGTAGCCGTTGGCATGGCGCACCCGCTGGAGGGAGCCGCCCATGACGGATTCGCGCAGAAAGAGCGTGCCGCCCGCCGGAATCATCGCGGCGAACTGGTCGAGGGTGCGCAGCCAGACTTCGTCGTCATGGATGCAGCTGAAGACGCCGAGGCAAAGGACCACGTCCGCCGGGCGGGCGGCGAGGCCGCGTTCCAGGTCGAGCACCTCGAATCGGGCGCGGCGGGCGCCCAGCTCGCGGGCGCGGGCCCGGGCGGCCCGGACGAGCGCCTCGCTGACATCGTAACCGGTGACGTCGGCCCCGGCCTGGGCGGCGGCCAGCGTCATCTCGCCGTTGCCGCAGCCGACATCGATCACGCGGATGCCGGGCCGGACAAAGCGGGGCAGCCGGTCGGCGAGCGCCTGGGCGGCCCGCGCATAATAGCCCGGGTCGGCCAGATGGGTGTTCGCGCAGTTTTTCCAAAAGGCGCGGCTTTGTTCGCGGCACTGCTGTTCGTCCGGGACCAGGGCGGGGGGCGGAGGGGCGGAAGCTGTTGCGGGCGCCCGGTGCCCGGCGGGGGCGAGGGAGCGTTCGGCGGCGAGGCGTTCGAGCACGGTGTGTTTGATCGCCTGGGCCACGCCGCCGGCCGGGGCGTGCATGACCTGGCCGTAGGCGGCGCGGCGGGCCGCGGCGCGGGGATCCGCGCCGGCCGCAACCATGTCAAGGAACGCCACGAGCTCCTCCCGACGCTCGGCCGTGTAGCTGTGGGTGCGGACGAATTCGCCGTCGGCATTGAGCTGCGGGCCGCGTGGATTGTGCAGGTAGAGGAGCGGTTTGCCGGTGGCGGGATACTCGAGGAGGAAGGTGGACGCGTCCGACAGCATCGCCGCCGAGGCCGCGAAGATCGGCAGGTAGGAGGCGCGGCGGTCGATCAGCACGTTGCCCGCCCGCTCCACGCGCGCGAGGAAGCCGGCCACCTGGGTGGCGCTCCAGAGCCCACGCCGCTCGAGGGTGCCGAAAAAGAGCGGATGGGGCCGGATGACGAAGGCGAGTTCCGGACGGCGGGCGAATTCTTCGAGGAGAAATTCCTGCCAGAGCATGAACGTCGAGTAGCCGGTGCCGTCGGGGCGCACGTCGAACTGCGGGTTCCAGAAGATGATTTTCCGGCCGCGCGCGAACGCGGCAAACTCCGGATCGGCCGGCCGCGAGTCGAGCGTGCGCAGGGGATCGAGCCGCGGGTGCCCGGTCACCGTCACATGGGCGTCGCCGGCGGAACAATGGCGGGCGAACATCGCCCGGTGCCGGTCGGACCGGGCGAAGACCGCCCAGGCGAGGTGCTGCAGGGGAAGGTTGAACTGGTTCTGCGCGTTTTCCTCGCCGCCGCCGATTTCCAGGCCGTAGGGCACGTAGGCCAGGCGCGGCACCAGCTTGAGCAGTTGCGGGGTGCGCAACGGTTCCGGCCGGGTCACGTCGTAGGGGTTCTGGACAAACAGCACGTCGGCAAAGTCCGGCAGCAGCAGGTATTCGTTCCATGGCACGAACGGCACGCCCTCGCCGCGGAGGAAGCCGTAGATCGCCTCGGGGCCGCCCTCCGGCGGATAGGGATGCTGGTAGGGCGCCGCGATCACGAGGGTGGTGCAGGCCGGATCGGCGGCGAACGCCTCCCAGACGCTTTTCGTGCTCGTCCAGCCCTGGGGGTGCTGCACGAGGAACGCCACGCGGACCGACCGGCCGCGGGGATCGACCGGGCGCACCGCGGCGGGACTGCCCAGCCCGCGGCGGTGCCAGGTGAGCGCCTCGAAAACGTGGCCGTGGCGCTTGAGAAAATCTCCCAGGGCGCGGGCGGCGCCGGGATCCGCGGGATGATGGCGGACGGCCTCGCGCAGGGTGGCCTCGGCGGCCTCCGGCCGTTGCTCCGCGAGTTGCAGCCGGCTGAGGGCGAGCAGGGCGGCGAGGTCGGTCGGGCGGGCCCGGAGGACGCGCTCGAAGCACTCCGCGGCCAGCCGCAGTTTGTTCTGCTGGCAGAGGGCGTTGCCGAGCTGGGCCTCGATGGCGAGATCGCCGGGTTGCCACTGCAGCGCCTGGCGGAAAAGTTTTTCGGCCAGTGGCCCGCCCTGGCTGGCGAGGGCCAGTTCGCCGATCAGCACCAGGGCCGCCACACAGCGGCCGTCCTTTTCCAGCGCGGAGCGGGCGAGGGCCAGCGCCGTCTGGGGATCACCTTGGGTCAGATGGGTCCGGGCCCGGGCGGCATCCTGCGCCGCGGCTTCGGCCGGGGACAAGGCGGGAACGGCGGCCGGGGTCCGCTCGAAGACGGCGACAGCGCGGCTCGCGAGTACAAATCCGGCGGACGCGTACCGCGCGGCGAGGGCGGGCAGGTCGTCCGGGCCGACATCGTGGCACCACAACCGGCCGGCGCCGGTCGCGGACGCGGCCTCCGCCTGCCGGTGTCCGAAGACGGCGAGGTCGGCGACTTTGCCGGGTGCGGCAGCGCCGAGTTGCACCCGTGGCAGGGTGGCAAAGAGCGCCGGCAGTTCGGCCGGGGTGTCGGGCGCGAGTTCGAGGCGGACGGTTTCCTGGGTCCGGTGCAGTTCCTGGACCCCTTCGTAAACCATCATGGCCTGCAGCAGCCGGTCGGTGTTGCCGCCAAAAAAGAACCGGGTAGTCTCCTCGGGGGCGAAGGCAAACTCCGGCAGCGAGACGCCGTCAAAGGCCAGGGCCTGGAACGCGGTCCGGCGCCGGGCCTCGTTGAGATGCGCGTCAAACCAGCGGGCGCCGGCGGCCCCAATCGCGGCCGCTTCGGCGGGGTGGCGGAGGAAGTGGGCGGCGCGGTCGGCGAGTTCGCCGGCGTCGCAGTAGGGAATGAACTCCCCGTTTTCGCGCAGGAGCCGGCCCAGCCCGGCGGCGGGTGCCAGCCGGTCGGTGAGCAGTGCGGCCCCGGCCGCCAGCGCCTCGAAGACCCGCAGATTCAGGTCGGCGTTGAGGCTGGCGTTGAACGCGAGCAGGGATTGGCCGTAGAAGCGGAGGGCCTCCCGCTGCGGGAGCGCCGGGCGCGCGACCGCGAGTCCCCTGGTGGACAGCGCCTCGAGGAGGCGGGTGCGGCGCGGATGCAGGCGGCCGACCTGGCCGACGAAGGCGACGTGGGTCTCGCGGTGCGGCGCCCGGGCTGCGGCCACCTCGGCATCGGAGTGCGGAAAGGTGAGACCGGGGAACCAGTGGAGGTTGGCAAAGCCCGCGGCCCGGAAGAAATCTGCGTGGTGGCGGTCGTAGAGAAAGACGATCCGGTCGAAGGGTTCGGCCGCGAGGTAGCGGACCATGCCGATGAGCGGCGAACTCTGGTGATGGGTGTCGGCGACCAGCAGAACCCGCGGGCAGCGGAAAGCCGCCAGGTTGCGCGGCAGATTGCGCCAGCTGGCGTCGACGAGGCACACGACGACCTCGGGCTGCTGTTCGGCCGGCAGGCGGGCCGCGATGGTGGCGAGATCGTAGGCGCCGACCGGGGTGGCGAGCGAATGCACGCGGCCGTCGGGTCCGGTTTGGTCGGGCCAGTCGGGTCCGCAGTTCACCTGTGCTTCGCCGAGCACCGGCGGCAACATGTAACGGGCCGGGCTACCGGTGGCGAAGAGGACGCGCATGGGGAGGAGGCGGCAGGGCGGGCCCGGGGCCCGGGGCCGACGCCGGCCGGGGAGGGGGCGGAGCCGGCCGGGAGCGTGGGACGTCGGTTGACATGCAGGCACGCTGGATCGCAGATTCCGTGCCGCCGCCGGCAGACCACATGCAACTGATTGATGCAAAAACGATAGAAACAATTTAAACGAGCCAAGCGGGACAAATAATACCTTTGGGCCGGGGTCGGCGCGGGTCGGGGAAAAATATTCCCCCCGCCTCCGACGGGCGGGGTGCGGGCGGGGGGAAAGACAGAAACCCCGCCCGCCTTGCGGCGAACGGGGTTCCAGGACCCTTTCAGGATGTCATCAACGGGCGGTATTACTGAAGGAGCTTCAGTACCGACTGCGCAGAGCTGTTGGCTTGCGCGAGCATTGACGTGCCGGCCTGGACCAGGGTGTTCCAGCGGGCGAGCTGCGTGGATTCCGCAGCGACATCCACATCGGTGATGCGGCTGTTGGCGGCCTGCAGGTTCGCCTCATTGGTCGTGAGCAGGCTGCTCGCGAAGCTGAGGCGGCTCTGCTCGGCGCCGTTGGCGGCGCGCAGGGTCGCAACGGTGGCCAGCGCATCCGTGATGTTGGTCAGCGAGACGGCACCGAGAGCGGTGCTGCCCGTGGCCGCAGTGACGACGCCGACGCCACCGGAGGCGGTCGAGGTCAGGTCGGCAGCCGAGAGGCTGACGGCCGAACTCGTGGAACCATCCTGGGTCACGGAGACCGAGAGGGAACCGGTGCCGAACAGCGCCTTGCCGTTGAACGTCTCGGAACTGATCGAGGTGAGTTCAGCCTGCAACGCGGTGAACTCCGTGTTGTAGTTGGCCTGGTCGCCGCTGCTCTTGGTGACGTCGCCATAGAGCGTCTTGAGTTCGCTCATGCGGCTGAGGATGTCCCCGGCCACCTTGAGCGCACCGTCCTGAGTCTGCAGGAACGAGGTCGCGTTGCCGATGTTGGTGGCAGTGGCGGCCGAACGGGTGGCCGCAGCTGACAACTTCATCGACACCGCGAGCCCGCCGGCATCATCCGACGGATTGACGATCTTCGAGCCGCTGGACAGCCGGTCGAGGCTATTCTGCAGCATGGCATTGGCGTGCGCGAGGTTGTTGGAGGCAACCGTCGCCGCGTAGTTGGTGTTGATTACGACTGACATGGTAGTATCTTTCCTTGATGAGTGCGATGTCCGTCATCGCGACGGATCCGGGGAACGGTCCGGATCAACCCGTGTGGGGCGGAAGCCCCAAAGCGTTACCCTGCCGGGCGAGCTGTCATGGTAGTTTCAAGGGCGAGAACTGAATCCATGGGACTTCAGTGCATCAGAATGTGAGGGCAGGGGAGGGCGCCGCCAGGTTCTGGGGCGGCGCCCTCCGGCCGGGCCGGAGCGCAGTCCGGATTACTGCAGGAGCTTGAGCACGCTCTGCGAGCTCTGGTTGGCCTGGGCGAGCATCGAGGTGCCGGCCTGAACCAGGGTGTTCCAGCGGGCGAGCTGCGTGGATTCCGCGGCGACATCCACATCGGTGATGCGGCTGTTGGCGGCCTGCAGGTTCGTCTGGTTGGTCGTGAGCAGGCTGCTCGCGAAGCTCAGGCGGCTCTGCTCGGCACCATTGCTGGCGCGCATCGACGCGACGTTGGCGATGGCGTCGGTGATGTTCTGCAGGGTGACGACCCCGAGGGAGGTGCTCCCGGTGGTGGCGGTCACGGTGCCGATCCCGGTGCTGGTCGAGGCCAGGTCGCTGGCGGCGATGGACACGGCCGAGCTGGTCGAGCCGTCCGAGGTCACGGCCACCGACAGCCCGGTGGAGCTGAAGAGCGACTTGCCGTTGAACAGCTCCCCGGTGATCGAGGTGAGCTCGGCCTGCAGCGCGGTGAACTCCGTGTTGTAGTTGGCCTGGTCGCCGCTGCTCTTGGTGACATCGCCGTAGAGCGTCTTGAGCTCGCCCATGCGGCTGAGGATGTCTCCGGCGACCTTGAGCGCCCCGTCCTGGGTCTGCAGGAACGAAGTGGCGTTGCCGATGTTGGTGGCCACGGCGCCGTCCCGGGAAGCTTCCGCGGACAGTTTCATGGACACGGCGAGACCGCCGGCATCATCCGACGGATTGACGATTTTCGAGCCGCTGGACAGCCGGTCGAGGCTGTTCTGCAGCATGGCATTGGCGTGAGCCAGGTTGTTGGAAGCAACGGTGGCCGCGTAGTTGGTGTTGATGACGACTGACATGGTGATCTTCCTTGATTTTGATGCCCTTTCCGTAGGGCGACGGGCCGGAGTGGGATCCGGGCCGATCCGGCTGCGGGTTGAACCGCAGTTGCGAGCAATTACGGTCCGCCGCCGGGCCGGCTTTAATCAATTTTCAACATTTGTCTGGATTTTTCGCCGGCGGGGGCGGAACCGCCCGGCGGGGCCGGATTCCCCTAAAGGATCGCCGCCGGGTGCCGATCTCAACCCGAAGCCCGGCCGCTTTTCCGGCCGATTTTCCCCTCACCACCGTTTTCCTTTCTCATGGCCGGCATTAATGTCACCGGACTCACCGGATCCTCCACCTTTGACTGGCAGACGTTCGTGACGACGATCGTGGCCGACGACCGGGCGGCCCAGGAGAATGCGCTGCAGACCGAGCAGTCGACCAACCAGACCCAGAACAGCGCCCTGTCCACCATCCAGTCCGATCTCACGGCGCTCCAGACGGCGGTCACGACGCTGAACACGCCGACCGAATTCAACGCCCGCACGGCGACAAGCTCGGACACCAACTGGGCGGTCACCGCCGCCGCCGGCACGCCCCAGGGCACCTACACCTTCAACGTCACCCAGCTGGCGACGGCTTCCAGCCTGACCGGGCCGGCCAACCTGGGTGCGCCGCTCGCCACCTCGCCGGATGTGTCGGGCGTCAGCCTGGCCACCCTGGGCACCGCGGTGGCCCCCACGGCGGGCACCTTCACGATCAACGGGGTCCCGATCACGGTCAACCTGAGCGACTCCCTCCAGGATCTTCTCACCCAGATCAACACCGCCACCGCCGCCGCCGGCCAGCCGGTCACCGCGTCCTACGATCCGGGCACGGATCATATCAAGCTCGCCAGCCCGGCCCCCATCCTGCTCGGCGCGGCCAACGACACCTCCAACTTTCTCGCCGCCGCCCAGCTCAACAACAACGGCTCGGGCGCCATCGAGAGCTCCGCGGGCCTCGGGGTGATGAGCCCCACGGCCACCCTCGCGGCCGCCCGGCTCAGCCATCCGGTGACCGCGGTGGACGGCACCGGCAAAGGCTCGTTCACCATCAACGGCGTGACCATCGCCTACAACGTCAACAGCGATTCGCTCAACGCCGTCATCGCCCGCATCAACGCCTCGGCCGCCGGGGTGACCGCGGCTTACAGTCCGCTGACCGGCAAGTTTTCGCTCACCAACACTGTCACCGGCGATCTCGGGATGACGGTCAGCGAAAGTTCGGGTGGCCTGCTCGGGTCGCTTGGCGTCACCGGCAGCACGCCCCTCACCCACGGTCTCAACGCCAAATACACCGTCAATGGCGGCCCGACCCTCACCAGCTCGAGCAACGTCCTCACGGGGGCCAGCCACGGCCTCACCGGCCTGACGGTCACGCCCACGACGATGGGCACGCCCGTCACCGTCACGGTCGCGGCGGACACCCCGGCGATGCAGACCAACATCCAGGCCTTCATCGCGAGCTACAACGCCGTCCAGAACGACATCACCAACGAGACCCGGATCACGAGCGCCAACGGCAATGTCACCGCCGCCACGCTGAGCAACGATCCGGAGGTGCTCTCGCTGGCGAGTTCGCTGCGGAGCGCGGTCTTTGCCGCCGTGCCCGGGGTGAGCAGCACCCTCTCGCGGCTCCAGGACATCGGGATTGATTTCACCAGCGGCAGCAACAACCTCTCGATCGTCGACTCCACCGCGCTCACCGCCGCGCTGACGAACCAGCCGGACCAGGTCTCCGCCTACTTTCAAAAGACGGGCAGCGGCTTCGCCGCCAACCTGAACAAGATCCTCAACAGCTATCTCGGCGTGAACGGGCTGCCGGGGGAGATTGCGAATGAGCAGACGGCCCTCACCAAGTCCAACACCGACATCACGGCGCAAATCGCCACCATCGAGGCCCGGCTGGCGACCGAGCAGGCGCAGATGACGGCCCAGTTCCAGGCCATGCAGAACGCCGAGTCCAGCTACAGCCAGATGCAGACCGTGCTCACCAACGCCTTTGGCAACAACAACAGCAGCAGCACCACCAAAACGGGCTGAGCCCGCGGCCCTTCCCATGATCCTCCGTCCCGCCCCGACCTTCCGTCTCCTGCTGGCCGGCGGCGCGCTCGCCATCCTGCTGACCGGCTGCGCCAGCCTTCCGTTGGCGGGGCTCGCCGGCGGGCCGGCCTACGTCCCGACCAACGTCCACGGCCCCGCCCAGTGGCCGCTGGCGATGCGCCGCGTGGCGGTGCTCCCGGTCCATGACGCCACCGGCCGCCTCACCCCCGAGTTCACCGCCGCCTACGACCCGATCTGGCTGCAGGCGCTCGATCACAGCCACCGGGCCGAGTTTGTGGTCCTCGACCGGCGCACGCTCGCCAGCTGGACCGGGCGCGAAACCCTGGCCTCGACCGACGCCCTGCCCGCCGGTCTGCTCGAACACCTTGCCAGGGAAACCGGGGCCGAAGCCGTCATCTTCCTCGACCTCACCCACTGCGCGGCCTATCCGCCGCTCGGGCTCGGCTTCCGCGCCAAGCTGGTCGTCCTCCCGGCGACCGACATCCTCTGGGCGGCCGACGAGCTGTTTGACTCGGCGGACGCCGCGGTCACGCGGGCGGCCGAGGCGTTCGGCCACCGCAACGCGCGCGGGCCGGGCGATCCGGCCAGCGCCGTGCTGAAAAGCCCGTCGACCTTCGCCGCCTATGCGTTCCAGGCGGTCACCGACCTGCTGCCCCCGCGCCTGGCCCCGGCCCCGGCCCACTAAGTTTTCCGCCCCGTGTGCCGATAGCCCATTGCACCCTCTCCAACAACGGCGTTCCCTTCCCACTGATCCAGGGCTGACCGTGCAACCCAAGCCACTGCCATGATCACACCAGCCACCCAATCCGGCCCCGCGAGCCCGCTGCCTCCGGCGGCCGGCGCGCGCGTTTCGCCCTTCGGCCCTGCCCCCACGCAGGACGCCTTCCAGACCGACCAGACCACCCAGCTGCTGGCCGCACTGGCCCGGACGCCCGCCACGCGACCCGAGGTCGTGGCCCAGGGCGCCAAGCTCGCGGTGGCGCTCAACTATCCGCCCCTCGAGATCATCGACCAGCTCGCCAAGCTGATCGTGAGCTCCAACGACCCAAGCGAAACGCCGGATACCCGCCCATGACGCCCCAGACCTACGCCCGCGCCTACCAGGCGCAGTCCGTGCTCACCGCCAGTCCCGGGCAGCTGGTGCTGCTGATGTACGACGGGGCCCTGCGCTTCATGGGCCAGGCCCGGGCCGCCTTCGCCCTGCCCGAGCGGACCCCCCAGCGTATCGAAAGAATAAATACTGCCCTGCTCCGCGCCCAGGCCGTGATCCGGGAGCTCCAGGCCAGCCTCAACCATGAGGCGGGTGGGGAGGTCGCCACCAATCTGGAACGCCTCTACGACTATCACCTCCGCCGGCTGATGGAGGCCAACCTCCGGAAGGACGAGGCCGCGGTGGCCGAGGTCGAGGAACTCGTCCGTCCGCTGCGCGACGCCTGGTCCGAGATGCTGCGGAACGGCAGCGTCAAGGTGGCCTGATCCGCCGGCCCGCGATGACCGCCCCGGTCCAGACCATGCGGCGGCTGCTCGCCGGCCTTGAGGCGTGCGCGGCCGAGGAGGCCGGCCTGTCCGCTCTGGACGACTGGCCGGGGCTGGCCGCCCTGGCGGAGCGTGAGCTGGCGCTGGTGCGCCGACTGGCGGAGGTGGCCGCGGGGGGCGGGCCGGACCCCGCGGGCGAGCTGACACGGCGGGTCGCGGCGTTGCAGGCCCGTTTCACCCGGGTGCAGGCCCGTCTGGCCGAAGGCCGGGCCCGGATCGAAGCCCGGCTCGGCGCCGTCCGGCAGGCGACGGTCCGCGCCCGGGCCGTCGGCGGCGCCTACCGGCGCAACGCCATCTAGGTGGCCATGACCTGCGCGAGCTTGCTCGCGAATTCCTCGGCGGAAAAGGGCTTGGCGAGAAAATGCACCCCGTCCTGCGCGATCGTGTGCTGGGTGAGGGGGTCGTCCACGTAGCCGGACATGAACAGGACCCGGAGGGACGGATTGATCTGGAGCAGCTGGCGGGCGAGCGCCTCGCCGTTGAGCTCCGGCATGATCACGTCGGTGAGCAGGAGGTCGATGCCGGCGAGGTGCGTGGCCCGGGCGTGCTCAAGGGCCTCCGGGCTGCTGCCGAAGCTGACGATCTCGTAGCCGACGGACTGGGCGAGCAGGGTGGTGACGGAGCGCACGAGGTCGTCATCCTCGACGAGCAGGATGCGGCCCTGGCCCTGGCAGCGGGCGACGTCATCGGCCAGGCTGAGGGGGAGCGTGTGCGGCGGGGCCTCGGGGAAGAGGACATGGAAGGACGTGCCGCGGCCGACCTCGCTGTCGTAGCTGATCGTGCCGCCGTTGGCTTGGGCGATGTTCAGGCAGGTGGCGAGACCGAGGCCGGTGCCGCGGCCTTTGGGTTTCGTGCTGAAGAAGGGCTGGAACAGCCGGGCGCGGACGGCCGGGGGGATGCCGGTGCCGGTGTCGGCGACGGTGAGCTGCACATAGCGCCCGGCGGGGGGGCCGCCGGGCGCCGGGACCTCGACCGTGACGTGCCGGACCCGCAGGGTGAGCGTGCCGTCGGTGGTCATGGCGTCCCGGGCGTTGAGGCAGAGGTTAAAGAGGATCTGCTCGACCTGCTTGCGGTCGGCGTGGAACCAAGCCGGGCGGTCGTCGAGGTCGATGGCGATCTTCACATGCTCGCTGAGCAGGGAGCGGATGAAGCCGCGGAGCTCGTCCACGAGGAGGTTGAGGTCGGTGTTCTCGGGCTGGGCGATCTCCTGGCGGCTGAAGGCGAGGAGCTGGCGCACGAGGTGGTTGGCCCGGCTCGAGGCATGGAGAATGTCGTCCAGCTTGGAGATCTGGGACTCGATGGTGAGTTCGTCGCGCAGCAGTTCGGCGAAACAGCGGATGGCGGTGAGAAGGTTGTTGAAGTCGTGGGCGATGCCGCCGGCGAGGAGGCCGACCGCCTCCATTTTCTGGGTCTGGAGCGCGCGGTCCTCGCTCTCGGCGAGTTTGCGGCGGGCGTGATGCCGGGCCCGGGCGATGGCGAGCAGCCCGGCGAGATTGCGCGCGTGCTCCAGCTCGCCGTGGCCCACCGGGGAGGGAGCGGGGAACAGGGCGATGAAGTAGCCGGCCTGCGGGTCATGCCGGTCGACCGGCAAGGCGAAGCCGCCCATCCAGCCCAGTTTCGCCAACTGGCGCGAGTCGAGCGGAAACGCGGCGGCGTCCTCCGGCAGGTCGGCGATAAAACTGGTCGGGGCGACTGGCGGAGTGCAGGGCGGAAGGTCGCCAAGCGCGACCTTTTCGGCGGCGACCGCCTGCATCGGGTTCTCGTCGTCAGTCTTGAGCAGGAGCACGGCGGCGGGCAGGGCCAGGTCCTCGCGGAAGAGGCGGAGGGCCTCGCGGCTGATCTCCTCCAGCGATCGCTCCTCCAGGACCATGCGGCTGAAGTGGGTCAGGGAGGTCTGCCGGAGGGCGATGAGGGTGAGGCGCTGCTCGTGTTCCTTCTGGGCATGGATGTCGATGGCGCTGCCGATGTAGCCAAGGAGGCGGCCGGCGGCGTCGCGCCAGGGATGGATGCGTTCCTGCACCCAGCGGTATTCGCCGTCGGCGTACCGCAGGCGGTATTCAAAGGCGTCGGGCCGCCCGCCGAAGGGGGTCGAACTGGCGGTCAGCCGGGCGCGGTCGTCGGGATGGACGAGTTCGTGGGCGTTTTCCGGCGGGGAGGAGGCCGCGCTGCGGCCGGTGGCGGTCTGCCAGTCGGTGTTGACGAGGAGGAGCCGGCCGTTGGGATCGCTGATCCAGATCATCGCCGGGGCCACATCGAGCAGGGTCTGCCAGGCGGGGTCGAGGGGCGGAGGCTCGGTGGCGGGGAGCGGGGTCGAGCGGCGGATGAAATAGGGCATGGGACCGGGGGAAGGGCCGGACTGTGCGGCGGGAACGGGCGAGGCGCACGCCGATTCTGCTCAGGGTCGGGCCGAACGGCCGTAGATCCGCCCCGCGCTGGCGGGCGAGGGCGGCGGCGGCGGGGCCGCCGGCCGGGCCGGTACCAGACTGCAACGGAGGAGCAGCTGTTCATTGGCCCGGTCCAGATGGAGGATCTGGAGCGTGCGTTCGCGGGCCTGTTCGAGCAGGGCGCCCCCGTGGGTGCCGGGCGGGAGGGGCAGGGCGCGGAGCTCGGCCAGTCCGGCCTCGAGCCGGGCGGCGAGGGCGCGTTTGCGCTCGCGGGCGGCCTCGTCGGGCGGGCGCTGTTCGCGCTGGAGAAAGCGGTTTTCCTCGAGGGTCAGCTGGTGGAGCTCGTCACAGAGCGCGAGATGGCGGGCGAGCAGTTCGGGCAGGCTCATGGATGGGCGGAGGCGACGGCGGCGCGGGGGGGCGTGAGCAGGGTGTGGAGATCGTCCTGAGTATGGGTCCACCAACTGAGTTGCTGGATGCGCCACGCGGCCATGCGGCCCAAATCAGCGAACTCACCCGGAGGATTGCCGGCCAGCCTGCTGATTTCGCGGTAGGTGTCGAGCGCGTCGTTGGTCTGCAGCAGGCGTTCTTCGCACAGTCCGATCTGGTACAGGACCGGGAGGCGCCAGGCGGGCTGGTCGCCGAGCGCGGCGAGGGCTTTGTAAACGAGGAGGGCACTGGCGAATTCGCCCTGCGAATAGAATTCGTTGGCGAGCTGGTTGCCCGTGCGCTGCTGCCAGGTCCGCCAGCGCGCGTCCGCCCCATGGTCGGTGCGGTCGTGCTCGTGGTGCAGGAGATCGAGGGTGACCTGGAGCGAATCCTCGCGGCGGTTGAGCTCGCTCAGGAGCCGCGCCAGCAGAAACCGGGCCTCGGGGCTGTTCGGATCGTCGGGGCTCTCGGTGATGAACGCCTGCAGGGCGAGCAGCGCCGCGGGCCGGTCTCCGGAGAGGAGGCGGGCCTGGGCGGATTTAAAGCGGGCGCGGGCGCGGTCGTCCTCGGCGAGGTCGAGAAGGTTGAGGCGGTTGAAGAACCGGACCGCCTCCTCGTAGTTCCCGGCCGCGAGATGGGTTTCGGCAATCTCAAACTGGGCTGTGAGCGCCAGGCGGCGGTAGTTCTCAGTGTCCCCGTCGGGGAACTTGATGACCGACTGGAGGACGTTGTAAAAGGCGGCGATGGCGAGCTTGGGGGTGCCGAGGTCGCGCAGGGCGCGACCGAGCTCGAGGTAGGCGGCGGGAATCACCGGGTGCTCGGGAAAGTCCTTGATCAGGCGCTCGTAGGTGGCGGCGGCTTTCAAGCTGTCCCCGCCCAGCCGGTAGGCGCGGGCCAGGCCGAGGAGCGCGTTCGGCAGCACCGCGGGATCCTCGGAGACCTCGGCCACCTGGCGGTAGGCGATCCGGGCCGAGTCGGCGTCCCCGGCCGCCAGCTTGGCCGCTCCGATGCGCAGCAGGCTGGCGCGTTCGGCGGCGACCGGATCGGGGGCGGCGGGCGGGGCGGCTGGTTCCGGTGCCTGGACGGCGGCCGGGGCCGGAGCCGGGTTGCGCTGGTCGGTCAGGGCAGCCACGACGGCCTCGCCGGGACTGGCGGGCGGCGCGCTGGGCACTGGCTCGGCCTGACCCGGGAGGGAACCGGCCAGCACGGCCACCAGCAGCCAGGATTGGGAGGGAGAAAGGGTCATTTTTGCTCGTAGGTGGCCCGGCTGACCGGCGCGCTGGGCGGAACAAAAAACGGCAGGATGTCCTCCAGTTTCGTGTGGGTCGTGGGCACGATGTCCGGCACGAGGTCCAGTTTGGGCGTGGGCGCGACGACGGGTGCCACGGCGGCAGGTTTCGCGGCGGCCGCGTCGGGCGCGACGGCCGGAGCCGGTGGTCCGGCCAGAATCGTGAGGGTCAGATCCGCATCGACGTCCGGGATTTCTTCCGGTCGTAGCGCTTCGGCGGATCGACTGGCGATGGGCGGAGGAGGCGCCTGCCGCATCGGCTCGGGTGTGCTCACGGTCAAATAGGGCGCGGAGGCGCCATTGCTGAGGGAAGTGAGGACGCAGGCGGTGAGAGCGGCGATGGAATGGTGGGACGGACGATGACGGTTGACACCCCGTGGGAGTGAAGAGTTGGCGGCCATGAAAAGATGGGTCAGTTGTTGCGGTCACTGCTCCATCCTGATAGAGAACCTGTCCCCCGTATCGGCACATTGGCAGCCCGGGTTGAGCGGAAATTTCCTTCCGCGGCGGGGAGCGGCGTTCCAACCGACCGGTCGGATGCTCCGGCCGCCCGCGAATGTGGGCGCCGGGCCCGGTGGGGCAATCCGGTGCCCCGTTCGGGGCCCAAAGCCAAAACCCGCACCCGAAACCAAAGCGGGTGCGGGTTCTGTGCAGGGCGGCGGGGGGGTTGGGCCCGCCGAAATTCTATCCGGCGGCGGCCGCGACCGGCTCGGGCGCCGTGACGGCATCGGGCGGGGCGGCGGGTGCCTCGGGCGCGGGGGCCGCTTCCTCGGTCTTCTGGAAGCTGGCGCGGGCTTCCTCCATGCTGCTGTAGAACTGCCACGCCCGGGTGTCCTCGTAATTCTGGCTGTCCTTGAGCACATTGCCCGACCCGACCAAGGCAAACTGCAGGGCGAGGTCACGGCAGATCTGCATGGCGGTGAGCAGGAGCTTGATGTGACCCATGTCGAGGCTTCTGACCTCATTCAGGTCGAAGACCGCCCGGTTGATGCCGCTGTTGACAGCGTCTGCCACCTTTAGCTTCAACTGGTCGGAGATTTCGCCGATCAGGGCCGGCGTGCAGTTGTCCGGTAGCTTGAGCACCAGCAGGTCCGGGGCGGTATGGAAGTAGCGTTGCGAAGTGTCGAGGTGCATCGCCTTCGCGGCCTTGGCTTCCAGATCGACGAGGTCGAGCGGCTTGGTGGCGATGGCGGTGAAGCCGACCTGGAGGGCGTGCTGCTGGGCGGCGGCGTCGGTCTTGACGACGATCGCCATGATCGGAGTGTATTTGGTCTTGAGGCTGGCCCGGAGCATGCGGAACAGCGTGAAGGCGGCATCGTCCGGGAGGGAGAGCGAGACCATGACGAGGTCGACCGTTTCGCCGGCGCAGAGGTCGATGGCTTCCCCGGCGGTTGCGACACTTCGCACCTGCCACGGGGTGTGGCGGAACCCCTCCTGGATCTGGGCGATGATGATCGGCTTGTCCTCGACGACCAGGATGGTGGCGGGATCGAAGATGGACTTGATCTTGGCCGGGGCGTCGGTGATCGATTTCAGGTCGATGATGCGACCGACCTTCTGCACCAACACTTCCTCCTTGAATGGCTTCACGACGTAGTCGCGCACGCCGATCTTGGCGATGCGGAGCACGTTTTCCCGGCCGCCCTCAGCCGTGAGCATCAGGACGGGGATGGCTTTGAGGACGGCGTTCGCCTTGAGTTTGCAGAGCATCTCAATGCCGTCCATGACCGGCATGGTGACGTCGAGCAGAATGAGATCCGGGTTTTCCCGGGAGGCCAGGGCGAGTCCTTCGACTCCGTTGCAAGCCTCGAAGATCTCGCAGTCGTAGTGCTTGAAGGCGTTCTGAATGATGACCCGGACGGTCTTTGAGTCGTCGACGGTGAGGATTTTCGGGCGCATGGCGGGAAGTGGTTACGGGCCGGATTCCACCAGGAGGTCGGCGGTGAGGCTGTGGCCGTCAATGTCAAAACGGTAGATGTGGCGCACGGCCGACTTGATCGGGGTGATGGTGAACTCGCGGCCGCGGAGGATCGACGGGATGGTGAGGCGGCAGGGGAAGCCGCGTTCGGAGAGCTGGTTTTTGAACGTGCCGACCGTCATGTTGGTGAGCTCGCCGACGGCGTCATTGACCGTTTCATCCCCGGCCTGTTCAATCTCCCGCGGGGAGAGGCTCAGCAGGCGGCCGGCGCAGAGCTTGGCAAAATTCAGCTCGAAATAGAGGTAGATCAGCCCGTTGATCGCGCCGACCATTCCGGCGGTGCCGACCACATGGACCTGGTCGAGGGCCACGGCATGCACCGAGGTGTCCGCGAAGTGGGGCACGGGCTTGGCTGTTTTTCCGATCATGGTTTTGAATACCGCCTGAACGGCGCGGGTGACGCTGAGTTGGAAGATGGCTTCATCGATGTCCTGAACGTTGGCCATGGGGAGGGAGGCGGCGCGGGTTCGGGTGGGAGACGGAACCGGACGGTTGGGCGGGAGGGGGGATCAGGCCGAGAGGCGTTGCGGCGCGCCGGGTTCTTCGGCCGTTTCGGCCGGAAGGGCCGGGGCGGGCATGATTTCCAGCACGGCCTCGGCGGCGGCGTCCCACTGGAAACCGGCGAGGCCGCTGAAAAAGGAGCGGTTGCTGATAGGTTCGCCGGAGAGCCCGTGCCAGGTGGCACTGAGGTTGTGCTGGCCGTCGGCGAGCACGCAGTCGCGCAGCGTGAGGGTGAGGCCAAGGGTCGGATGCATGAAGCAGGCCGAGCTGGCGTGGTAGTTCACCCGCCGGGTCCAGCCGGATGCATGTTCGGGCTGGCGGAGGCTGAGCTGGTTCTGGAGCAGGTTGAGAAAGGAGAGCAGGCGCATGATGATGGTGGCTGACCGGTCCTCTGGCAGTATCGGCGCAACCATGGCGCGGGTTTAGGCCCTGGCGGAAATGATTTTGCCCCCGCGCCGGAATTTTTGGCGTGCAGTGGCGCCCGTTTCAGGTCAAACCGGGAGGGTCGTCCCTTCAATCCGGTTTCCCGGGCTGGCACGGGGACCGCCGCCGATTCCACCCAACTTTCCTAACGACATGTCCCTTGAACGCATTCTGGTGGTTGACGACGAGGCACTCGTCCGGCGTTCGTTGGAGGAGATCCTGCGCAGCCGCAAGATCCAGGTCGTCGGGGTGGACACGCTGGCGGCGGCCGACGGCCTCCTGGGCAAGGATACCTTCGACCTGATCCTGCTCGACGTGCGCCTGCCCGACGGCGACGGCCAGCGGTTTCTCGAGCAGGTGATGGCCCTGCCCACGCACCCCCTTGTGGTCATGATGACCGGCTACGGCTCCATCACGAGCGCAGTGAACTGCATGCGGGCGGGCGCCTTTGACTACCTGATCAAGCCCTTTGAGGTCACGCAGATCGACATCATCCTGCGCAAGGCCGACAACTACAGCCAGCTCATCAAGGTCAACCGCTACTTCAGCGAACGCACCGGCAGCGATGGCGAACAGATGCTCGGGCGCAGCGCCGCCATGCTCCGCACCCGGCAGCTGGTCGAGCGCGTGGCACCGACCGACGCCACGGTGCTGATCACGGGTGAGAACGGTTCCGGCAAGGAGATGGTGGCGCAGGAGATTTTTCGCAACTCCCCGCGGCGCGCCGAACCCTACATCAAGGTCAACTGCGCGGCCCTGTCCGAACAGCTGATCGAGAGCGAACTCTTCGGGCATGAGAAAGGCTCTTTCACGGGGGCGACCGAGCGGCGCGAAGGCCGGTTCGAGCTGGCCAACCGTGGCACGCTGCTGCTCGACGAGGTGAGCGAGCTGCCCCTCAATCTCCAGGCCAAGCTGCTCCGCGTGCTGCAGGAGCGGGAGTTCGAGCGCGTCGGCGGCTCCAAGACCATCAAGGTCAACGTGCGCATCCTCGCCACCTCCAACCGCGACCTGCAGGATTTCGTGGCGCGGGGGCTGTTCCGCTCCGACCTGTTCTACCGGCTGAACGTGTTTCCGGTCGAGGTGCCGCCGCTGCGGGAACGCCCCGAGGACATCGAGCATCTGTCCGAATCGTTCCTGAAGCGGTTTGCCCGCAAGCACGGACTCAAGCTCGCGGGCTTCACCGACCATGCCCTCGAAGCGTTGCGCAACTACCCTTGGCCGGGCAACGTGCGCGAATTGCAGAACACGATTGAGCGCGCCGTCATCCTGTCGGAGGACCACCGGCCGGTCACCACCGCGGCCCTCAACCTGCCGAAGTTGGCGCGCACCGAACCGGGCCGGCAGGTCGCCCACTCCGGAGTGCTGGAGGATATTTCCCGCCAGCCGTTCACCCCAGCCGCCCCCCCGCCTCCCGCCGTGTTCGTCCCCGTAGCGCCGCCTCCGGCTCCGCCGATCCTGCCGGTGCTGGCGTCACCGGAGCCGGTGGCGGCCCCCGCCTTGCCGGCCGAGATGGTGGCGGCGGAAACGCCCAAACCCGGCCTGCTACCGTTGAACGAAATCGAGAAAAAGGCGATTTTGGACACGCTGGTCGCTTCCCGGGGCAACCGCACGAAGGCCGCGGAACTGCTCGGCATCTCCATTCGCACTTTGCGGAATAAGCTGAACGAATACCGGCTTGAGGACGGCGTACCGGCCGAATGATCCGGCCGGACCGGGCGTGAGTCTGAATTGTCCGACCGGTCAGCGCCAGTAGCTGCGCACAAACAGGTAACGGTCGCCTTGGAATTCCCAGTGGGCGGCCACGAAGGTGGTCGCATTCGCCGGCGGAACCTCCCAATGCCCCGAGATCCAGGCGTTGGTGGCGCCGTCGAAGGACCAGTATCCGGGCACCCAGAGTGCATCGGGGGTCGGAGGAGCCGGGACAGTTTCAATGCCGGCAGGCGGGGGCGGCGGGGCCGGCGGAGGCAGGGGCGGGGGTGGCGGCGGAACCTCCTCGTAGACGACGCGGCGGTAGGCCCTCGGGCCGGGCGCCGGGTAGAGCGTACCCCGCTGGTTGTCGACGCTGTTGCCCAGCGTGCCGCCCGCGATGGCACCCACCGTGCCGCCCAGCAGCGCGCCGCCGAGGGTGTCCCCGCCGCGGCTGTTGTGACCGATGATGGCGCCGGCCAGTGCGCCGAGGGCACCGCCGGCGACGGCTCCCTGCTGGGTGTTGGGGCCGACGCCCACGCATCCGGTGAGGAGCGCGGACACGGCCAAGGTGGAAACAATCACTGTTGATCGGATCATGGCGGGTAATGAAACAGTCGTTTAACCCAGAGTCTCAACGGCGAAAGCCGCCCCGAAAAAAGCCGCCGCGGAAACCGTCGTGAAATCCGATGCCGAGGCCGATGGCGAGGCCGTAGGGATAGTAATAGTCATATCCCGGGTAGTAGTAACGCGACGGGTAGGTGTCGTAGTAGATGACCTGGGTGGGCACCGACTGGTAGATCACCGTCGGAGGAGCCGGCTGGTACGCCGTCGGCGGGGGCGGCGGAGCCGCTGGTGCGGCCGGCGGTGGAGGCGGGGGCAGAGCAGGGGCCGCGGTCACTGGCGCGGTTGGGCTGACCGAGGGAGCAGGCAGGCTCGCGCCATCCGGGAGCAGCAGGTAGGCGACGGTTTCCGTATGGCCGGCGGCATCCTTGTAGGTGGCGGTGATCTGATAGCTGGTCTGCTCCATTTTCTCGACGGTGCGCCCCTGGGCGTTGGCGACGCCGACCAGCTCGGCCGGTCGCGGCAGGCGGGGGGCGTAGACGATGCGGTTGGGGGCGGCTTCGGGGGCCGGGGCGGCCGGGGCGGGTATGACCGCGGGTGCGCCCGACTGGGCAAACACGTCGCCGGTCAGGATGACGGCGCCGAGCAACAGGGTGGAGATGGTGGATTTCATGGGAGCAGGTTGATGATCTCGCTTTGACCGCGGATCACCCGGAAAGGTGCCATCATTTTCGGCAAAATGCGAGCATCTCCCGGGGCCGTGCCAGGACGGGAACCGGCCTGCTCAGGCTCTTGCCTAAGCCATACGCAGAGAATGAGCAAGCATGCCGTCTCCATATCGGCTTTCCCGTCCGTGGCGCATCTGTCGGCCATTACTGGCCGGGTTTGCAACGCAGCTGCAGGGTGTTGCGTCCATCCCCGCTCAACGGCCCGCCAACGATACGCCGCCGCCTTTGGTCACGTAGACTTCTCCGCTGATCCGCGCGGTCACGGTTTCCATGCTGTTGCCGTTGATCACCGCGCCGAAGTTATGCTTTTGCCCGTCCACCATCCGGAACGCCAGCTTCACGTCTCCCACCGGCGCATGCACGAAGCTGAAAGGCAGCCGCCCCCGCACTTCGCGCACGCCGCTGCCGTCCGTCAGTGTTCCGGACACATCCTGCCCGGCCGTGCCGATCACGCGCACCGAAAACGCGTTGTTGGGCAGCTGCGCCAGCTGAGTTGTCGTAAGACCAAGCGGCGCCAGGTCCGCCTCGGTCGGCGCAAACGCGAAGGTCGCGTCGGGGAAGTCCGTGTCGAAATCGCTGAACACAAATTCCTGCAGCAGCACCTCCGGCGCGATCTCCGGCCATTCCGTGCCCCAGCGCTGGAATCGCAGGGGCAGGCCCGACTGCCGGTCCACCCACACCCGGAAGAACTCCACCTCGTCGCCCATCTTCACCCGGGTTTCGTTGACACTCACCGTGGCGGCCAGCTCCGCCGGAAAATCCGGCAGCTTCCGCGGATCAATCTCCGTGAAGCTCCCGTTCGCGCTGCCGACCAGCGGTGCCGCGATGCCGGCAAACATCGTCGCACTCGAATCCAACCGCACTTCCCGTGCCCCCGTCTGGCGGTCCACCTCGAGGACAATGTTGCCCGCCTGCCATTTCTCCCGGCGGTCGGACTCGGTGCGCGTGCGGCCCTGCGTGGGATTGGCCGGGTCGTAGCGGAACCAATGCTGGCTTTCGACCAGCGGATTGTCCGGGTGGATGCTCGTCGTATAGTTCGGCCAAATTTGTGGCCCGAGCGAATTGTCCTTGATCACCGGTTTGCCCGGCCCGCTGCGGATACGCTCCGTCACATGGAACGACTTCACCTTGGCCAGGGCCTCGAGCGACTGCGCGACCAGCCGCGAGGAGCCCGCGCCCGAAAAAACCAGGACCAGGATGAGGACCGCCGCCGCCCCCGCCAGGCCGGTGGCGGGGAGCCAAAGGCGGAGCCAGAGCGGCCGGGGCGCGGGTTGCGGAGCTCGGACGGGAAGTCGGATGTCAGCGAGCAGGTCGGCGGCCAGTCGGGCGGGTGCTGACGGTTGCGGGGCGCGACGGAGAATTTCTTCAAGGGGGAGTTCGGTGTTCATGTTGTGACGTTGGTTCAGGTAGAAAATGGTTCGGCGGCCTGGGCCGGAGCGGCGAGCTGGCGCCGCAGGTCGTCCACCGCCGACCTCAAGTGGTGTTTGAGGGTGCTCAACGGCAGCGCCAGCACTTCGGCCGTTTCGGCCAGCGTCAGGTGCTGATAATAGTGCAGATGGACGGCCGCCCGGCGGCATTCGGGGTCAAGCTGTTCGACGAGAGTGTAGAGCCGCCGGGCGAGATCCGCCTCCGCCAGCGCCTCCAGTGGCGATGGTTCCCCTGCGGGCAAGGTCTCCCACCAGCCGTCCGGCATCGTTCCGGTGGGCCGCTGCCGCCGCACCCAGTCCACGTAGGTGCAATAGGCGATGCGGTGCAGCCAGGTGGACACGCCCGACGCGCCCCGGAACAGGTCGAGCGACTGCCAGGCCTTGCTGAAGGTCTGCTGGGTGAGGTCGCAGGCGTCGGCCTCGTTGCCGCACAACCGACGCAGGTAGGCGTAGAGCGGCTGGTGATGGTGCTGGACGAGGGCCTCTGCGGCGGCACGGTCGCCCGCGAGGGCTTGCTGGCACCACGTCTTGGATAGGGGATGGTCGGGCATGCGATGGCTTTCACCCCATTAGTCGCATTGGGCGGGCCCGCTGGCCAAAAGAATCCGCCGCGGCCATCGCTGCCAGTAAAAATTCGTTGGATTCGTGCTGGTTTCAGCCCCGCGGTGATCCAGCCCCGGGCATCCACCCAAAGTCATTTCACGGTCGAACCGCTTGGTTCCCGGCTGCGACGGTGATGATCTTGACACTACCGGCAGAAAAATGGCACAATCCCGATCCAGCCGGATCGTTGTTGCTCCGCTATCCGGTGGCAGACTTCACCCCGCCGCCCCGTCTTTTCCCCATGAAAACTCCCCGCTCCCTCGGCCTCCGCGGTCTATCGGCCGCCGGCCTTCTGCTGGTCCTGCTCTCGCCCGTGCTGCGCGCCGCCGACGCGCTGCCGGCCGTCGCCAAGCCCAATGTCAACGTCCCCGTAGCTGTCACCGACAGCGGGACCACCTGGACGCTGGACAACGGCCTCATCAAGGCGGTCGTCCAGAAGGGCAATGGCAAACTCACGTCGCTGGTCTATCACGGCCAGGAGACGCTCAACCGCAGTTCGGAGGGCTGGGAGCAGTATCCCGCCAATGGGGCGGCATCGCTGACGATCGACCCGTCGAAGAATGGCGGTCAGCGCGCCGAAGTGGCCGTGAAGGGCGTCACGGGAGGCCGGGGCCTGGACATCGAGGTGCGCTACACCCTCGAGCGCGGCATCAGCGGCTTTTACACCTACGCGATCTATTCCCATCCGGCGTCCTACGGCGCGATGGGGGAGGGCGAGAGCCGTTTCATCAACCAGCTCGGCGCCAACTTCGACTGGCTGTCAGTCGATGGAGATCGCAATATGCCCATGTGTACGGTCCGGGACACGAACGCGGGTGTTGTGATTCACGCCAAGGAGCAGCGGATTCTGAGCACCGGCATTTACAAGAACTCGGTTGAGCACAAGTACAGCTACTGCGCCGAGATGTACAAGCTGCCCGCCTACGGCTGGTCCAGCATCAAGGACCACGTCGGCGTCTGGTTCATCAACCCGTCCAACGAATACCTCGGTGGCGGCCCGACCCGGATTGATCTGGTCTGCCACATGGGGGCCACGATGCTCGATTACTGGACCTCGGGTCATTATGCCGGGGGCGCCGCATGCAACATCCTGCCGGGCGAGGTGTGGAACAAGGTGGTCGGCCCGATCTTCGTTTATTACAATACGCTGGAGAATCCGGTGACCCCGACCCAAACCGAGCTCGACACCCTTGCGGCCACCGCAGGCAACCCCACGATTCCCGCCTCCTGGACGGCCAATGCGAACGCCCTGTTCAACGACGCTCTGGCCCAGGCCAAGGTCACTCAGACCCAGTGGCCGTATGACTGGGTGCAGGGTGTGGACTACCCCCAGAAGGATGGTCGCGCCACTGTCGCCGGCAAACTCGCGCTCAACGACCCGCAGGCCGCCACGACCAAGCTGCCCCATCTCTGGGTGGGCCTGACGCATCCGGATTTCATGGGCGAGGGCGGCGCGTTTGCCCTGCGCTCGGGCAATGGCAAGCTCGTCACCTGGGATCACGACGCCAACTACTACCAATTCTGGGCCGAGGGTAAGGACGACGGCCAGTTCTCCATCGCCAACGTCCGCCCCGGCACGTACACGCTGCACGCCTTCGCCGAGGGTGTTCTCGGTGAATATGCGCAGACCAACATCACGGTTGCGGCCGGCAAGCCGGTTGACCTCGGCAAGCTGGAGTGGAAGCCGGTGCGTTACGGCAAGCAGCTGTGGGAAATCGGTTACCCCGATCGCACCGGTGGCAAGTTCTTCAAGGGCGACGGCGCCAACTACTGGCTCTGGGGCTGGGGCCTGCGCTACGCGTTGCTGTTCCCGAACGACATCACCTACACCATCGGCAAGAGCGACTACCACAAGGATTGGTTCTTCCAGCAGGTGCCGCACGCGACCTCCATGGCCTGGGTCAACCCCGAGGCCAAGGATCCGGCCAACCAGCGCTTCGGCTGGGTGAAGGCGGAGTCCCAGGCGGTCTATCCGGCGACTGACAATACCGGTCCCTGGCGCGTCTATGGCCGCGGCCGGGCGACCACTTGGACGATCAAGTTCAACTTCGACAAAAACGGCAAGGGTCAGGCCGCGCTGCGAGTGGCCCTGGCCGGTGCCGACGGCGGCAATCTGGCCGTGGCCGTGAACGGCCAGGCGGTGGGGACCATCGCCACGGTTTCCACGAACGCGCTCCGGTACAACACCGACAAGGGCATCTGGCGCGAATACGTCCAGACCTTCGACGCCACGCTGCTGAAACCCGGAGAGAATGAGATGACGCTGACGGTGCCTGCCGGCGATATCACGTCTGGTGTGGTCTACGATTACCTGCGCCTCGAACTCGACGAGAACCATTCGGCGGGCAGCCCGCCCGCGGTGTCGGCGAACTTCTGAGCCGGCAGGTTTTGTTTCTTCGTCCCGGCGGCCGGTCTCCGGCCGCCGGGCGACTGCCAATAGTTTCCGGGGTCGGCGACTCGGGCCACAGCTATGATCTGGCCGGGCGCCAGCTCAACCAGCTGGCCTACAGTTATCGGAAGGGATCGGCACATGTATAGGCTCGACGCAAGGTCGAGCCCTACGGGGAAAAACGATGCGCAAAGGGAACGAGCCAATGCGTCCGGGCAACCTGTTCAGGCCAGGGCGGCGAGCGCGGCGGCGTAGGTCTTGGGGGTGTCGGTGAAATTGGAGACGGTTACGTTCAGGTCGCGCAGGATGCCGTCCTTCAGGCCATACGCCCAGCCGTGTACCGAAAGTTCCTGGCCGCGTTCCCAGGCGTCGCGGGCGATGGTCGTGTGGCAGACGTTGGCGACCTGTTCGATCACGTTCAGTTCGCAGAGCAGGTCGGCGGCCTGGGGATCACCGGCCAGCGCGGCCAGTCGTTTCCCGTGCTTCTGGCGCACGTCCTGCAGGTGCCGCAGCCAGTTGTCGCTCAGGCCGAGCCGGTCGCGCCGGAGCGCCGCCATCACGCCGCTGCAGCCATAATGTCCGCAGACGATGATGTGGCGGACCTTGAGCAGATCCACGGCAAACTGCATCACGGAGAGGCAGTTCAGGTCGGTGTGGACGACGAGGTTGGCGACATTGCGGTGGACAAAGAGCTCGCCGGGCAGGAGGCCGACGATCTCGTTGGCGGGCACGCGGCTGTCGGAGCAGCCGATCCAGAGATAGTTCGGCGACTGCTGCTGGGAGAGCTTGAGGAAAAAATCGGGGTCGCGTTGCCGGATCTGCCCGGCCCAGGCCTTGTTGTTGGCGAACAGGTGTTGGAGTGGAGGCATGGCGGGGGCGGGTTGGACCGGCTTACTGCACGGTGCGAAGCTGGACGCTCGCGACGAGCCGGTCGAGCGAAACGATGTCGGAGGCGACGATGAGCTTGTCGCCCGGGGCGATGGTGCCCGCGCGGGTGAGCAGGAGAATGGCGTTCTCGATGGTCGCGTCGGGGCTGACAGCGAACGGCATCAGGTAGGGCTCGACGGCGCGGAGGAGGCGGAGGTGGCGGAAGACCTCGGGTGACGGCGTGAAGGCGAGGATGGGGGCGTTGGCGGGCCGCAGGGCGGCGAGGCCGCCGGCCATGAAACCGCGGCGGGTGAAGGTGACCAACCTTGAACGCGGCAGCTGGTTGGCCAGGACGACGGCGGCGTTGAGCACCTTCATGCGCTCGTCGGTGAAGACGGCGGGTTCGCGGGCGCCGGAGGAGTCCTCGATCTCGATCCGGCGGGCGATCTTGTCGAGCATCTGCACGCACTCGAGCGGGTATTTGCCGATGGTGGTTTCGCCGGAGAGCATCACGCAGTCGGCAAGTTCGTAGACCGCGTTGGCGACATCGGTGATCTCGGCCCGGGTGGGCACCGGTTGCGTGATCATGCTCTCGAGCATGTGGGTGGCGACGATGACGGGGCGGCCCTGCGAGAGGCAGGCGTTGATCGCCCGGCGCTGGATGACGGGCAGCTCCTCGAACGCGCACTCGATGCCGAGGTCGCCGCGGGCGACCATCAGGCCGTCGCTGGCCGCGACGATCTCGTCGAGATTGGTGATGGCCGAGCGATCCTCGATCTTGGCGATGATGCGGACGCGGGAGCGTTTCTCCTCCAGAAAGGTGCGGAGGAGGGCGACATCGGCGGCCTCGCGCACGAAGGAGAGGGCGAGAAAGTCGATCCCCTCCTCGAGGCCGACGGTGGCGTCGGCCCGGTCCTTCTCGGTGAAGGCGGGCAGGCTGACCTTGACGCCGGGGAGGTTGATGTGGCGGCGGGAAGAGAGCTGGCCCGGGACGAGCACGCGGCAGCGGATGTGGGCCTCGTCCTTGGCCAGCACCTCGAGGCGCAGCAGCCCGTTGTCGACGAGTACGGTGTCGCCGACCTTGATGTCGTTGACGAGGCCCTGGTAGTTGACGTCGACGGAGCGGATCTCCTCGGCGGCCTGGCGGACGGCGCCAGGCTTGACCGTGAAGTCAAAGATTTCGCCGGGCTTCAGCTCGATGGGCACCGAAAGGTCGCCGGTGCGGATCTCGGGGCCCTTGATGTCCATCAGCACGGCGATGTCGCGGCCCACGCGCTGGGAGACGGCACGGATGCGGCGGATGACGGCGCGGGTCCACTCGTGGTTGGCGTGCGCCATGTTAAGGCGGACGATGTCGGCCCCGGCCCGGATGAGTTTCTCGAGCATTTCCTCGCTCTCGGTGGCCGGGCCGAGGGTGAAGATGATCTTGGTGTGGCGGATGGCGTGGTCGGCGGGCATTAAGGCGCCGTTGATGAAGGAAACCGGTCGGGTGCGCAAGCGCCGTGAGGGGGGCCGGCGTCACAGAAAAAATCGGTCTCGTTCTCATTGTCGGTTTTCAGACCGGGAGAACGAGAACGAGTCAGAGAACGAGAACGATATTGGAGGCAGACTCCAACTCTCCGGGGGAATGTGGGCTGAGCCTCCCGTGTCGCCGCCCTCAGGCCAGCTCGACCATCCGCGTGCCCTCGCCGGGGCCGACGATGGAGAACTCACAGCGGAGGCGGGCGCGGAGGCCGGCAATCGCGGCCTCGACGGCGGCGAGACTGTTGCAATCGCGCGAGAGGTGGGTGAGGAAAACATGCCGCCAGCGCGGGCTGGCGACGGCCTCGAGGAGCGTGCGGGCGCCGTCGTTGGAGAGGTGGCCGTGGCGTCCGGCGATGCGCTGCTTGGTCGACCAGGGGCGCTTGGTGTCGGCCTGCAGCAACTGCGGGCAGTGGTTGGATTCGAGGGCGAGGACGTCGCAGTCGCGGAGCTGTTCCTGGATGTGCTGCGGGACGTGGCCGAGGTCGGTGACCCAGGCGACGCAGCGGTGGGGGAAGAGCAGGTCGCCCGCGTGGCCGGTGGCAAAGGTGAAGCCCACCGGCTCCTGCGCGTCATGCGGCACGGCGAAGCTGCGCACCTCAAGATCGCGAAACTGGAAGCGCGTGCCGGTCTCGAAAAGCTGCCAGTCGGGGCGGTGTTCCAGGCCGGACTGCACGGCGCGCTGGGTGGCGGCGTTGGCAAAGATGCGGATGTGCGGATGGCGCCGGAGGCCGCTGATGCCCGCGGCATGGTCGCCGTGTTCGTGGGTGAGGAAGACCGCGTCGATGCGGTCGAGCGACTCGCCCACGGCGGCGAGCAGCGCGGCGAGCTTGCGGGCGGAGAACCCGGCGTCCACGAGCACCCGGGCCCCCTCGGTCTGGAGCAGCGCGCAATTGCCCGCGCTGCCGCTGCCGAGGATGCAAAAACGGATGCTCATGGAACCGATGAAGTCCCCCGCGCGCGGGCGCGCAAGAGTTTTTGCTGCGCACCGTTTGCGGGGTGCAGCCGGGACGTAGCGCAGGCATCCCTGCCTGCATCCCGGGCCTGTTCTCGGATGCAGGCAGGGATGCCTGCGCTACTCTTTGCCAAACTCCCGCGGGTTGACCGGCGGCGATTTGTTGTTACCGATTAACCCCTCATGCCGCGCAAAACCGCCCAGTCCAAGGCCGCCCCGCCGTCCGTGCGTCCGCTCCGGGGCACGGTCAGCATCACCCGGCAGGTGCATTTTAACTCGGCGCACCGGCTGCACAACCCGGCGAAGAGCCAGCGCTGGAATGAGCGGCAGTACGGCCTCTGCACCAACCCGCACTGGCACGGACACAACTATGTACTCGAGGTCACCGTGCGTGGGCAGCCCGACCCGGAGACCGGTTACATCATGGACCTCGGCGAGCTCAAGCGCATCCTGCATACCGCGATTGTCGACCCGTGCGACCACCGCAACCTCAACGAGGAGGTGCCCTTTTTGCGCGGCATCATCCCTTCGACCGAAAACCTCGTGATCGCGTTCTGGGCGCAGATCGAGCCGCATCTCCCCGCCGGGAGGCTGCACTGCGTCCGCCTCTACGAAACCCCGCGCAACTTCGCCGAATACCACGGTCCCGACCCGGTCTGATGCCCCGTCTCCCATGCCCAAATCCAAACCCATGTACCTGCATCAGTCGGCGGCCGGCGCCCCGGCGCGCATCCGTCGCGGCTACGATGCGAAGTTCCGCCCTTCGCCCGCCTACCGGGCGTCGCTGCCGGACATGATGGTGGCCGCCCACGACGCCGTCCAGGGCGCGCACGTGCCGATCCAGCAGGTGGGCGTGTCCAATTTCCGGCTGCCGCTCAAGTTCCGCACCAAGCAGGGCAAAATTCTCACGCTGGAGGCAAGCGTGACTGGCACGGTCTCCCTGGAGGCGGAGCTGAAGGGCATCAACATGAGCCGCATCGTGCGCTCGTTTTACGACCACAAAAATCAGGTTTTCACCGGCGAGTGGATGGGCAAGATTCTCAAGACCTACCTGCGCAAGGTGGAGAGCAAGGACGCCCGCCTGCGGATCAACTTTTCTTATCCGATGATGCAGCCCAGCCTGCGGAGCGGGCTGGCCGGCTGGCAGTTCTACGACGTGGCCTTCGAGGGCGTGATGACGAGCGCGGGGGCCTACCGGCGGTTCATCCATTTTGACTTCGTCTATTCGTCGGCCTGCCCGTGTTCGGCGGAGCTGGCGGAGCACGCGCGCGACCGGCGCGGCGTCTACAGCGTGCCGCATTCGCAGCGCAGCAAGGCGCGCGTGACGATTGAGGAAGCGCCGGGCAAAAAGATCTGGATCGAGGACGTGCAGGCGCTCTGCGCGGCGGCGTTGCGGACGGAGACGCAGGTGATGGTGAAGCGCGAGGACGAGCAGGCGTTTGCCGAGCTCAACGGGGCGCACCTGAAGTTTGTGGAGGATGCAGCGCGTCTGCTCTACCGGGAGTTCGAGCGCGACCGCCGGATCATCGACTTCCGGATCGCGTGCGCACACTTGGAATCGCTGCATTCGCACGACGCAGTGAGCGTGATCTGCAAGGGCGTGCCCGGCGGCTTTGCGGCGGACTTCATGGATTTCCGCTCGCTGGTGTGCTGAGCGTAACAATCGTTCTCGTTCTCCTTCTCTTACTCGTTCTCGATGGAAGGGAGAAAAGGAACAATCATGAGAACGAGAATGAATAGGAGAACGAGAACGATTCCGATATGAAGCCCCCCGTCATCCTCATCACCGGTGCGTCGCAGGGCATCGGGGCGGCCATCGCCAAAGTCTTTGCGCGCGAGGTGCGCGGCGTGAAGCTCGCGCTCGTGGCGCGCAGCGCGGGAAATCTCGCCCGCGTCGAGGCGGCCTGCGCCCGATTGGGGGCGAAGGTCGCGGTCTTTCCCTGCGACGTGACCGACGAGGCGGCGGTCACGACGCTGGCGGCGGCGGTCGCGCAGCGGTGGGGTGCGGTGGACGTGCTGATCAACAACGCCGGCAAATTCACCGCGCGACCGTTCACGGAGATGCGCGTGGCGGAGTTCGACGGACTGATCGCGGCCAACCTGCGCAGCACTTTCCTGGTCTCGCGGGCGTTCGTGCCGGCGATGGTCGCGAGGGGACGCGGCGATGTTTTCAACATGAGCTCGATTGCCGGCCTGCAGGCCTATGCCGGCGGGGCAGGGTACTGCGCGGCGAAGTTCGGCGTGACCGGCCTCAGCAAAGTGATGCGCGCCGAGTTGAAGGCGAAGGGTGTGCGGGTGTGCTGCGTCCACCCGGGGGCCACGGTGTCCCCGGCCTGGGCCGGCAGCGGCGCGCCAGAGGAGCGGATGATGCCCGCCGCGGACGTCGCGCGGGCGTTTTACGACATCTTCCGCCTCACCCGCCGCACCGTGGTCGAGGAGATCATCCTCCGACCTCAGGGCGGGGATCTGTGATGGGGCAGATGGCTGTACTGCTTCTGTGTCTGGCGTTGTAGGGCCTTACCTCGCGTGAGGCCTGGCTGATATCAGGCCGCTGGGAAAATCTCGTGCCGATGGAACGATATATCTCCGGCAGAACTTCGATCCGAAGGTGGAGCGCGACGTCCCTGGCGCGCTTGATCGTGGGTCCATTTCGGAAAGCGCGCCAGGGACGTCGCGCTCCACCACAAACCGTCCGAAACAATCCAGGCTCGACGCGAGGTCGAGCCCTACATCGTAGACAATCCTCCTACAGCAGCGCGCCCTGTTCGCCGCCGGGGGGCTTCAGGCCGATGGCGGCGTAGCCTTTGGCGGTGAGGGCGCGGCCCTGCGGGGTGCGTTGCAGGTAGCCTTCCTGGATCAGGAACGGTTCGTGGACCTCCTCCAGCGTCTCGGCCTCCTCGCCGACGGCGACGGCGATGGTGCTCATGCCGACGGGGCCGCCGCGGTAGTTCTCAGCCATGATGCGGAGCATGCGCTTGTCCATCTCGTCGAGCCCGCGGGCGTCGATCTCCAGCAGCTCCAGGGCGGCGGCGGCGACGGCCCGGGTGATCTTCCCCTGGGCGCGTTCCTGCGCGTAGTCCCGGCAGAAATTGATCAGGTTGTTGGCGATGCGGGGCGTGCCGCGCGACCGGGTCGCGATCTCCTGCGCGCCGGCGTCCTCGACCGGCACGTCGAGCAGGCCGCAACTGCGGCGCACGATGCCCTGCAGCGTGGCGTGGTCGTAGTAGTCGAGCCGGGTCTGGAGCGTGAAGCGCGAGCGGAGCGGGGCGGTGAGCAGGCCCGCCCGAGTGGTGGCGCCGACCAGCGTGAAGCGCGGGAGGGTGAGCCGCACGCTGCGGGCGTTGGGCCCCTGGTCGATCATGATGTCGAGGCGGAAGTCCTCCATCGCGGAATAGAGATATTCCTCGACCGTCTTGGGGATGCGATGGATCTCGTCGATGAAAAGAATGTCGCCCTCCTCGAGGTTGGTGAGCAGACCGGCGAGATCTCCGGCCTTTTCCACCACGGGACCTGACGTGACGCGGACGTTTTTGCCGAGCTCCTGGCCGAGAATAAAGGCGAGGGTGGTCTTGCCGAGTCCGGGCGGTCCGGAGAGAAGGATGTGGTTGAGCGGGTCGCCGCGCTTTTTGGCCGCGCCAACCATGACCTGGAGGCGCTCGACGGTCTTGGGCTGGCCGGTGAAGTCGGCAAACGAAAGCGGGCGCAGCGCCGCCTCGGCGGGCGAGACCGGCTGGGCGAGGGTGGAGGTGATGTAGCCGAGGCCGGTCGCCGCCCCCGTCGCGGGCGGCGGGAGGATTTTGGATTTTGGATTTTCGCTTTTGGATTGGGACACGGCGGGAAAGGGGAAGGTCTGGGACGTTAATGGCGGGGCGGAATCCAAATTCCAAAATCCAAATTCAAAAATCCTCACTGCCATTCCAGCTCGGCGCCGAGGCTGCGGAGGTTCTCGACGAAGCGCGGGTGGGCGCGTTTGATGATTTCGGCGTTGCGCACGACGGAACGGCCGGGGATGGACGCGGCCACCATCGTCAGCGCGACGGCGGCGCGGATGACGTAGGGCGAGTCGACGACCGCGGGCCGGAGGGGCTTGGGGCCGAAAACAATCAGGCGGTGCGGATCGCTGACGACGGCGTGGGCGCCGAACTTGGCGAGCTCGGGAATCCACGCGAAGCCGTTTTCGTAAACCTTGTTCCAGAAATGGATCGTGCCCTCGCAGCGCGTGCTGAGCGCGATCATGAGGGGCAGCAGGTCGACGGAGAAATACGGCCACGGGGCGGCCTCGATCTTGGGGAGCAGGTTGCCGGTGAACGGCTGCTCGATGCGCAGTGTTTGCCCGCGGCGCACCACGACGGCGCCGCCCTCGTGCTCGATGCGCACGCCCAGCTTGGCGAAGGCGCGGATGATGAGGTCAAAGTGCTGGGGCAGGGCCTGCTCCACGCGGACCTCGCCGCCCGTGATCGCGCCCAGCGCGAGGAAGGTGACGATCTCATGGTAGTCGCTGTTGATGGTGATGGTCGCGCTGTGCAGCTTCGCCACACCCGTGATCCGCAGCATCGACGTGCCGAGGCCGTCGATCCGGGCGCCCATCGCGACGAGCGCGGCGCAGAGATCCTGCACGTGCGGCTCGCTGGCGGCGTTGATCAGCGTGGACTCGCCGGCGGCCAGCGCCGCGGCCATGGCGAAGTTCTCCGTCACGGTGACGGACATGTAGTCCAGCCAGTGGCGGGCGCCGCGGAAACCGTCGGGCAGGTTGATGACCAGCGGATCGCCCTCATGCACGCCGGCACCGAGGGCCCGGAGGATGTCGAGATGCGGATCGATTTCGCGCACCCCGAGCGAGCAACCCTTGGTGTTGGAGGGGATCGCAAGCCGACCCAGCCGGTGCAGCAGTCCGGGATACAGGAGCACCGTCGAGCGCATGTCCTGCGGGAGCTCGTGGTTCTGCAGGGTGGGGCGAAAGCCGGCGTGGCTGACGCGCATCACCCCGGCCGTCCGGTCCCAGTCGATCTGCGAGCCCTGGGTGCGGAAGAACTCTGCGAGCTTCTGCAGATCCGTGATGTCGGGCACGTTCCGCAGCGTCACCGGCTCGTCGGTCAGCAGCGTCGCGCAGAGGATCGGCAGGACGGAGTTCTTGTTGCCCGAGGGGACGATGGTGCCGGCGAGCGGCCGGCCGCCGTGGACGATGAGGTCGGACATGTGCGGAAAGGTGGAAAAAGGGTGGTGCGGGCCCGGGCCGGCCGGGCGGCGATACGGCCGGGCGCAAAAAAGGCGCCCGTCGGGAAACGGACGCCTTGAAATGCGCGCAGGCCGCCGGGGCTTGGCAAGGCTATTAAGCGCCGCCGCCGCGGACACCCTCGCCGCCGCCGCCGCCCTCATGGCGGCGATGGCCGCCGCGGTTGCGGCCGCGGCCGCCGCGGGACCGGCGCCGGCCGCCGTCCTCATAGCGCCGTTCGCCCTGGCCGGGTTCGCGGGACTGGGAGTAGCCGGGGGAGTCGCCCTCGGCCCGCGGGCTGCGGTCGTCGCCGCCCGAGCGGCGGTCGCGGCCACCGCGCCGGTGATGCTGGCCGCCATCCTGGCGGTGCTCGGCGTGCCGGGAGTCGTCGCGGTCATTGGACTTGTCCGATCCCGACGATCCGGTGAAGAGGCGTTTCAGCCAGCCGAAGAACCCGCCGGACTTTTTCCGCGGGGAATGGCCGTGGGAGGAGGATTCATGGCGCGAGGAGCGGTAGGGCTCCGAGGCGGAACGGGAGCGTTCCTCACCCGCTGCCGACGAGGAACCGGCGGGGGCCGGAACGTAGGGAAAGGCCTGGGCGCGGGCGGCGGGGGCCGGGCGCGCATCGGCGGAGGGGCGGGAGCCCTCACTGCGTTCGCGCTGTTCGCGGTTTTCGCGCTGTTCGCGGCGCTCCGGCTGGAAGACGGGGCGTTCGGCGCGGGGTTCGCGGCGCGAAGCTTCGGGCGGGGCCGCGTCTTCGCTGCGGGCGCCGGGCGACTCCCAATTCTGGGCGGGACGCCGGACTTCGGCCGGTGGGAGGATGTTGAGCTCGGCCTTGGGGGCCGGGGCATCCGGGATGGCGGTGGGCTCGATGTAGGTGTGGGCCGGTTTGGGCGCGGCCGCGACCGGGGCGGCGACCGGCGCCTCCACGGCCGGTGCGACCGCCACGGGTGTCGGCGGCACGACTGCCGGTGCCGGGCGGGAGGCCAGGGCGGGGGCGGATTCGCTGACGGCTGGAGCGGGCTCCTCGGCCGGGGCAAACGGATTCTTGTATTCGCTGGCGGTGGTCACGACCTGAATGGACGTGGGCTTGTAATCTCCACCGCCGGTGCTGGGGGCGGTGAGCGGAGCGGCGGCGGGCTGGCTGGGGCGCTTGCCCCGGGCGAGGCCGGAGCCCCGACCGGCGCCGAAAGCAGCCGGTACGGCTGCCGCCGCTGAGGGCGTGCCGGAAGTCTCGGCGGGCGCCGCAGGGGGCGTGAAGCCGGACGTAGTTTGATCTGACATGTCTTTGGTTTGGTTTGGGTTGAAACGCGCTCACCGCTGTGGGCGGGAACCGCGTGGGAGGCGGCCGGCGGAGGGCGGAAGTCGCGCTCGACGCAGGCAGCAAAGGGGAAGCCTCGCACTTTCCCGCCTCTGGGGCAACAGTGAAGTTGGGGCATCCCTCGGAGGGCGAACCGGGCCGGTCCCCCCCCCGGCTGGCACCGGGGCGATATATTCGGGCGTCGCACCGGCCGCCGCACTCGCCACTTGCCACCCGCCGGCCGGCGGCCCAGCGTCGCCACATGGACAAGCTCGAGGAAATATTCACCATGCAGGAGGCGCTCAACCGGCGCATCGGCGTCACCCTGCCCCCGCCCACCGACGAGGAAAAGGCGAAGTGGGTTCTCAACTACACCCGCGCTCTGCAGCAGGAGACCGCGGAGCTGATCGACTCGGTCCCGTGGAAGTGGTGGGCCAAGTACCAGAAGTTCGACGAGCAGAACGCGAAGGTCGAGGTCGTGGACCTGTTTCACTTCCTCGTTTCGCTCGCCCAGACCCTGGGCATGTCCGCAGATGACGTCTACCAAGCCTACCTGAAGAAAAACCAAGTGAATCATCAGCGGCAGGACAGCGGTTACGTCAAGAAGGACGAGGCCGACTCGAAGCACATCTGACGGGCCGGGCGGACAGCGGTCAGAGCAGGCCCCGCTGGCGGGTTTCCTCGTCCTTGAGGAATTGCAGGATCAGCTCGCGAATGCGGAGCTGGTCCGGGATGCTGGTCTCCCAATAGAGACTCGAACGAAAGTAGTCGTAGAAGGCTCCCTCCTTCAGCTCTTTCACGCCGTCGCTGGCATAGGCCATCAGGCTGCTGAGCAGGGTGAGGTTTTCCTCAGTCTTGGCCGTGTGGGAGAGGCCGGGCTGCCGGTACCTGGTTTCGTATCGGTCGAGGATGGTCCGGAGGCGGGCGTCCGCGGGCGGGGGGGTGGAATTGGCCCGAAAGAAGGCCCGGATGGCCAGCGAGTTTTCGCGAAAGGTGTTCACCTGCTGGAGTTGGGACTGCCACTGGGTCCAGTCGATGGTTTCCCACTTGCTGACTGCATCCAATCGGTAGCCAAACCAGCGGGTTTCCCGGGGGAGGTCATTGGCGGAAGTGTCGCTTTTGGAGGGGGAGTCCGACTTGTTGTTGCCCAGCTGCACGGTGACCGTTTCCGCATAGGCGGCGACTCCGATGACTTCGCGGTCGGTCACATTGAAGATCGGGCTGCCGCTGTTGCCGGGCTGGAAGGCGGCGTCGACCTCGACCCGGTTGGGTCCAAGGCCAATGATCCGCCCGCTGGTCTGGGTGGCGACGCCGCCGCCAAGCCGGTTGCCCACCACGACGACTTTGTCGCCGATCTTGGAGGAAGTCAGGACGTTGGCGGCCATGGGCAGCGGCGGCATGGTCTCGTCGTTGGGGGTGGTGATGCGCAACAGGGCGATGTCGCTGCCGACGGCGCCGATGATCCCCTGGACCGCAATCGGTTCGCCCCGGAGATTCTTGATCGAGATCTTCTGGTTGTTGCCGAGGACATGCAGATTCGTGACCACGAATTCGATGTCGCGAACCTTGGCGATGAAGCCGGTGGCCACGCCCTTGTCTCCTTCGATCATCACCACGCTGGCCATCTGCTCCGCAGAAAGCTGCTGTTCCTCCATGGCCTTCGCCGCCGGGGCGGGTTTGGCGGCGGGTTTGTTCGCGACGGCCGCCGACAGCATGTCATCGGGGAGGCCGGCAAAGGTGAGCAGGTCGGCCCATTCACTGCCCAATCCAATCTCCTGTTCGGTTTTGGGGGCGATGGCCCTGTCCCCGTCGAATACAAAGTCGTGGTCCGTGAGGTCGGGACTGGCGGACTGCCGGAAAACAGATTCGTAGATTTCAAACGGTCGGTTGACTCCCGCCGCCCCGCCCCGGGGGCCGGGTCCCACGGTGATCACGATGGCACGCAGGAGGAGAAAGGAATGCTGGGAGATCCAGAGCTCCTCCCGTCTGCCGGTGGCGGTGGTGAGCCAGACCTTATAGACCGGCTCGCCCTTCCAGGTGGCCTCGCCGCCGAGCATGACGGAGGTCGGCGGTTTGGGCCGAATCGTGCCATCCACCAGCCAGGAGGGAACGAGGGACTCATTCGTGGCCGCCAGGAGGCTGTGCAGTTCGTTCTGAAAGCCCAGGCCGGTAGACACGGGCTGGGTCATCGTTTTTCCCGTGGTGATCGCATTACCGAGGGTCGTAGAGTGGCCGGAACTCCCGGCCCCCGACTTGTACAGGACCCGGCCGTTCGACGGGCTCTGCGGATTCGAATTGGCTGTAGTGTCGTGAAAGACCTCGTAGCGCAGGTAATAGTCATCGGGCCGGAGGAAGCGAAAGGAGAAGAGCGTATGATTAATCGGGCTGGTTTGAGGGTCGGAGGGCGGGGATGCGTCGTCGTTGGGGCGGGTCAGGCTGAGCTGGCGCATGGCGATCTCGGCCGAATAGCTGCGCAGTTCGCGATAGGTCTTTTCGGTTCGGTTGAGCACCTCCTCCGCGGTGAGGTTGGTTCCACCCACCGGCGCGGGGCCGATGGTTTGGGCCGGCAGGAACGCCGCTCCACCCAAGAGCCAGCCGAGGCCGATGCATACAAGACGGAACAGGGCGTCAGGCACACGGGAATGCTGAATCATGGGTGGTGGCCGGTGGGCCCGATCCAGCAGAAGCTGCCCGGGGCGGCCGCAGCAATTCCAAAAGCACGCGGAGGATCCGCGCGGGGCCGGATGATTTTGGCGGAATTTGGGCTTTCCCGGCGGGACGTGAAGCTATAAACCATTTGACTCTGCGCGCCCGTTCTGGGCCGCGTCCTTTTCGCCATGAAACTCCCGACTGAAATCCTCGCCCAAGCGGCCAACCAGGCCCGCGGCCTCGCCATCGACGCCGTGCACCAATGCTCCTCCGGCCACCTCGGCCTGCCGCTCGGCTGCGCCGAACTCGGCGCCGTCCTCTTCGGCGAGGCCCTGGCCTACAATCCCGATGCCCCCCGCTGGCCGAACCGCGACCGGTTCATCCTTTCGGCCGGCCATGGCTCGATGTTCCTCTATGCCTGGCTGCACCTCAGCGGCTACGACCTCTCCCTCGAGGAGGTGAAGAACTTCCGCCAACTCCACAGCAAGACGCCCGGTCACCCCGAGTTTCACGAGACGCCCGGCGTCGAATGCACCACCGGCCCGCTCGGCCAGGGTGTCGGCAACGCCGTCGGCATGGCGATGGCCGGCCAGATGGCCGCCGCGCGTTTCAACACGGCGGAGCACGTACTCTTCGACCACCATGTCATCGCGCTCGCCGGCGACGGCTGCATGCAGGAGGGCGTCGCGATGGAGGCGGTCGAGTTCGCCGGCCACCAGGGGCTCGACAATCTCATCCTCATCTATGACTCCAACGACGTCACCCTCGACGCGATGGCCGACAAATCCCAGAGCGAGAACACCGCCGGGCGGTTCAAGGCCATCGGCTGGGACGTGCAGACGATCGACGGTCACGACTTCGCCGCCATCCTCAAGGCCCTCAACCGGGCCAAGCGCGCCAAGTCCGGCAAGCCCCAGCTCATCATCGCCAAGACCACCATCGCCAAGGGCATCCCCGAGGTCGCCGGCACCGCCAAGGGCCACGGCGAGGGTGGGGCGAAGTTCGCCGACGCCGCCCGCGCCGGTCTCGGCCTTCCCGCCGACCAGCACTTTTTTGTCAGCGACGCCGTCCGCGGCTATTTCGCCGGCCACAAAAAACGCCTCGTCCGCGGTTACAAGAAATGGCTCAAGCTCCGCGACGCCTGGGCCGCCGCCAACCCCGACAAGGCCGCGCTGCTCGCCTCGGCGTCGGCCACGCCGGACCCGCTGGCGCTGCTCGCCCAAATCCCGCTGTTTCCCGCCGACGCCAAGCTGGCCACCCGGGCCGCGGGCAAGGATGTCCTCCAGCCGCTCGCCGCCGCGCTCCCGCTGCTCATTTCCGGCAGCGCCGATCTCTACGGCTCGACCCTCAACTACATCGCGGCCGACAAGGATTTTGACCGCACCAACCGCGCCGGGCGCAACCTGCGCTACGGCATCCGCGAACACGGCATGGCGGCGATCAACAACGGCGTCGCCTACGACGGCCTGTTCCGCACCTCGTGCGCGACCTTCCTCGTGTTCGCCGACTACTCGCGCCCGTCGATGCGCATCGCGGCCATCGCCAAGCTGCCCGTCATCTATATCTACACGCACGACTCCGTCGGGGTGGGGGAGGACGGCCCGACCCACCAGCCGGTGGAGACGGTCACCGGCCTGCGGGTCATCCCGAACCTGGACGTGATCCGCCCCGCCGATCCCGAGGAGACCGCCGGGGCGTTTGCCGCGGCGCTCGCGCGCACGGACGGCCCCACGCTGCTCGCGCTCACGCGCCAGGCCGTGCCGCAGCTCAACGACATCCCGGTGCCGACCCGCCGCGAGGGCGTGCTCAAGGGCGCCTACATCGCGATCCGCGAAACCGCCGCGCTCACGCATATCCTGCTGGCCGCCGGCAGCGAGGTGCAGCTGGCCGTGGCCGCCGCCAAGACCCTCGGGGCGGGCGTGCGCGTGGTGTCGGTGCCGAGCTTCGAGCGTTTCAATCGCCAGCCGGCGGCCTATCGCGAGGAGGTCCTTCCCGCAGCGTGCCGCAAACGGGTGGCCATCGAGGCGGGCGTGACGGGTCTCTGGCACCAGTACACCGGCCTGGACGGCAAGGTGATTGGCATCGACCGCTTCGGCCTCAGCGCCCCCGGCGGCACCGCGATGAAGGTGCTCGGCATCACTGCCGAGGCCGTGGTCGCGGCTGCGAAGAGTTTGTAACGGATAAGTGACATCGGCCGGGGGTGGGGCAGTTACTGCTCCCGCCCGCCGGTCGGCGGTCGCGTGGTCCTGCGCCTCCGCGCGATGACGCTGGTTCATGCCGCCGGGAGGGCCCGGAAACCGCTGGACAAAAAATGCGCAGTCCGGACTTGCAATTTAGATTAGGCTCCTAACTATTCGCGGCCTTACTGTTGCCATGCCGCTCCTCCTCCTCAAAGACCTGCCGCGCTACGAGTGCCTCCTCGAGGCCGCAAAGGAGTTTCCCGATCTCGATCCGTCGGCGGCCGCGGTCTTCCTGCACCTCTTGCGCACCGGCGACGAGGTCTTCCGCGTGGTCGAGTCGAATCTGGCGGCCCACCACCTGACCCAGGGCCGATTCGGCGTGCTGATGGCGCTGTGGGGCAGCTGCCACCGGGCCGGCGGCCGGTTGGCGCCGCTCAGCCCCGCCGAGCTGGCCGAGCGCGCCGGGGTCACCCGCGCCACCATGACCGGACTGATCGACACGCTGGAGCGCGACGGCCTCGTCACGCGCGCCCCGGACCGGACCGACCGCCGGATGATGTCGGTGCGCCTCACCCCGCGCGGGCGGCGGCGGCTGGAGAAGGTGTTGCCGTCGCATTTCCAGATCATGGCCGGATTGATGGCCCCCATTTCCGAGCGCGACCGCAAGACCCTTGTCCGCCTGCTCACCAAGATTCTCGGCCGGGCCGCCGAGATCGCTCCCACTGACGAGGCCGTGCTGGCCACCCTCTGATGCCACGATCGTCACGCCCTTTTCCCTTCATCATCCATGAAATTCATCCTCACCCTTGTCGGCCTCGGCCTGGTCGTCGGTGCCATCGTCCTGGTCAAGCAGCAGCAGTTTTCCGCCATGGGGGCCGCCGCCGCCAACGCCACCATGCCCCCGGATGTCGTCACCTCCGCCCCCGTGCACGAGGACACCTGGGAAACCAGCATCCGTGCGACCGGCTCGCTCTACGCCTATCAGGGGGTGACCATGGCCGGAGAAATCGCCGGCCAGGTGGTCAAGATCGCCTTTGATTCCGGCGCCCTGGTGAACTCAGGCGACCTCCTGGTGCAGCTCGACACCTCGGAGGAGACGGCGCAACTCGCCGCGGCCACGGCTGCCGCCGCGCTGACCGACCTGAATCTCCGGCGCCAGCGGGAGCTCCGCCAGCAGGGCACCAACGCCCCGTCCGATCTGGACCAGGCGGATGCCCAGGCGAAACAGGCTGCGGCCCAGATCGCGCAAATCCGCTCCGTCATCGACAAGAAGACCATTCGGGCGCCGTTCTCCGGCCGGCTCGGCCTCCGGATGGTGAACCTCGGACAGATCCTGCGCAACGGCGACCCGATCGCCACGCTGGAGACCCTCGACCCGATCTATGTCAATTTCTCGGTGCCGCAGCAGAGTCTGGCCCAGCTCACGGCCGGCGCCGAAGTGCGGGTCGCGAGCGACACCGCCCCGGGCGAAAATTTTGCCGGCAAGATCAGCGCCATCAGTCCCGAGATCGATCCCGTGACGCGCAACGTCCGCGTCCAAGCCACGCTGGCCAACCGCGGTGAAAAGCTCCGCGCCGGGATGTTCGCCACCGTCGAGGTGGTGCTGCCCGAGACGAAAAAGGTGCTGTCGATCCCGGCCACCGCCGTGCAATACGCCCCCTTTGGTGACTCGGTCTTCGTGATCGAGGACCACAAAAACGAAAAGACCGGCCAGCCGGAGAAGGTCCTGCGCGAACAGTTCGTCCAGCTGGGGGAGGCCCGCGGGGATTTTGTCAGCGTCGTCTCGGGCCTGCAGGCCGGGGAGACGGTGGTGTCCAGCGGCGGCTTCAAGCTGCGCGCCCATGAGACGGTGACGATCGACAACACGCTCGCGCCGGACGCGCAGCTCAAGCCCAAGCCCAGCGACTCCTGAACTTACCCGCAGCCGGGGTCGTTGACCCTGGACCGGCCTTACCGGGGCCGTTCACTGCCCACCGCACCCATGAAAGCCTTTACCGATCTCTTCATCCGCAAGCCCGTCCTTGCGATTGTCATCAATCTGGTGATTCTCATCGCCGGCGCCCAGGCCTGGCGTTCGCTTACGGTCCGGCAGTATCCCCGCAGCGAAAATTCGTCCGTCAGCATCAGCACCGTCTATGTCGGCGCCAGCGCCGACCTGGTGCGCGGGTTTGTCACCACTCCGATTGAGCAGGCGGTCGCCTCGGCCGACGGCATTGACTACATCGAGTCCAACAGCCTGCAGGGCTTCTCGCTGGTCAACGTCCGGCTCAAGCTGAATTACGATCCGCTGAAGGCGCTGGCCGAGATCACCGCCAAGGTGAACCAGGTGCGC
This sequence comes from uncultured Opitutia bacterium, assembly GCA_903873805.1. Lineage (GTDB taxonomy): Bacteria > Verrucomicrobiota > Verrucomicrobiia > Opitutales > Opitutaceae > CAIQQB01. The sequence continues at coordinate 28,148 of CAIQQB010000032.1, read as the reverse complement.
AATGATCTGCCGCCCGAGGCGGAGGTGCCGGCCATCACGGCGCAGTCGGCCGATTCGCAGATCGCCTCCTGCTACCTGAGCTTCTCGTCCAAGATTCTCTCGCAAAGCCAGATCACGGATTATCTGGTCCGGGTCGTGCAGCCGCGCCTGGCGGCGCTGCAGGGGGTGCAGCGGGCCGACATCCTCGGCGCCCGGACGTTCGCGATGCGCATCTGGCTCAAGCCCGACCGCATGGCCGGCCTCAACATCAGCCCCGTGCAGGTGCGCGCCGCGCTTGGCAACAACAACTACCTGGCCGCAGTGGGATCGACCAAGGGCTCCCTCGTCCAGGTCAACCTCACGGCCAACACCAATCTTCACACGGTGGACGACTTCAAGCGCCTCGTCATCCGCCAGGAGAACGACACGATCGTCCGGCTGGCGGATATCGCCGACGTCGAGCTCGGGGCGGAGGATTATGACACCGAGGTCCGGTTCACCGGGCAGACCGCCGTGTTTATGGGCATCTTTCCGCTGCCCAACGCCAACGTGATCGACGTGGTCCAGCGGGCGCGGATTTCGCTCGCCGACCTGGTCAAGGATCTGCCGGCCGGTCTCGAGGCGACGGTCGCCTACGATTCGTCGGCCTACATCAGCCAGGCGATCCACGAGGTCACCCACACCCTCATCGACACCCTGCTCATCGTGATGGTGGTGATCTACCTTTTCCTCGGTTCCTGGCGTTCGGTGTTGGTGCCCATCCTCGCGATCCCGGTTTCACTGATCGGCGGGGTGTTCCTGATGCAGGCCTTCGGCTTCACCCTGAACCTGCTGACGCTGCTGGCGATCGTGCTCTCCGTCGGTCTGGTGGTCGACGACGCCATCGTGGTGGTGGAAAACGTCGAGCGGCACCTCCGCGAGGGCCGCACCCCGCTGGATGCCGCCCTACTGGGCGCGCGCGAGCTGGTCGGCCCGGTGATCGCGATGACCGTCACGCTGGCCGCGGTCTACACGCCGATCGGTCTGCAGGGCGGCCTCACCGGTTCGTTGTTCCGCGAATTCGCCCTCACGCTGGCCGGGGCGGTGACGATCTCCGGCATCGTTGCCCTCACGCTCTCCCCGATGATGGCCTCCCGCCTGCTCCGCAGCGCGGCCGAGGAGGAGAAGGGCTTCACCGGCTGGGTCAACCACCGCTTCGACCGGCTCCGCCAGGCCTACGGCCGCGCGCTCGACGGCACCCTCGGCGCCCGCCCCGCCGTCTACACCGTCTGGATCGTCCTCAGCCTCGTGGCCATCCCGATGTTCCTGTTTTCCCCGAAGGAGCTCGCGCCGACCGAGGACCAGGGTGTGGTTTTCGGAATCATCACCAGCGCGGCCAACGCCACCGGCGACCAGAAGAGCGCCTTCGGCCGGGCGACCGAAAAGGCCCTGCTCGACACGCCGGAGCGAGCGCTGACCTTCCAGATCCTGTTCCCCCCGTCCAATCCCGTCGGTCGGGCCGCCGCCGGCGCCGATGGCTTTGCCGGCATGATTGTCACGCCCTGGCGCGCGCCGCGGACGCGGACCATCTTTGACATCAAGAACGAGCTGCAGGGGAAATTGTCACGGATTCCCGGCTTTCAGACCTTTGCGGCGACGCCGGCGGCGCTGCCCGGCGGGAGCAATTTTCCGGTCGAGTTCGTGGTCGCAGGCACCGGGGACGCCCCCCAGCTCCTTGGCTACGCGCAGGCCATTGTGGGGAAGGCCATGGCGAGCGGCAAATTCCCGTTTCTCCAGATTGACACAAAAATCGACCAGCCCGAGTCCGAGATCGTGATTGACCGCGAAAAGGTCGCGACGCTGGGCCTGAACCTCTCCCAGGTGGGGGCCGACCTTGCGACCGACCTTGGCGGCAACTTCGTCAACCGGTTCGACATTGCCGGTCGCAGTTACAAGGTGATTCCGGAGCTCAAGCGGGGCGAGCGGCTCAACGCGGATCAGCTCATGGGTCTCTATGTCACCGGCCCGAACAACCAGCTGGTGCCCCTCAGTTCGCTCGCCCACATCGAGAACCACACTGTGCCGCGTTCGCTGAACCGCTTCCAGCAGATGAACGCGGTCAAGATCACGGGCGCGACCAACCGGACGCTGGACGAGGCGTTGCAGGTCCTCGAGGGTGCCGCGCGGGACACTCTTCCTCCTGGTGTCACCTACGACTACACCGGTGAATCGCGCCAGCTTCGCACCGAGGGCAACAAGTTTCTGCCCGCTTTCATCCTCGCGATCGTCATGATCTTCCTCGCACTGGCGGTGCAGTTCAACTCGTTCCGGGATCCGCTCGTGATTCTCCTTGGCTCGGTACCGCTGGCGATGTTCGGCGCGCTGATCTTCACGGTGCTGAAAATACCGAATCCCAACATGCACTTCTGGACCGACAGCTGGACGACGACCCTGAACATCTACGCGCAGGTCGGCCTCGTCACCCTCGTCGGCCTGATCGCCAAGAACGGCATCCTGATCGTGGAGTTCGCGAACAAGCTCCAGGAGGAGGGCCGGTCCAAGATCGCCGCGGTCCGCGAGGCGGCCCTGACCCGGCTCCGCCCCATTCTGATGACCTCGGTCGCGACTGTGGCCGGCCATTTCCCGCTCACGCTGGTGACCGGGGCCGGCGCCGCGGCGCGCAATTCCATCGGACTTGTGCTTGTCGGCGGCATGACGATCGGCACGATCTTCACCCTGTTTGTGCTGCCTTCCCTCTACATCCTGCTTGCCCGGGATCATTCCCGCGACCGCCATCCCGCCCCCGCCCCGGCGCCGGTGGGGGAGCCTGTGTTCGCCAAATAACTTTCCATGAACCGCCACTCCGTTCCGTTCCGTACCCTTGCCCTGCTGGCCCTCGGCCTTGCCGCCGGCGCCTCCGCCGTCCTGGCCGCCGTGCCCCCGGCGCCGACGCCGCCCATCCCCGACACGCTCGATCTCAAGACCGCGGTCGGCTATGCGCTGGAGCACAACTTCTCCATCCTCCAGGCCCAGGAGCGCATCCGCGAGCAGGAGGGGCTCATCATCACCGTGACGGCCCAGGCCCTGCCGACCCTTGCGCTGACGGGCAACTACTCCGACACCCAGGACACTTTGGTGCAGCCCGGTTCTCCGGCCGCCAGCGTCCAGAGCTGGGGTATTGCCCTCCAGGTCCGCCAGACGCTCTACGCCGGCGGCGGCATCTCGGCCGCCCTCGACGCCCAGCGGCTGGTGCGCGCCTCTGCCCTGCTCGACCTCAAGGCCACCATCAACACCGCCCTGCTCGACGTGCGCACCAAGTTCTACGCGGTCCTCTTCGCCCGTGAGCAAATCAAGGTGCAGGAGGAGAGTGTCGAGCTCCTCCAGCAGCAGCTGAAGGACGCCAAGAACCGCTTCGACGCCGGCACGGTGTCCAACTTCGAGGTCCTCCGGGCGGATGTCGAGCTGGCCAACGCCCAGCCCCCGCTCATCACCGCCCGCAACAACTATCGGCTGGCGATCGACGAGCTGCGCCAGTCCCTCGGCTACAGCAACACCACGCCGGAGGACCTGCGCAAGGTCCCGGCGTTTGACGGCACCCTCGTCTACGCCCCGGTGACCTATGATCTGCAAAAGTCCCTCGACACCGCCCGCACCGAGCGGCCCGAGCTGCAGCGCCTCCGAAAGGTCGAGGAGGCCGGGGATGCCAACGTTCGCGTGCAGCAGGCCGGCTACCGGCCGAACGTCGCCTTGCTTGCCGGTTATGAGGTCGTCAAGTCCGGACCGTTCTCCAGCTTCGGCCAGTCGCTGGACGGCTGGCTGGTCGGCGTGCAGTCGAGCTGGGCCATTTTTGACGGCCGCGCCACCGCTGGCCGCGTCGCCCAGGCCCGCTCGCAGCTCGCCCAGGCCCGGCTCAACACCCTGCAACAGGCTCTCGCCATCGAGGTCGAGGTCCGCCGCGCGGTTTCGTCACTCCAGGAGGCGGGCGAACTCGCCGAGGCCGCCCAGAAGGTCGTGGCCGAGGGCGAGGAGGCCCTCCGCCTGGCCAACGCCCGCTACACCGCCGGCACCGCCACCCAACTCGACGTCCTCTCGGCCCAGGTCGCGCTCACCCAGGCGCGCAACAACCAACTGCAGGCCAACTACAGCTTCAACGTCGCCCTCGCCACCCTGCGCGAATCCATCGGCAACCCCGACGCTTACGCGCCGGGCAACTGAGCCCCGCGCACTCCGCCGGGCCGCCGCCCATTCGAGCAAGTTAAACCTACATTCGGCAGTTCAATCCAACCACGGATTTCACAGAGAACACGGATCCCGAGCATTGAGAAATATCGATTGCGCAAAATCTGTTCACCTGCGGGGTGAAGGCCAAAAATCTGCCATGGATTGATCATCCGTGTGCATCCGTGATTTCCGTGGTTACGACTGCGTTTTCCAGGTTAAATACAGCTGTGGCCGAAATGGTAGGGCGAGGCGTCCCCGCCGAGCCGCGGCTCACCGAGGACGGTTCGCCCTCCCCACGCAACAATCGAGCGGCCAAAGTTATTATGAAACCGCTCAGCCGACCGGTTCCAGGGTGACGAATTCCCCCGGGGCCGTTCCGGCCGCCGGGGCTTCGTCCGCCGGCTGCAGCCGGCGGGCCAGCACCAGGGAGATCAGCACGATGCCGACCGACAGGTAGCCAACATTGGCGTAGCCCTCCAGCCGGCCCTGTTCCACCGGCTGGTAGACGAGCAGGCCGGCGGCATAGGTGCCGAGGCCCTGGCAGATCTGCTGGGATGCCGCGCTGATGCTGGAGAAGCCGCCGCGGTACCGTGCCACGACCGCGCCGGTGATCATCGCGCTGGCCGGCACAAAGCGGCCCGACATCGTGACGATGAAGATGGTGCTGACCGCCAGCGCCTCCCAGAGCGGCACGGGCCCGAGGTGGGTCACCACGAGGACCGGCAGGATCGAGACCAGCGCCATGATCGCAAAGGCGCGGAACTTCCCGTGCCGGTCGGCCCAGTGCCCGATGTAATTCATGCTGAAAATTGTCGCAAAGCCGCCGCACAGGTAGATCAGGTCCAGATGGTCCTCGGTCATGTGGACGTTGAACACCATCGCCGGACTGAGGAAGGGGATGACGAGCGAGCTGGCGAGGGTGAGCAGGCCGGAGAGGGCGAAGGCCACAAGGTGGTTGCGGGCCCCGAGGATGTGCCGGATCTGTCGGACGGGCGAGACCGGGACCCCGTGGTGGTGGTGGAGCCGCAGCGAGGGCAGGATGCGCCCGGCGACCAGCAGGACCATCAGGGCGCATACCACGATGATCAAGAACGGGGCATGCCAGCTGAAATGCTGCGCCGCCGACAGGCCGAGCGGCAGACCCAGCACCTGGGCGGCGGAAAAGGCCGACATCACCAAACCCATCGCGCGGCCGCGCCGGGCCGCCGGCACCGCGTCGCCCACGATGGCGAACACGACCGAGCCCCCCACGCCGCTAAAGGCCCCGGTCAGGATGCGGGCCGCCAGCAGCGCACCGTAACTGGGGGCGACGGCACAGGCCAGGGTGCCGAGGGCAAAGCCGGAATACAGGGTGAGCAGCGCGTGTTTGCGGTCGAACCGGTCGAGGAAAAAACTGGCGGCCAGCCCACTGATCCCGGCGCTGAACGCATAGGAGGAGACCAACAGGCTGAACTGGTGCGGATTGATGCCGAACACCCGCATGAACTGCGGGCCCAGCGGCATCATGATCATGAAATCAAGGATGTGCGTGAACTGCACCACCGCGAGGGTGAGCAGCAGCCGGCGCTCGTTGAGCGGCGGGGCGGAAACATGCCGGCGCGGGGAACTCATGCGCGGACCTGCGAATCGGACCGACGGCGGACCTCAGACATCCGATGGCGGGGGGAGGGGTTCATGCGCCGGCGGGGGCGCGGACGGATGCGGCGCCTCGGGTGCGGGGTGCGGACCGGTTTCGTCCGGGCTCTCGGTCGTCGCGGGCTCGGCCAGGGCCAGCGGGGCCGGCGGCGGGAGCGGGCGTTTCATCTCGTTGCGCGGCACCGGCGGCTCGGCCATGGCCCGGCGAAATTCCTCCTCGACCCCGGCGCTCGCCTTCTTGAACTCGCGGATGGACTTGCCCAGCCCGCGGGCGAACTCCGGCAGCTTCTCCCCGCCGAACAGCATCAGCACGAGGAAGAAGACGATCAGCATTTCACCGCCGCCGACATCGAAGAAGGCCAGCACAGGAGGGAGTGAAGTCATGGTGGGCACGGAGAGGAATCCGGGAAATTGCGCGGGTTGACCGCAAACGCAAGCGCACGCTGGCCCGCCGCGATGGGATCTGTGGGCGTGATGCCTTCTGCTCGCGTCCGTCCTCGCGGGGTGAGGGCACCCCGCCTACAATCTAACCAGGCAAAAGCTGCGGAAGCTCAGTTCACCGCTGCCGGTCGATTGCGGGTCAGCCGAGCGCGAGGCTCACTACGAACTTGCCGGTCTTGCCCGGCTGGACCCACTGCAGGCCGCGGTGGTGCTCCACGGCGTTGGCCGGCCCCATCCAGGGCTCAATGCAGTAGAAGGGTGAGTCGTCGGCCGCTGTCCAGGTGACAAACGTGGCGTCGGGCGGCGGCACGGGCTCGGTGCCGAGTCGCACCGCCACATCGCCCGGGCGGCCCTTTTCGCCGAAGACCGCCGCGTTGCCCCGCAGTGCGGTGTGAAAGGTGTCAATCAGGTCCCGATTGGTCAGGTTTTCCTCCACCGCCAGCACCGGGCCGGGGACGAGCTGCCCGGCGGCGTCCTGCCGGAGGCGCTGTCCGGCCGGGATGCGGATGGTGCAGTCGCCCCGTGTCTGGCCCTCCGCCCACGGCACCGTGAAATAGAAATGGTGGCCGGCGCTCCACGGGATCGGCTGGGCGTCGAGGTTGCGCAGGATCAGCTCGCAGACGAGCCCGAGCGGCGCAAACCGGTAGACGACGGTGAACTCACATTTGAAGGGGTAGGCGGCGCGCGCCTCCTCGCCGGGGATCAGCTGGGCGGTGAAGCCGTGCGGATCGGCCTGGACCAGCTTGAACTCCGACTGGCGCGCGATGCCGTGGATCGGCATGGGCCGGCGCACCCCCGCCGGGTCGCGCCAGAAAAAGATGTCGCCCCGGTCGAAGCTGCGCCCATTGAAGGGAAACAGGATGGGATTGCCGCCGCGGACCTTGGCGAAGTCGTCGAGCGTGGTCAGCTCGGGCCAGTACAGCACGTCGCGCACCGACCCGTCGCCGAGCGCGACGTGCCAGTTCATCAGGCGGGCCCCCGCCTCCGGCAGGGCGAGGAAGGTCGAGCTGCCCACCCGCCAGCGGAGGAGCGTCCGCCCGAGATAGGGAATTTTTTCCATGGGCCGAGTAAGGGGCGCGTCGCGGCGGGCGCAAATTTTTTTCGCCTTAAATCGCGACCGGGTGGAAACGGCGCGCCGGATTCCAACTCGTTCGTGCTTGTGACAGTGGCGCGAAGGTGCGAGCCTGCCCATGTTCCCACCCCGCCATGACACCCATCCTCCTCCTCTTTGTGCTTGGTATCGTGCTGCTCGTGTTCGACCTCTTTACGCCGGGGCCCATTTTGGCGATCCTTGGGGTGCTGGCCTTTCTCGGGGCGACGCAGCAGGCCTTTGACCAGTTTGGCATCTGGGGCGGTCTGCTGGCCTTCGCCGCCGGCGCGGTGCTGCTCGTCGTGGCGATGTACATTGAATACGGACTCCTGCCCAAAACGAAACTGGGCAAAAAGCTTTTCCTGCACACGCCCGAACACGGGGCGAGCCTGTCCGCCACCTCCTCCGCCGCGCTCACCGGCAAGGAGGCTGTCGCCCTCACTCCCCTCAAACCCACCGGCCAGGTCGAAATCGAGGGCAAGCGCTACGAGGCGCGTTCCCTTGACGGCCAGGCCGAAAAGGGCGCCCGGCTCCGGGTCGTGGGCGCGGAAAACTTTTCCCTCACCGTCACCAAACTCCCATGACCTCCACCCAAATCGTTTACCTGATCGTCGCCGTTGTCATCATTGTCCCGGCCCTGGTGTTCCTGTCCTTCTTCTGGGTGTGGCTGCGCGCCCTGAGCGCGGGCGCGCCGGTCGGAATTTCCAACCTGGTCGGGATGAAGATCCGGCAGGTGCCTTACAGCCTGATCGTGGACGCCCGCATCACCGCCCGCAAAGCCGGCATCCCGATTCCGATCGACGACATCGAGTCCCACTACCTGGCCGGCGGCAACGTCGTCCCCACCGTGCAGGCGCTCATCGCCGCCCAGAAGGCCAGCCTCGCGCTGGATTGGAAACAGGCCTGCGCCATCGACCTCGCGACCAAGGGCTCCGGTAAATCCGTCGTCGAGGCCGTCCGCACTTCCGTCGATCCCAAGGTCATCGACTGCCCCAATCCCGCCAGCGGCCGCACCACCATCGACGGCGTCGCCAAGGACGGCATCCAGGTCAAGGTCAAGGCCCGCGTCACCGTTCGCACCCACCTCGAGCGGTTCGTTGGCGGCGCCAAGGAGGAGACCATCATCGCCCGCGTCGGCGAGGGCATCGTCTCCACCATCGGTTCGTCCGAGAGCTACAAGATCGTGCTCGAGTCGCCCGACAGCATTTCCAAGACGGTGCTCGCCCGCGGCCTCGACGTCGGCACGGCGTTTGAGATCCTCTCGATCGACATCGCCGACGTGGACGTCGGCGAGAACGTCGGCGCCAAGCTGCAGGAGGCGCAGGCCGAGGCGAACAAGAGCATCGCCCAGGCGCAGGCGGAAATCCGCCGCGCCGCCGCCGTGGCCGTCGAGCAGGAGATGAAGGCCCGCGTGCAGGAGATGCAGGCGAAGGTCGTCGAAGCGCAGGCCCAGGTGCCCCTCGCCATGGCCGAGGCCTTCCGCTCCGGCCGGCTTGGCGTGATGGACTATTACAAGATGGAAAACATCCAGGCCGATACCGGCATGCGCAAGGCCATCGCGCAGCCCGACGACAAGAAGTAAACTGCCGGCCGGCCCCGTCGATTTCCCTCCGCCCCGTTCGCCATGAATGGCTTCATCCTCTTTGTCATCATCGCCGTCATCAGCAGTCTGGTGAAGAAGGGCAAGGAGACGAACGGGGACCAATCGCCGGCCGCCGGATCCCGGCGTCCGAACGAATCCGGCTCGCCCGCCCGTCCCGAGGGGACCATGGACTACGACGAACGCATGCGGCGGATCCGGGAGGAGATCCGCCGGAAAATCGAGGAGCGCCGCAGCGCGGCCCAGACCGGCTTGCCCCCGTCCACGCCCGCTCCGGCCATGATGACGGAGACAGAATATCAGCCTGAGGCTCCGACCGTGCCGGAAGAGGCTGCCCCACCGCAGCCGGTGCTGACCGCACCGGAGAAGCGGCATCAGGCCGAGGCGGCTGAGGAGCTGGTGGTTCAGGCAGAACTGAAGCGCACCGAGCAAACGATCGCGGAAGCCAGGACCGCGGAGCTCTCATGGACAGAGTCAACCAAGCCAGCGACGGGCACTTCTGCCTTGCGGAAGGACCTGCGGAGCGGGCGGGACTTGCGGCGCGCGATTGCGCTGCGCGAAGTGCTGGGGCCGCCGGTGGCGCTGCGCTGAGCAGGGTGGGGCGCGAGCCCGCAACGGAGGTTTTCCAATGGTGGAGCGCGTTGACCCCAACGCGCTGGTTTGCGTCGGGCGATAGCTGTGCGATTCAAGACGCGAGCTCCGAAGAGTAGTGCGGGCATCCGGGAGCGACGTTTACACCGGTCGCGCGCGCTCGGCTCACATCTCCAGCCAGCGCGTTGGGGTCAACGCGCTCCACCTCCTTTGAATCTGCTATGGGTTCATTCGCCGAAGCTAGCTTCGGCTTGGTTGTAGCCGGGGTCGCCGATCCCGGGGATCGAAATCGGCGATTTCAGGCACCGGGGTCAGCGACCCCGGCTACAATGGTTGAAATGTCCCGGGGATGTTTGCTCACGCTCGACGCGCGGTCGAGCCCGATGGGGCGGAAGCCAAACCTGACCTCAGGGTGTCGCCGGAGCTGGCGCGACGGGAGCCACAATTTCGGCGACGTTCTGGCCGGCGGGCATGGGCCAGAGATTTCCACCAATATCGAACTTGATGTACTGGGGAGCGTCGGCGGTGACGGTGATGTTGCCGAGACGAGGTACGCTGCGGGACTCGCCGGTATTGAGGCTGCCGCTGAACAGGATTGTTTTGTCCGCCTTCTGCTGGAGGGTGACCTTGACGGGGCCGGAGGCCACGACCCGGAGCATTGGAACGTTGGCCGGCGGCGGGAGCGCCGTCTGGTCGGACAGCGCGGCCGACGAGTTGGCCGCAGGTTTGCGGCTGCCCAGGGCTCCGACCGCCCAGACGAGCAGGGTGATCACGATGACGACACCGGCGATCAGGCCGCCAAACTTGAGGAGGATCGCCTTGTCCATCGACGGGCTGGTCGAGGCATGCGGCATGTAAGTTGCCGCTTTGCGCGGGGCCTGGCTCGGGGACGGACCCGGCTCGGGCTCGGACTTGGAGGGCGGTTCCGCCCCGGCTTTGTCGGCGGAAGCGACGGAAAGATCCATGCGGCCGTACACCTCGCGGTTGATCGGGCGGGCGCGATGATCATTCGGGCTGAGCGCCTTGTAATCGCTGAGGATTTTATCGGCGGGCAGCTTGAGGTAGCTCGCGTAGCTGCGCAGGAAGCTCTTGGTGTAAATCTCGCTCAGCCCGATGTTGAACTTGTTGGTCTCAAATTGCTGCAGGTAGTCGCCGCGAATCTTGGTGGCCTCCGCGGCCTCGCGGAGGGAGGTGCCTTTGCGTTTGCGGGCCTCTTCGAGGCGTTCACCGATGGATTGCATGAGGAGGAGTTAGGAGAATTGGGGGAAATTGAAAAGGATTAAGAAGGAAGCCAGAAAACCCGGAAGGGGAATCCAAGGTGGCTCAAATCCTGGTTTCCTGGCTTCCCCCTTCACAACGAATCCAGGTCCTTCAGGATCTCGCGGGGGCTGGAGCCGTTTTCGGGGCCCACGATGCCTCGTTCCTCCATCAAATCCATGATGCGGGCGGCGCGGTTGTAGCCGATGGAGAGGCGGCGCTGGAGCATCGAGGTCGAGGCGCGCTTGCTCGACTTGAGCACGTCGAGCGCCTGCTGGAACAGCTTGTCTTCGTCACCCAGGTCTCCTTCCTCGCCGGACCCGCCGCCGTCCTCTTCGTTGTCCTCGGCCGCGGCGCGGTCAATCTGCTGCTGCACCGACTGGTCGTATTTCGGCGGGCCGTTGCGTTTGAGAAATTCCACGATCTCCATGATCTCCTCGTCGGCGACAAAGGCCCCCTGCGCGCGCACGAGGCGCGAGCTGCCGGGGGGCGAGAACAGCATGTCGCCGCGGCCGATCAGCGTGTCGGCCCCCTTGCCGTCGAGGATCGTCCGCGAGTCCACCTGCGAGGCGACCTGAAAGGCGATGCGGGAGGGCAGGTTGGCCTTGATCACGCCGGTGATGACGTTCACGGACGGCCGCTGGGTGGCGATGATGAGGTGGATGCCGGCGGCGCGGGCGAGCTGGGCAAGGCGGGCGATGCAGGTCTCGATCTCGGCCGGCGCCACCATCATCAGGTCGGCCAGCTCGTCGATGATGGCGACGATGTAGGGCAGGCGATCCGGGATCTCGATGCCGTCGTCGAGCGCAAGCGGGTCCACGCCCGCGAGCGAGGCCTGGGGGTCGGGCGGCGGCGGCGCCTTGCCGGCCTTCTTGCGCGAGTTGAAGCCGACGATGTTGCGGACATTACACTTCGCGAAAATCTGGTAGCGGTTCTCCATCTCCTTGAGCAGGATCTTGAGCGCGGCCGGCACCTTCTTTGGCTCGGTCACGACCGGGATCAGCATGTGCGGCAGCGTGTTGAAGATCTTCAACTCGACCACCTTCGGGTCCACCATGATGAGACGGAGGTCGTTGGGGCTCTTCGAGTAGAGGATGGAAGCGACAATGGCGTTGATGCAGACGGATTTGCCCGAGCCGGTGGCGCCGGCGATGAGCAGGTGGGGCATCTTGGCGAGATCGCTGATGAGCGGTTTGCCGGAGACGTCCTTGCCGAGGGCGATCGGAATCTCGGCGCGGGCGGCGGACCAGTCCTCGCTCTCGATGATCTCGCGCAGCCCGACCGGGGTGGCGTGCTGGTTGGGGACCTCGACGCCGACGGCGGCCTTGCCCGGGATGGGGGCAAGAATGCGGACGGACTGCGCACGCATGCCGAGGGCGATGTTCTTGTCGAGGCCGGCGATTTTTTCCACGCGCACGCCGGCGGCGGGGACGACCTCGTAGCGGGTGATGACGGGGCCGACGTGGATTTCGCCGAGCGTCACCTCGACGCCAAACTCGCGGAGGATGCGCAGGAGGTTTTCCGCGTTGGAACGGTGCTCCTCTTCACTGTTGCCGGTGGCGGGGCGCGACTGTTCCTTCAGCAGCGAAAGCGGCGGGGCCTGGTAGTTGTCATCGGTGCTGAGCGTCAGGGTGGCGCGGGACTTCTTGGTTTCCTCGGGCTTGACGATGTTGAGCTCGATCTTGCCGGGCTCGGCGGGTGCCGAGGGCTTGGGGGCGGCTTTCTCGACCTTGAGGACCAGCGGGGCGGGCGGGGGTGCGGCTTTGACCGGCGCCGGGGTGGGGGCCGCGGCTTTCGCGGCGGTCGCCGGAATGGCGGGAAACAGGCCATCCGGTCCGGGTCCATTCTTCACCGGGGCGTCGGCCTGCTGTTTCCGCAGCTCGGCGAGTTCCGCCCGATTGCGGACGCGGGCGTCGCGCCAGTCGTGGAAATGCTGCAGCAGTTTCTCCAGCGTGGCGGTGATGTCCTTGGTGAAGATGAACGCCAGCCCGACCACATAAATGCTCAGCAGCAGCGTGGCGGTGCCGAACAGGCCGAGGGTGTCGGCGAACATGTCGTCGTAGATCCACTTGCCCATGACGCCGCCGAGCCTTCCCGCCGGAAACCACTGACTGCCGTTCAGGCTGTCCAGCTTCACCATGGCGGCGAGTCCGCAGCCGGCGCAGAGTGTCAGCACCATCGCCGCGACCCGCGCGCCCGTCAGCCGGCGCGTCCCGCGCAGCGCGATCCAGAAGACCCGGCCGCAGAAACAGGGCAGCAGCCAGGCCATTCCGCCGAACCAGATGAAGGCCATCCGGGCGCAGTCGGTGCCGAATTCGCCCATGAAGTTCCGCAGGACGGCGTTGGTGGTGTTCTGGGTGAAGTAGCCGACCTGCAACGGGTCATAGTCAAACATCGCCACCGTGAGCCAGAGGCCCAGCAGGCCGCTGATCAGGGCGGCCAGCCAGTTCGGGCGGTAGCGGGGAGCATCGAAGGAGGGCTCGTTGTTTGGGTTTGAACTCGCGGGCTTGGGCATGGAATGTGGCCACCGGATGAGCCTGCCGCATTTCACGGCAACGCCCGCCTCGGTCAAACGCATTATTCCCCGGCCCGCCCGAACTGCGGCCCCTTTTTTCCAACTCCGCACCGCGATGGACGAATTTCTCCGGCTCAAACCGCTCTACCAGGACCGCGTCTGGGGCGGGCGCGCCCTGGAAACCGCCCTCGGCCGCACCCTGCCGCCCGAACGTCCCATCGGCGAGAGCTGGGAAATCGTCGACCGGCCCGAGGCGCAATCGGTGGTGGTCGGCGGCACCTATGACGGGCTCACCTTGCGCGAGGTGCTTCAACGCCACTCGGCCGCCGTGATGGGTCCGCGCTGGCCCGCGGACAAACCGTTTCCGATTTTGGTCAAATGGCTCGACTGCCGCGAGCGGCTGAGCCTGCAGGTGCATCCGCCCGCCGCGGTGGCGGCATCGCTCGGCGGCGAGCCGAAGACGGAGAACTGGTTCATCGCCGCCGCCGAGCCCGGCGCGCACCTGATCGTCGGCCTGCGGCCCGGGGTGACGCAGGAAAAATTTGAGCGCGCCATCGCCGAGGGTAAACTCGAGGAGTGCGTGAACCGTTTCCCGGTGGCCGCCGGTGACTCGGTGCTGGTGCGCAGCGGCCAGGTCCACGCGATCGACGGCGGCAATCTCATCCTGGAAATCCAGCAGAACTCCGACACGACCTACCGGGTCCATGACTGGGGCCGGGTGGGGCTGGACGGCAAACCACGCCAGCTCCATGTGGCTGAGTCGCTGCGCTCGATCCTCTGGGACGAGCCGCCGCCCGTCGAGGTCAAGGCAAAGGGTAAGTTTGGTGTGCTGGCTTATGCGCGCGAGTTCCAAATCTGTCGCGTCTTTGTTGCAGCGGGAAAAACGATGGACTTTGTCGCGGGCGAAGGTCCCTGTATTCTGAGTGTCGTGGCAGGCCGGCTCACGTCAGCCTGCGGAGAACTGAAGCGCGGTGACAACGTCTTGATTCCCTACTCGGGCAATTTCGTCCCGACGGTGGCCGAGGATGCGCTGGTGCTATTGACATTTGGCTTCGATGGCGAAGACCCGCACCGCGGGCTTTCCCACATCAAAGAAGCGGAGAATTGCAGGCCCGAGGATTTGGCGGCGACCTGGATTGAGCAGCAGCTCCAAGAGAACGGCGAGAACTGGGCCATCCAGCGTGTGATGCAACTTTGCGGACTTTGCTCTGATCCGGAATTGGTCTGGCCGATTATTCTGCGGCTGGTGGAGCTTTCGTCCGATGATCGGTTGTTAGGCGATGTCGCGGCCGGCCCGCTTGAAGACTTACTGTGTGGGCATGGAGCGCTTTTTATCGAACGAGTCGAAGCACAAGCAAAGCGGGATCGTAAATTTCGTCGCTGCCTTTCCGGCGTCTGGGGCTGGTCGAGCATGTCTGAATCAATGCAAGCGCGTATCAGAAAAGCGGCAGGAGAAGAGAAGCTCTGAGATTTCTTGCAGAATGGAGTACGAATTTCCGTAGCTTGTAGCGCTGGAGCCGGGGTCGCTGACCCCGGGGCCTTGGATTTCCATCTCAAACACCGGGGTCAACGGCCCCGGCGACAGTGATCCGAGCTTCTGTTTAACGCTCCGCTGGTAGAGCGGTCCACCTCGAGTTGACCACGCCGCACGCTACGGTTTGGCCGCGGGGGCGACCGCTCCCTTCGCCAGCGCCGCCTCCGCCGCGTCCAGCGCCTTGTCCGTCGCCTGTTCCAGTTCGAGACCGTCCGCCAGGTCCCGTTTGAAGTCGGCCAGATACTGGTTGTAAACCCGCGTGTTGCCATTTTTCGCCGCTTCCTCGTACGCACTCCCAAGTGAAACCATGGCGTTGTAATAGTAAGGATGCATCGTCTTATCGCGCGTCCTGATCTGCGACAGGCGCGCCGCCAGTTCCTTTTCCACCCACGGCACATTGCGGTTTTGGATGATCTCCAGCGGCGTCAGCACCACCTCCGCGCCGCCGCGCCAGCCCAGCCAGCGGGCGCGTTCGATGAGCCACTGCCGGGCCTCCGGGGCGGGCTGCATCGGCGGGACGTTGAACTGCCGCTGATAATACCAGCCCACGTCCCACCACAGCTCCCGCGCGGCGTCATCCTGGAACAAAGCGCCATAACAGCGTTGCAGCGCCGGCAGCGAATCCTCCCCGCCCAGCACGCCGTGCACCAGCGTCAGCCAGCGCGGGTCGGTCCCCGACTCGGCCTGCAGGTGCATCACCAGCCAGAGGGCGGACAACTCCCGGCGGCGATCCTCGGGCGCGGGCCCGCCTCCGCCCAGCAGCACCGCCAGCGGCAGCGGCGCCACCCGGGCCGACTCCTGCTGCCAGGCATCGAGCATCGCCGGCTGCTCGCGCGTCAGGCTCAACGCCCCGCACCCCTGCTCCAGCCAGAGCGGCACCCGGAGCTTCGGGCTCGCCCCATGCCACGCCACCGCGCGGCGAAACAGCAGCGCCTGCACCAGCGCCCGGCGCAACTGGCCGGACTTCGACATCACTGGGGACCAGCGCACCTGGACGCTTACCTGACCTTCCGGATCAATAAAAGTGCGAAACAGCACCGGACCGGCCCAGCGGTCGGCCGCCACCACCTGCACGGTCACCGGGGTGGAAAAACGTTCGGGCAGAGCCAGCGGAGCGGACAATGTGGCCCAGACCGCCTCGGCGGTGAGCAGGGTATCGTGCACCGCGTCCGCCTCCATCGCCACAATCCGGAATTGTCCCGGGGCGGTCTCCAATATATGCGGCTCCGGAAGCAGTTTGCCCGCTTCGGCGGCCGGTGGTTTCGCCGGATCGGAAACCGCCGCCAGCACACCCGGAACGGGACTGGGCGGTGCCGTTTCACCCGACAGCCACCCGGCGCAGATCAGCCCGAGGACCGGCAACAGCCACCGACGTCGGACCGCACCACGTTTCACGGCAACGTCAGCTTGAGCGTGTTTCCATCCAACGCCACATTCGTGACCTTCCGCCAGGAGGCCGCCAGCTCCTGTGGTGGGGGCTGGGCCGCCACCATCCGCTTGATCAGCCAACCGGCTAGACCGGGAACCCGATGGATCGGCAGGGACCCGATGTAGAACTCCGCCGGATCAAAGGTGAATCCCTCCGCCCCGTGCACAAAGCCCCCGCGCAGCTGCAGAAACAAAGGCAGATCGAGGCCAAGCAGACTGGTCGTGGTCGGCATCGAAAACTGAAACACACTGTCGCTGATGCGAACGTTGACCCGCGGAGCCGGCGGAACCGGAGCGGCGGGTTTGCCGGCGGCGGGGGCGGCCGGAAGCGGGGCCGCGGGCACGCGAATGCTGGCGGCGAGAAACGCGTTGATCTCCTCTTCCGTCAGGCTGATCTCTCCGGCCTGACCCTCGATCAGAATCTGCTGCTTGCGCTTCCACTGCTGGCTCTTGGCGACATCCGTCGAGCCCTCCACATAATAGACCGGACGGTAGATCGAGTTGTCCGCCGCGTCCTTGGGCAATTCCTTCTCCTTCACAATCACGACTGGTTTCAGGGCCAGATGGACGGCACCCAGCAGGATCCCGAGAGCGACACTCAGGATGACCCCGAAAATAATTTCAAAGAGTCCGGGGCCGCGAAGGGCGCGCTCAATTTTTTTGTTGGTAGCCATGCGGAGGTGTGGAATGGGGCGGCCGGAGCGGCAGTTGACCCGCCTGGCAGCGACCCAAAACTGGGGCAACGCGTCGGGATTGGCGAGCTTCTTTCGGCCGCACCGTAGGCATGGCCTGGGCTTCAGAATCTGCAGCCGGGGTCGCTGACCCCGGTGCCTTGGGTTTCTAACCCAGATCACCGGGGAATAGCGGCCGGGTTTGGCGTTCCGCCTTGCAACGAAAAAACCGGTCACTTGCCGGCCGGTGCGCGCGGCCAAACGAATAACATCCCATTTGGCGTGAAACCAGCACACAGGATACTTGTCGTAGCGGTCGAAATCGATTCGTTGCACCATGCCCAAAGCATTCTCCGGTCTCTCCCTTCGCTTCAGCCTCGCGATTGTCCTGTCCCTTTTCGTGCTCAGTAACGCGAGACTTGCGGGTGCCGAGGGCGCACCCGCGGCACCAACCGCGTCTGCCGGTCCCGCCGCCTTGCATCTGATCGCCCCCGGCGACCTGCTGTCGGTGCGGCTGTATGACGAGGGGGGGCAGGGGGAAAAAAACTACCAGGTGGACGCGACCGGAAGCGTCAAGTTTCCCCTGATCGGCGAGACCAAGCTGTCTGGTCTGTCGCTCACGGCGGCCGAGGACCTGATTGGCAGCCGGTTCACCAGCGACTATGCGGTCAACCCCCACACCAAGATTGAGCTGGTGACCTCCGCCCCGCCGGGCGCGGTGCCGGCGCCGGCCTTGGGCTTTGTGCTGCGGGCGGCGCCGGATGGCTGGTCGCAACCGGTCCGGGGCCTGCGGGCCCGGCTCACCGTCCTGCCGCCACTGCAGGGCAACCCGTCGTTCTGCCGGGTCATGCTCGAGTTTGAAAATGTGTCCGATGTCGTTGGGCAGATCAATATCCGTTTCACCCCGGAGCGGCTGCGGTTGCAGGTCACCGACCGGAGCGGCAAACGGCTCGCGGTGGCGGCCCGGGGCTACGATGGCGTCGCGCCAACCTGGGAGCCGATCCCGCTGCCCTTTGGCGGTACCGTCCGGTTTCAGGTCAGCTTCCCCGGGCTCGGCTTCCGGCCGGAGGACAAGCTGATCATTGATGCCGGCACGGAGAACGCGTGGGTCGTGCCGCAGGATGGGACGACCTATTACCTCTCGGGCAGCCTGACCATTGCGGAGGAGAAGAGCGACCGGCCCTTCCTCGATTGGAGCGGGACGATCGGGCTGCCCCAGTCCGAGATTCCGGCGGCGGGGCGGTGACCGGGAAACGGAATCAGGTTGGGCGTTAGTTGGCGGACGGTCCGGCGGAGACGTTGGCGGGTGCGGGGGCCGACTCGTCGAGCTCGAGCCGCAGGTAGTCGTAAATGATGCCGTTGGTAAGGGCGCCGGCGGGAACCGTGAGGGTGACGACATTGGCGCCGGCCTTCAGCAGCGAGGCGTCAAACGGAACCTCGCGCTCATACCACAGGCCCTGCACGGCGTTGCGGCTGATGGTGGAGTCGCCGGGCACACGGATCGCGCCGACGGGCTGGCCGTTGACGGCGACGGCGACGCCGCCCCCGCTGACTGTGCCCCCCGCGGTGGCCACCCGGAGGGTCGCGGTGCCGTGCGCCGCGGCGGGCAGCGCAAAGGTGATGGTCCACGGCGTGGCCCGCCCGCGGGCCCCACCGCCGCCCATGATGCTGTTCGGCGCGGCGTTGGCGTCCTCGACATGCGACACGTGCTGGAAAAACCAGTCCTTGCGGAAGTCGCTTTTCCCGATGACGAAGTTCACGTCGTTCGGAAAGAGGTCGCGGTAGACGAGGCCCATGCCGTCGTGGAAATAGTCGTCGCCCTTGAGGAATTCCGAGCCGTTGCGGTTCGGAATGCCGATGTCCCAGAGCTGCCGCCCGCGGCGGACCGGCGTCCAGGTGAGGGCGCCGAGATCGAGCGTCTGGCCGGCGGCGACCGTGATATCGGCGCGGGCGTATTCGCCCAGCACGCCGTCCGCGATGGCGTGGAGCGTGTACTTGCCGGGGTTGACATTGGTGATGGTGAAATGGCCCTGGTCGTCGCCGCGCATCCAGAACTCGTAGTGCTTGGCATCGGTCATCCAGGTGATGTCGGCCGGGGTGTTGCCGGCCGCGGGGCGGTTCGTCGTGACATGGTAATCCGGATACGCGAGGCCGACGCGCACGTTGGACATGGTGGCGGCGGGCATCAGCGGGTCGGTCAGCACGAGTCGGCCCGACACGGTGGCGCGCTGTTCCCGGTGCGGATAATCGACGCCGTTGACCCAGGCGTAGGGCCAGTTCGCGCTCTGGCGGCCGACCTCGGCGAGCGCATCCTGCCACAGCGTCTCGGGATCGCCGCCCTCGTTGCAGTAGATGAGAAACGGACCCACGACCTTCGTCCACGCCTCGCCCTGCGCGACGTCCACCGAGCTGCCGCCGTAGTGGCTGCTGCGCCAGTAATTCAGGATGCACGGCGCATAGAGCGGCCGCGAGGTGTCGCGGTGGGTGAGAAATTCGACCTTGGTCGGGCCGCCGCTGAGGTACTCGGTCGAGGCGTTGATGAAGAAGCAGCCGACTTTCTTTTCCGAGCTGGCCCAGCCGAACGCGCGGTGCTCGAACTGGTCGGTGGTGTAGTTGTATTTGTCGTCACCATTCGCCTCCAGCTCCTTGGGATACGGCATGTGGTGGTGTTCATCCACGAGCATCCAGTCGAAGAAGCTGTTGAGCTTAACGCAAAACCGCGCCTCGCCGAGGGTGGTGTTGGGATACTCCGGCTTGTGCTCGAAGGTGCAGTAGGTGTAGACGCCCGAATCGCCCCGGCCGAGGGTGTAGCGAATCTCGATGTCCGCGGCGAACTCGCCGTCGCGGGGCGCGCCGGGGCCGTGGCCCAGCTTGGTGCCATCGGCGAAGCCCTTGACGGAAACTTCACCCCGGGCGCCGCCGTTGGCCGCGGGATCGATGGTGATCTTCGCCACGACGCGCGGAGCGACGGTGTCATGCGACCAGAAGCCGTACATGTGGTCAGTCATCCCGCGGCCTCGGCCCGGGTCGCCCGGTGGGTCGCTCTTCAGGTCGGGCTGGCCGTCGTTACCCATCGTGGTGGCGAACATTTCCTGCCCCTTGTAACGGAGGGAAATCAGGTCGCCGGAATTCTTGGCGACGAGGGCGCGGACGACGCCGTTGTCGAGGGTGAACGTGGCTTCGGTCTCGGTCACGGTGACCGGCGCGGACGCGGCCGCGAAAGCAGGGGCTGCGCCGGCCAGGAGGGCCAGCGTGGCGGCGAGCAGCGGGAAGGGGCGGGGGATTTTCATGGTGGTGGGGCGGCCGATAGAATTGCGGGTTATGGCGTTGCGCCAAACGGCTGGTCCTCGTTCAGCTCAAAGCGCACATAGTCGTAATCCACGCCGGCGCCGAGCGGGCCGGCGGGAATCGTGAGGGTCAGCGTGTTGGTGCCGGACTTGAGCTTGGAGGCGTCTATTGGGAGCGCGTATTCGTGCCAGATGCCCCGGACGCCCAGACCGGTGGAGTCGAGGCCGCCGTCGCGCTGCAAGGGTCCGACGCTCCCCACGGCTTCGCCGTTGAGCGAGACGGGAATCGCGCCGGCATTGGTGCGGATCAGGGCGACGCGCAGCACCGCCGTGCCCTTGCCGGGCAATGGCATGTCCCACGACACCTTCCATGCTGACTCACGGCCTTGCACGGCGGCGCCGCCGCCGAATCCGCCGGGTCCACCGCGTCCGCCGGGGATTGCACCTGGGGCACCGCCGCGCACACCGCCGGCCACCGTCGCGCCGCCGCTTTGTGTCGGCACCCCGGGCATCAGGCCGGGGGCTGCGCCCGCGCTGGGACCACCGCGGCCCGGCGGGGTCTCGCCCGGGAGCGCGCCGCGCGGCGGCGCGCTGGCCCGCGCGGCGGCGGCGGCGATGGCCGCGTCGCTGGCATGCGGGATCTGCATGTAAAACCAATCCCTGGTGTAGTCACTTTTCCCAATGACGTAATTCACGTCGCTCGGAAAGGCCGTGGCGTAAAAAGTCTGGATGGTGGGGTTCCACCAGTCGTCGCCCTTGTAGAATTCCTCCGGGCTGCGGTTGGCGACGCCGATGTCCCAAAGCTGCCGGCCGTAGCGCACGGGCGCCCAGTTGATCTTGCCGAAGTCGAGCGGCTTGCCGGCCTCGACCGTGACGCTCGCCTGGGTAAACTCACCGAGCACGCCGTCGGCGATGGCGTGCATCTGGTAGGTGCCGGGTCGGACGTCGGGGATGGTGAACCGGCCGTCGTCACTGCCACGTGCCCAAAATTCATAGTGCTTGGCGTCGGTCTGCCAGCTGACCCCCGCGCGACCGCCCGGTCCGCCGGGACCACCCGGGGCGTCGGGAAAGGCGAGACCCACCAGCACGTGCGACATCTTGGCGCCGGGCATGAGGGGATCGTTCAGCACCAGCTGGCCGGTGACGTTGCTGCGCCCGTCGTGGTGCGGATAATCAACGCCGGCGACCCAGTCGTAGGGCCAGCGCGCTTCCTCCTGTTGTTGCAACGCGATCGCGTCCTGTCGCAGGGCCTGCGGATCCGGGCCGGTGTTCGCGTAGATGAGGAACGGCCCGATGACCTTCGACCACTCCTCGCCGGCGGCGACGCTCACGCCCGCGCCGCCATAGTGGCTGCTGCGCCAGTAATTCAGCACGGTCGGCGCCGCGATGGCGTTGGTGTCGCGGTGGCAGAGAAACTCGACCTTGGTCGGGCCGCCGCTCATGTATTCCATCGAGGGATGGATCAGGAAACAGCCGAAGTTTTTCGTCGAGCTCGCCCAGCCGTAGGCGCGGTTGTCGAACTGGTCGACGGTGTAGGAATATTTGTTTTCGCGGGATTCTTTCGGGTAGAGCTTGTTCCGGTGCGCGGTGGCGTCCACGAGCATCCAGTCAAACATGTCGGCCAGCTTCATGCCGAACCGCGCCTCGGTGATGGTGGTGGCCGGATAGGACGCCGGGTGGTCGAAGGTGCAGTAGGTGTAGACGCCCGCCGCGCCCCGCTCGAGCGCGTAGCGGATCTCGACATCGGCGGCGAAATTGCCCTCGCCCGACTGCGCGGTGTTGGCGCCCGGGCCGGTGCCCATCTTGCGGCCGTTCGCCAGGCCCTTGACGGAAACCTCCGCGCGGGTGCCGCCGTTGGCCTTCGGATCGATGGTGACGGTGGCGACCGCCGGTGCGGTCCCGCGTACGCCCATGGCATCATGTGACCAGAAGCCATACTGGTGGTCGGTCATGCCGCGGTTCAGGCCGTTGAGATTTTCGCCCGAGGGGTCGCGCTCCATGTCGGGTTGGCCCTCCGCCGTGAGGAAGGTGGCGAACATTTCCTGGCCCTTGAACTTGAACGACACGAGGTCGCCCGAATCCTTGGCGACCAACGCCGTGACGACGCCATTGTCCAAGGCGAAGAACGGGCCGGTTTCGGTGACCGTCACCGGCGGACCGGACGTGGCGGGGGTGCTGGCCCGGAGGGCGGGCGCAAGCAAGGTCAGGAGTGCGGCGGCGAGGCGGACAGGGGTGAGTTTCATGACGGCACGGGGTGAGGGGTTCAGAAGTTGGCGGCGGTTGGCGTGCCCGGGCTGGCGGGCGCGGCCGGGGTGGGGGCGGGCAGCACGGATTTCAGCCAGGCGATGGCGCGGTTCTGCGTAACTTCCGGGGAGCGGGCGTAGTCCCAGGGTTCGTCGAGCTTCAGTTTGTCGGCGGCGCCGTAGAGCGCGTAAACGCCGCGGGCCCGCTCGACGGTGGCATGCACGTCGGCCGGCGAGGCGTCGCGGTCGAGCAGGGGGGCGACCACGCTGACCGGGCGCGGTGCGATGGCGCCGATCAGGCCGTCATAGTCATAGGGCAGCTGCGACTCGTGCCCGATAAAGAGGCCGAGCCGGGGCAGCAGACCGCGGTCCACGCTGAAACGGGCGAGACCGCCTGCACCCTTGTCGGCGGTGTCGGTGCGCATGGGCGTGAAACCGCAGAAAGAGATGACCCCCTTCACCCGCGGTTCAAGGGCCGCAGTGTAGAGTGCAACGGTTCCGCCCAGCTCGTAGCCGTAGAGCGAGAGGTTGTCCGGGGCCACGAGTTCGTCGTGCTGCAAAGCATCGACGGCGGCGCGGGCGTCGGCCACGAGGCGGCCAAACTGCGACCAGTGCGGGTAGCGTTCGTAGAACCGCGCGAACTCGCCCATGCGGCTGCCGAAGCCGCTCTGGTCGTAGGCGAACACCGCGTAGCCGGCCGCCACCAGCGAGAGGATGGGGTGCAGGTCGCGTTTGTAGACCCACATGTAGCCGAGGGGATAGCTGTAGCCGTGCAACCAGATGACGGTGGGCAGCTTGGTGCCGGGCGGCGTGCCGGCGGGATAATACAGGTCGCCCTTGAGATTCTCACCGAAGCTGATCGTCCGGACGCTGGTGGCCTCGCGTTGCGGCGCGAGCCAGGCGAGTTCGGCCGAGCTGCGGGTCACCAGTCCGGCGACCGGCGCCGGCAGGGACGAGCCCAGGGGAAACGCTGGCGCTGCGCCTCCGCGCGCCCCCGTCGCGCCCGCGCGGGGCGGACCGCCGCCGGGACCGCCGCCCCGCGGAGCCGGCGCGGGAGGCCGGCCCTCCAGCGGATCGATCGCCACCGGGACCGATTCGTCGACGGGAAACACCGACCCGAGCATCCAGCCAACGTTCAGCCGGATGGTCGCGGCCTTCGCCTCCCAGGCGGCTTGGCTGGTGATCGCCGCCCCGGAATCGGTGAGCAGCAGGTCGCCGGTCGGATGCGCCGGGAACTTCGTCAGGCTAAAGCCGTCCGTCTGCCGATGGCGCCACTGCTCGAAATCCCAGGCGAACAGGGGATGGTTTTCCCACTTGGTGCCGGCGAGCGGGGCGCGCCCGAACTGGAGGTCGAGCCAGTCGAGGCACAGGTCGAGGTTGTTGGCCCCGTGGGTGCCGGGCAGGCGCAGGAGGCCGACGGCGTCGGGCCGGCCGGCCAGCTTGAACAGTGGGGCGACGTTTTGCAGGACCGCCTCGCTGGCGAAGTCGTTCGAGACCTCGTCGTTCAGCCCGTATTCAATCAGGCAGGACCGCGGGGCGAGGAGCGCGACGAGCAGGTTGCCGTCGACGGGCAGCCGGTCCTCGCGGCCGGCGAAGAAGCGCAGGCGTTGGGTGAACCAGAGGGGGAACATCAGGGTGGTGGACTGGATGCTCTCGGCCTGGTTGCGCTCGCCGCCCAGGCGCCACGGCACCACGCCGCCGACGCCGGTGCTGCCCGCGACCACCGCCGCGATGCGGTCGTCCCAGGCGGCGGCGATGACCGCCATCTTGCCGAGGCGGGAGTAACCCGTGATCGCGATGCGGGCTTTGTCCACCTGCGGCAGCGTGTAAAGGTAGTCCACGATCATCTGCACGCGCAGGGCCTGCTGCCCCATCGTGCCGAAGTCGTAGCCGGGATAAAGCGCCGGCAGGTCCGTCACCTGGTCGACGCTGTTGGGAAACGTGCAGTTGATGTAGCCGCGGGCGAGGATGGCGTTGGTGCCACCGATCAGCACCGGAAACGGACCGTCGCCCGGCGGCAGCGTCACCGTCACCTGGAGCGAAGCCTGGCTGCCCGGACCGTATTGCAACCGGACCACGCGGGTCACCGCGCCTTTGGGCGCCGGGCCGGGCCCGCCGAATCCGCCGCGCGCGCCCCCTGCCGCCGGCGCGGAACCGTCGGACACCGTTTCGCTCACCGGCACGACTTGGTCGAGCTTCGGCTTGGGCGGGATCGAGCCAACGTCATATTTTTCGAACAGCCGCTTGATCTCCTCGCGCCGCGCCGCCCAGTCCGCCGGGTAGCGCACCGCACGGCCGTCGCTAAACGTCAGCGGGTCGGGCAGGCGGTTCTGCTTGGGCAGGGCGTCGAAGTCGGGCGGGAGCTCGCCGGACGTCTGTAGCCATTGGTCCCAGGAGGGCACGGCGGGCAGGATCTGGCGCAGGTGGTCGAGGTAGTCGCGCTGCTCGGCCGGGTTCATCGCGGATAGCGGCAATGACAGGGACAGTCCGGCCAGCACGGCCAGAATTAGCTTCCTTTGCATGGGGTGGGGCGGGGTTGGAGTACGGACAAAAAACGATACCGTGACCGGCGATGAAACAGAAGCCCAAAAGCCCGCTGGGCGCTTCAACTGATGGCTCGCGCTTTAGCCTCGCGTGGGTGGTGCCTCAAGTCCCGTCGCTCACGCGGCGGGCTACCTCGGAAATGTAGCCCTGCGCGTGAAGGCAGGGGGTTTGGGCGTTCGTCAGGCTATCATGCGAGCCTAAGTAAGTTTCCTGCCGGGCCGTGCAGTTGGATCTGTGGGCGGGGCGCTCTCACCCCGCGTTCGTTCCCGCGGGGTGAGGGCACCCCGCCTACATTTCATGCCGATGCGACCAGATGCTGGCTGGGTCGCAGCTCGATCAAGTCTGCAGCCTTGGCTTGCTTGCGGCACCGGGGCTGCCTTTGCTCCCAAGCCAACGTGATCCTCCGCCGTTTTTTCTCCGTCCTGTTAATCGCCACCGCCGTCCTGGCTCATGCCGCCATCGATTGGCTGCCCGGGCTGAAGATTGGTGGTGACCGGTCCGAAACCAACGCCACGGAAACCGTCTTTATCGGCAATACCCACCTTACGTACGAGGATGTGCTGCTGCTGGCCGACGAGCTCCACTACAACTACACCACCCAGGTCGTCGTCGCCCGGGGCAACGTTTCCCTCACGCGTGGCACGCAGCGGCTGCTGGCCGACGAAATCACCTACCATCTCACCGCGCGCAGCTACTCGGTGAAGGGCCTGCGGCTCGGCGACTCGCCCCTTTATGTCTCCGGCAGCGGCCTGGTCGGCGACACTTC
Organism: uncultured Opitutia bacterium; assembly: GCA_903873805.1. GTDB lineage: Bacteria > Verrucomicrobiota > Verrucomicrobiia > Opitutales > Opitutaceae > CAIQQB01. The sequence continues at coordinate 2,367 of CAIQQB010000032.1, read as the reverse complement.
TGCGGTCACCATCCACGACGCCCAGCTCTTCTACTCCGAACCCGGTCCGTGGACGCCGTCTCTGCGCGCCGATTCGCTGACCTACACCCCGGGCAAGATGGTGCGGGCGGACAACGCCCGGCTCGGTTTCGGGGCCTTCAAGTTTCTCCCGCTGCCCACCTTCAACCAGTCGGTCAAGGACCCGCTCTTCGAGCTGCTCTCCATCCGCGTGGGCTACCGGTCTTCGCTCGGCGCGTTCGCCGATGTCGGCCTGCTCGCCCCGGTGGCGCCCGACCTCAAGCTCGGGGGCGACCTCGGCTTTTACTCCAACCGCGGTCTGCTTTACGGACCGGAAGCATCCTACAAGGTTGACGAGCCCGGCCTGTCGGTGGCGGACCGCCTGCGCACCGGCTTCATCAACGACTATGGCAGCCGCCTGACCGACATCCTCGGGCGGCCCATCCGGCCCAACCGCGGCTTCGTCGAGTGGGACCACCACGAGCAGATCGGCGACCAGGTCACCATCACCGGCGAGCTCAACTACTGGTCGGACTCCGAGGTGCTGCGCGACTTCCGCCCGGCCGACTTCTTCCCGGTGCAGACGCCCGACAGCTTTCTCGAGGCCACCTATGCCGGCCAGAACGTCATTCTCTCCGCCTTCGTCCGCGCCGATCCCACCAACTTCGTGGACGTGGAACAGCGCCTGCCCGAGGTGCGCGCCGACCTGCTGCCGACCGCCATGGGCGCCGGCTTCTATGAACGCGGTTCGGCCAGCGTCGCGGTGCTGCGCGAGGCCCCGCCCGTCACCGGACCCACGCTGAACAGCGACCGGGCCGACGCGGTTTACGAGGTCTCGCGGCCCTTCCGCGCGCGGGACTGGTTCGCCTTCACGCCTGTCGCGGGCGGCCGCGTGACCTACTATGACCAGGCCCTCGGCGGCCGCAGCGACTACACCCGCGTGCTCGGCGAGGTCGGGGCCGACGCCGAACTGCAGGCCAGCGCGACCTACGACTACAAGAACGCGATCTGGGGCATCGACGGGCTGCGCCACCTCGTGACGCCGACGCTGTCCTACCGCTACATCCCCGCCGCCGCGAGCGGGACGCCCTTCATCCCCGCCATCGACCGCCAGGTCTATTCGACCTACCTGCAGCCGCTCGACCTCGCCGACCAGCGCAACATCGACCAGCTCACCAACACCAACATCCTGCGCCTCGGCGTCGACAACACCCTGCAGACGCGCGACCCGAAATACGGCTCGCGCGACCTGGCGACCCTCAACCTCGCCGCCGACTGGCTCCTCTCGCGGAAGCCCGGCCAGCGCGCCTTTTCCACCGTGCAGAGCGAGTTCGCGGTGATGCCGGCGAACTGGCTGCGGCTGGATGTGTTCAGCCGGATCGATCCGCAGACGGGCGGGCTCCGCGAATTCAACACCAGCCTGAAGCTGCACGACGGCAACGCCTGGTCGGTCACGGTCGGCACGAACTACCTGCAGGGGCAGCTCAGCGAGGACGCGCTGGAGGGCCGGTATCGCCTGAACGAAGTCTACGAAGCGCTGGCCCGGGTGTATTACGACGAGCACCAGCATCGCTTTGTGGAGAACTCCTACGGCCTGAGCCAGAACCTCGGCAACGTCTGGCGCGTGCGCTACCTGATGTCATTCTACCAGGGCCCCCGCCGCGAAGGCTCCTTCGGCTTCAACATCGAAATCGAGCTCGCGAAGTTCTGAGCGGCGAGTGCCTGGTCTGATGCCCGCTGATTGGCCTGCTGCCTATCGTTCTCGTTCTCCTTCTCATTCTCGTTCTCACGTCTGGATTCTTAATTTTCGATCACGAGAACGAGTAAGAGAACGAGAACGAACTTCAGAGACCGACAGTCACAAAATGTAGGCGGGGTGCCCTCACCCCGCGAGAACTGCGCTCTTCAGACCGCCGCCGCTAGCAAATGGGACCTCGAGAAACAGCTTCCGACCGGTAGGGACGTCACTCCGTAGCGTCCGCGGACGGCTCGGAGAGCCGTCCCTATCACAGATGTTGAACGCAAGAACGCACCAAAACCCGCGGCAAAGCCATCTTGCTATGCGATGCTGAATTGTGCACGACTGTCTCGTGCTTGCTCCCGCTGTCAGCCCTATTTGGTATACCTCCAGCAACGCAAATTTGATCATAACTATCAAAACACGGCCAGTCCCCTTCGGATTGACTCCCTTCGGATTGACTACAGGTTCTGATAGTAAATGCACGGTGTTGTCCCACAGATAGAACTTATGATATTACGATCTTTGAGGTGGTCCCCGGAAACTGGACAGGTCGGATCGTTAACCCAAAGTCAGCACAACGATCCCTATGTCAAAGAAACGACGTCAGCACAGTCCCGATCTGAAAGCCC
>CAIQQB010000031.1 GCA_903873805.1 uncultured Opitutia bacterium | reverse complement strand
CCTGATACCATTTATACTTCGCTTTTACACTTTAGGCCGGAACGCCAGAGTTTACTTGATCGTGGAGCCAGCCCTCACCGATGAGTTGGGCGACACGGACCGGAGAGGTGAGCCAGGGCCGGAGGGCGGCCTCGATGCGGCGCTCCAGCGCGGCCAGGGAGGGGAACAGCCGGTTGCACACCTGATCCTTGACCAGGTCGCCGAACCGTTCGACGGGGTTGAGTTCGGGGCTGTAGGGCGGCAGGGGCAGCAACCGCACATTGGCTGGCAGCCGGGGGTCATCCTCCGGCAGGTGAAAGCCGGCCTGGTCGGCGATCACCACATGGAGGGCGCCCGGATCGCTCTGTCCGATCTGGGTCAGAAACAGCGTGTGGATGTCCTGGTCGATGCAGGGCGTGAAGAGCAGCTCCACCCGGTGGGCCCCGTCGACCTCGAGCGCCTCATGCAGATAGCCCCACTGGTAGCGGGTCGCATAGGGCGCATGGAGCCGCACGCCCTTGAGGCCCCACATCCGGCGAATGACCGGGAGCAGCCCGTAGCGGTGCTCGTCGAGCACCCACACCCGCACCGGCCGGTCCTGGCCGGCGGTTCCGACCACAGTGCCGAGCCGGGTGGCCAGTTCGGCCTTGAAGGCCGCGGTCTTGGCCGGATTTTTTTTCGCGTGGGACTTGCGCGGCACTTTCAGGCGAGCACCCAGCTTGCCCAGCACCTTGTAGACCCCGCTCAACGCCAGAGTCTTGCGGGTGCGCTTTTTGAGCCACGCCTGCACGTCCCGGGCCCGGCGAAACTTCCCCGCGCCCAGCTTGGCGGTCAGTTCCTCCGCCAGCACCCCGCGCACCGCCGGCACCGGGCCACCCTTGTGCGCCCGCTGGAGCAGCGCGGCGACTCCGCCCGCCTCCACCAGCGCCAGATAGTTGAACACCGTCTTGCGCGTGACGCCGCTCGCCGCCGCGATCTGGTCCGCGCTCAGCTCATGCTGGGCCACCAGCCGCATCACAAACAGGCGCTGGCGCGCCCAGTCCGGCTGGGGCTGCGCCCACGCCGTTTCCAAATCCGCCACCACTTGCTCTCCCAGTCGTCGCAGGGTTCTTGCCATGTCTCGATCCCAACAAATGCCTGCCTGCTGTAAAGAGTAAAAGCATAGGGTAAATGGTATTACGACCTGCAACGACGGACTTCTCGCCTGAAACACCGGGGGCGGCGCGCGAAACACCCAAGTCACGGCTCCGCAAAGGGAGGTCGCCTCCTGCAACGACCGCTTTTGCCCGATTTTCGGCCCCAAATCCCGGTTTTGCCCCATTTTTCGCCCAATTTTCGCCGAGATCACCCCGGCGAAGTCAAAAAATAAAAATCAGCAACCATAACCGTAACCACAAACTTGCTGCATACGGCGGCCAACCCCATGATCCCGACGGCAAGTATCTTGTGGACTGCAAACTCAACGGCATGGCTCGCCCCGTTTTCATCTTTGCGCTTTCATCGGATGATCGCGTGAGAGATGCAACCATTGCGTTGCTTCAATTCGAACGCTGGGGAAATTCCTTCCGTTCGCTGGGCATCTTTGAGGATCAAGAACAAATTAACCGGAAGGTCTTGGCTCGCTTCAGTGACACCTGCGAAAAACAGTTTTCTAGCCTCGCGGCCAACCGCGACCGCATCGCCCGTTTCCTACAAGAGGCCATGCAGTGATTGATTAAATGACGGGGCACAATCCCGAAAGGACTGGCCGTGTATTGTTCGTTTTCGGTAGATCTGGAGGAAATGACTGACTGAGGAAGGTAGGCGGAGGCTCCATGGGATCGATTGGTGAGGGTAGCCCCACTCCTCGCTGCTTTCCCCCCTCACACCAGCTCGCTCAGCCGCGTCGCCTCGGGGCGGAGGGGGACGAGGTCGAGCAGGTTCACCGGGAGGTTGGTCGCGATGGACTGCACGCCGGCGATGCCGACCAAAATCGAGGCCGCCCCCTGCTCGTGGCCCGCCGTGCGGCCGAGGGTGTCGGGCGCCACCGTCGGCGAGTAGATGTGCTCGTTGAGGATCGCGTCGGCCCCGCCGTGCGGGCCGGTCTGCGCCGGCATCGGCACGGTGTAGCCGGTCTGGAAATGCGGATACACCTTGATCCACTCGCCCTCGGGCTCGCTTCCGGGCTTGGCGTCGAGCTTGAAGTCGCCGGGGCGCACCGCCCGGTTCATGTGCGTGCCGATGAACTCGTGATACTCGATCCGGCCGCGGTCGCCGTTGAAACACACCCGCATGCCCTCGCGCGGGCTGTAACAGGTGAGCGAATACGTGAGCAGCTCGCCCGTGCGGTAGCGCACGTTGAGCGACATCTGGTCCGGGATGTCGATGCCCTCGCGAAACACATTTTGGTCGCGCCGGTAGCCGGAGTCCGCCTCGGCGTCGAGGTAGAGCCGGCGGAAGGGCTCGCTCTCGTTGAGGTCGAGCCGGAAGGGGTCGTCCTTCGCGGCCGGCTCGCCGGTGTAGCGTGGGTAGGCCGCGAGCTTGGCGTCGCCGCGCGCGAGGGCGTTTTTCCTGCCGTAAAACACCTGGTCGCCGTAGGCAAAAACCTGCTGCGGGATGGCGTCGAGCCACCAGTTCACGAGGTCAAAATGGTGCGTGCTCTTGTGCACGAGCAGCGTGCCGGAGTTGGCGGCCTGGGCGTGCCAGCGGCGGAAATAGTCGGCCCCGTGGTTGGTATCGAGCAGGTATTCGAGGTTGACCGAGCGGACGCGGCCGATGGTGCCGGCGGCGATCAGCTCCCGGACCTTGGTGCGGAATGGCGCCCAGCGGTAGTTGAAGGCGACGCGCAGCTTGCGGCCCGTCTGGCGCACCGTGTCGAGGATGAGCCGGCATTTCTCGGCGTCGGTCGTGAGCGGTTTCTCGGTGACCACGTCGCAGCCGGCGCGGAGGGCGCGCACGATGTAGTCGTGGTGGGTGGCGTCCACCGTGCAGACAAAGACGGCGTCGGGTTTCTCGACGCGGAGCATCTCGTCGAAGCGGTCGTGGGTGTAGGCGGGGACGGCGTGGAAGCCGAGCTCGCCGGCGAGCATGCCGTTGTAATAGGCCATGCGGGTGGGGCTGAGGTCGCAGAGCGCAACGAGCTCGTTGGTGTCGCGGTAGGTGGTCGCGAGCGGTTCGAGAAAGGACAGGGCGCGGCCGCCGGTGCCGACAAAGGCGTAACGTTTCTTGGTCATGCAGGGGAAAGGCCAGCATTAGGGAGAAAACGTCGGCGAAGGCGAAGCCGAAAATCGGGCGCGGCCAATGGCCTGCGAACCACGGAATTTTTAACCACTCATTCACCCTAATCGGGCACCAATTTCCGGATGATCGGATGAGTGAAAAATTAGTGCTGATTAGTGGTTCAAGTTCCGGCTCCGAAGGACAGGCCTGCTTGCAAGGGCGCCCCTCGTGCGCGTGCCGGTCGCCGGGGCCGCGCGCCCCGTCATCGCCATTCTGTAACTTTGAGTTTGCCCAAGTGTGACACAGGGGAAGGGCACATTGTGCTACGATGATGGCCGGCCCGAAGCCGTGACTCACGGCTCCCCGGATCCAGCCGAACGCCACGCAATCTCATTCTGTCCGCTTCACTTCCTGCCACGACGGAGGCCCGCCTCCGCCCAACCCACCGCCCATCCCACCATGAACGCCCTCGCCAAATCCACCCTCGCCCTTTCCCTGCTCGCCCTCGCGCTCGCTGGCACCGCCGCCCGCGCCAATCCGCTGACCTTCGATTTTGTTTTCGACGGAGCCTCGTTCAGCAACTCCGCCCATATCGTCGGCGCGGTCACCTTTGACGACACGCTGCTCAACAACGGCTACAACTACTCCGGCGTGGGCGCGCCCTACGTTTACAATGTGGGCGGCCCGGAAATCCTCAGCCTCTCGATGACGGTCACGGGCGCCTCGGCCGGCAACGGCTCGTTTGGTTTGTCCGATTTCGCGAGCGTGACGTGGAATCCCGACGGGACGCTTGATCTCACCGTGCCGGGACAATTGGTCGGCCAGACGCCCACCGACAACGCGGGCGCGTTTTTGACGCCCACGACGTCTTGGG
>CAIQQB010000030.1 GCA_903873805.1 uncultured Opitutia bacterium | reverse complement strand
TTGGCGGATGAGATTGCGCCGCTGCGGGTGAGTCCCTACGACCTCGACCCCGAGGAAGTGCTGCGGCTTTTCGTGCCCAAGGCCCATGAGATCGATCAGGAAAAAGACCCGCGCTTGTGGCACCTGGCCGGGCATCTGGCGGAAGCATTGAGCGTTCACGCCCATGCGACCTATCTGATGGAAAAGGATCCCGACTGGGATTTCACGGCGATTTATTACCGGCCGCTGGACGAAATTTGCCACCGCTTCATGGCCTACCATCCGCCGCGGATGGAGGGTGTGCCGGAGCGGGACTTCGAGCTTTACCGCGACGTGGTCAATTCCACCTACCGCCTCTACGACCTCCTGCTGCGGCGCTTGCTTCACTTTGCCGGGCCCGACGGCGCGGTGATGGTGGTTTCCGACCACGGGTTTCACAGCGACCACCTGCGGCCGGAATTCACCCCCAACGTGCCGGCGGGCATCACGATCTGGCACCGCCCGCAAGGCATCATCGCCGCGCGGGGGCCGGGGATTCGGGCGGACGAACTCGTCTTTGGCGCTCGCCTGCTCGACATCGCGCCGACGGTCCTGAGCTACTTCGGGCTGCCGGCCGCTCGCGATATGGACGGGCGCGTCCTCGCGGAAGCCTTTACCGAGCCCACCCCGCCGGAACCCATCGCGACCTGGGAAGATCCGGGCGGCATCCAGCGGGAATGTTTGCCCGCCGACGATCCTTCCAACCGGGCGATGCTCGAGCACTTTGTGGCGCTGGGATATCTCGCGGAAATCCCCGGCGCGGATGCCAAGGCCGCCGAGGGCACGCGGCAGGAAAACGATTGGAGTCTCGCCCGGGCATTCATGGATGCCGGGCGCGCCGCCGCCGCGCTTCCCTTGCTAGAATCCTGCGCCGCCGGCCAGCCCGCCCGCACCGATTTCGCCCAGCTGCTCGCGATGTGCCAGTTGCAACTCGGTCTGCTCGACGAAGCCGAGGAGTCCGCGAAAAAGGCCCTGGAGGCATTCGGTCCACTGGAGCGGGCGCAGCACCTGCTCGCCTCCATCGCCCTCCAGCGCGAGCGCCCCGCCGAGGCCGTGGCTCTGCTCGAGTCCGTCGGCGGTTTGGACATGACCAACCCTAACGGGCTGTTGCTGCTGGCGCGCTCGTATGTGGAATTGCGCCGCTGGGACGAGGCGGCCGAGGCCGCCAAACGCTCGATCGCGCTCGATGCGGACAACCCGCAACCCTACCTCGCGCTCACCCGCCAACTGCTCCACCGCAAACTCTACGCGGAGGCCGCCGAAGCCGCGCTGTCGGCCATCTCGCTCGATTTTGGCCGTGCCAACGCGCATTTCCTGCTAGGCACCGCCCTGGCCGGCGATGACCAACTCAACGAGGCCTGCCAGGCGTTGCGCACCTGCCTCAAGCTCGAGCCCACGTTTCTGCGGGCGTACCGCCTCCTCGTCCGCATCCATCGAAAACTCGGCGACGAGGTGAAGGCGCAAGCCTACGAACAGCAATACCGGGCGGTGATCGTGTTGCGCAAAGACAAATTCGTCCCGGTGCCGAAACCCAGGGCAAGCAGCCCGGCCCAAGCCATCGCGCCTGCCGGGAATGCTCCTGCCGCCGTGGAGGAGGAAATGGAATTTGTCGTCGTGTCGGGTCTGCCGCGTTCCGGGACGTCGTTGATGATGCAGATCCTGCGGGCCGGCGGCATCCCGGTGATGACCGATGATCTGCGGGCTGCCGACGAGGACAATCCCGAAGGATACTGGGAGTGGGAGGAAATCAAAAAACTCCCGAACCACCCCGGAATCCTGGTGCAGGCCCGCGGCAAGGCACTCAAAATCATCTCAGCTCTCCTGCCGGCTCTGCCGCTTACTCACCGCTACAAAATGATTTTCATGACCCGGCCCATCGCGCAGGTCGTCGAATCCCAGTGGGCCATGCTCGAGCGCCAGGGCAAGCCGCCCGGCCTGGACAAGCAACGGATGAGCGCAGCCATGGAACAACACAGCCAGCAGATCCGCCAGACCCTTGCTGCCAGTCCCCGTATCGAGTTGTTGGAAGTCAGTTATGCCGACCTCGTGGCAAATCCCCAGCCGCTCATCGACGAACTCGCCAAGTTCCTCGGCGACCGGTTCACCCCCGGCCCAGCAGTCCTCTCCCGCATCCGCCCGCAGCTTCACCGCCAGCGTA
>CAIQQB010000029.1 GCA_903873805.1 uncultured Opitutia bacterium | reverse complement strand
GCTCCACCTTTTCACCGGGCCGAGCAGCGGACTGGCCCCGGCCAGCAACCGGCTCCGGCCCCACTAACATGTCAACTATTGGTTGACATGTTAGTGGGGTGGCTGGGTCTAGGGCCAGCGCCAAACCAGCCGCGGTGGCGGCCATCGCGGCGTTGCGGGCGTTGAAAAGCCCGGGCTGACTCCATTTGACTTCCGCCCAGAGCCGGCCGCGCCAGAGCAGGCGGAAGCTCGCGCCGGCCGCCGTCTCGGCAAAATCCACGATACGGGTGTCGTTGGCCTCGCCGGTGCCGACGCGCACCACGCGCGTCCACGGCAGCGGCCCGAGCGCGCGGAGATTGTCATCGTCGCCGTTGAGGACGATCCAGCCGTTGCGCGGCACGATCCGCGTCAGGTGGCTGAAGGTGCGCTGCACGTCGGCGAGGTCGCGGAAGATGTCAGCGTGGTCAAACTCGAGATTGTTGAGCACCGCGATGTGCGGCGCGTAGTGGATGAACTTGCTCCGCTTGTCGAAGAACGCGCTGTCGTATTCGTCGCCCTCGATCACGAACGGATCGGCCGCCACGCCGAGATGGTTGCCCTCGGGCGGATCCTGGGGCACGCCGCCGATCAGAAAGCCGGGGTCGCGCCCATTGGCGCGCAGGAGAAACGCCGCGAGGGCGGTCGTGGTCGTCTTGCCGTGGGTGCCCGCGATGACGAGATTTCGGCGGCCCTTCAGGACAAAGTCATGCAGCAGGGCGGGCAGCGAGGTGACCGGCAGGGTGCGGGTGTCAAGCAGCCACTCGACCTCGGGATTGCCGCGCGACATGGCGTTGCCGATGACCACGAGATCGGGTGCCAGTTTTGCCAGCCGCGCCGGGTCATAGCCCTCGTGCAGGGTGATGCCGGCTTGGGCCAGCACGGTGCTCATCGGCGGATAGACGCCCGTGTCGGCCCCGAGCACCTCATGCCCGGCCGCGCGCGCGAGGAGCGCGGCGTTGCCCATCGCCGTCCCGCCGATGCCCATGAAGTAAATCCGCATGGGAAAAGTGAAACCGCGAATGGACGCGAATCGACGCTAATTTTCTCCTCCCGCGGCCAGGCGGGAACCTGTGCCCGGAAGCGGACCGGCCGCCGGATCGGCCCGCAACGGCTCCCAGGAGGAGGGTGCGAACTTGGGCAAATTCCCCGTTGACGCCATCCGCGCACGGCCTTTGCTCTTCCTTTCCACCCACGGCAAGTTAGCTCAGTTGGTAGAGCAGAGGACTGAAAATCCTTGTGTCCCCGGTTCGATTCCGGGACTTGCCACCATTTTCCCCCGTCCGCGGCATGCCCCTTTCGCCCCCCACCCTGCGCCGGCTGGAAAAAGCCGCCCTCACCGCCGCCAAGTCGGCCCACGCCCCGTACTCGCAGTTCCGTGTCGGCGCCGCCGTGCTCGCCGGTTCCGGGAAGATCTACACCGGCTGCAATGTGGAGAACGCCTCCTTCGGCCTGAGCAACTGCGCCGAACGCACGGCGATCTTCAGCGCCGTCGCGGCCGGCGAACAAAAGATCCGCTGCGTCGTGGTCTACACCCCAAGCCTGCATGCCACCCCACCCTGCGGCGCGTGCCGCCAGGTGATCAACGAGTTTGGCCCGCAGGCCCGCGTCATCGCGGTCTGCCGCTCCGGCGAACGCATTGACACCACCCTCGACGCGCTGCTGCCGGGGGCGTTTGGGCCGGGCAATTTGTCTGACTGAAGCATCAGCAGACGCCTGAGATTTCACCCGATCGCTTCCCGCCGCTCACGCGGCGGGCTACGGGGATTTGTAGCCCTGCGCGTGCGCGCAGGGAGCGGAAAGCTATTGCATCGCCATTAACCGAACCTCAAGGGTGCGCCACGACCGGCAGGCTTTGCGCAAACTCCCGGATGTCAAGCAGGATGCGGGCGCCGGCGACTTCAAAGATGTCGTTGTGCCCCGCGCCGGCAATCCAGTCCGAACGCTTCGGCGGGGAGGCGGCGGCAAACAGCCCCTGGCCGTGCGAAAAGGGAATGACCTCGTCCGCCGTGCCCTGGATGACCAGCAGCGGACAGTGAATCCGGCCGATTTTGGCGAGATTGTCGAAGCGGTCGAAGGGCAGGAGCTTCACCTTCGTCACCACCCGGAACGCGCTGAGAAACGGGCTGATGAGCACCAGTCCCGCCACCCGGGTGTTCGCCGCCAGTTCCACCGCCGGCCCGCCGCCGACCGACCGGCCGATGACCAGCAGTTGCTCCGGTTTGAGACCGAGGTTGGTACGGGCATAATCCAGCACGGTCCGGGTGTCGGCATAGACATTCGACTCCGACGGATGTCCGCCGCTCCGGCCGTAGCCGCGATAATCAAACGCGAGCACGGCGAAACCCGCCGACTGCAGTTGCTGGAGCAGCGGAAGTGATTCGCCCAGATCTTCGGCGTTGCCGTGGAAATAGAAAACCGTGAGACGGGCGTCCGGCCGGGGCAGGGAAACGACTGCCAGCGGGGTGCCGTCGGCCGCCGGCACCTGGCGCAACCCCGGCAGCCGGTCGTAGGAAGCGGGCTGGGGCTGGAAGATCATCCGGTCCGCCGCCACGCAACCGAACAGCGCCAAGCCAGCATAGACGATGACTCCGGCCAGGGTCAGTGTCCGCACGAGAAACCGCGCCAGTCGCCAAGGGATTTCAGGAGAGTACATGATGCGGAAGCCCGATATCAGACTGTTGCCCTGCGCGGGAGCGCACGGAAAGGAAACCGGGGCGAGTCTTCCCGCCGCTCACGCAGCGGGCTACATTTACCAATGACCGGGGAGCATTCATGCCCCCGCCAGCAGGTCGCGCACGGCCACGACTGCCTGGTCGCGCGGCACCTCGCGTTCGCTGCGGTCGGTGAGATCGCGAATCTTCACGACCCCCTTGGCGAGCTCGTCGCCGCCGTAAATGAGCGCGAGCCGGGCCCCGGATTCTGCCGCGGCCTTGAACTGTTTACCAAAGGCCAGCTCGCGAAACGGATACTCCACCCGGAAACCGGCCGCCCGCAGGGCGTGGATGTCGGCGAACGCCGCCCGCCGCTCCGCCGGCCCGCCGATGACCGCGTAGACGTCGGGGGCCGACACGAGCGCGGGGGTGAGTCCGCGCTGCTCGAGCAGCAGGGCGAAGGTCATGTCGCCGATGGCGAAGCCGACTGCGGGCAGCGCGGGCCCGCCGAGCTTCTCCACAAGGTCGTCATAACGCCCGCCACCCGCCAGCGCGCGCAGCTCACCCTTGCGATCAAACGCCTCGAAGACAAAGCCCGTGTAATAGGCCAGCCCGCGGACGACGCCGAGGTCCACCTCGACAAAACGAGCGAGCCCCATCGCGTCCAGACCCCCGAGGAGTTTTTTCCAATCGGCCAGCCGGGCGGCCAGCTTGTCGCCGCCGATCGCGGCGAGAGCCTGCTCCAGCGCGCCGAGCGACTTGATCTGGAGAAACGCGAGCACCTGCGCCTTCAGCGCCGGGTCCAGTGGACCGAACAGCTCCGCATAACCCTGAAAGGCGTCGTCACCATATTTCTCATACCGGTCGACCGCGCCCAGCACCGCCCGGATGCGCGCCTCGTCCAGCCCGAGTGCCTCCAGATAGTAGAACCAGAGGTTGCGGTCGCTCAGGCGCACGTAGAAATCCTGCTCGGTGAGCCCGAAGGCGCAGAGGCACTGCACGAGCAACGCGATCAGCTCCGTCTCGGCCTCCGGGCCGGGCTCGCCGAAAATGTCGGCGTTGAACTGGTGAAAGCAACGGCCCCGGCCCTTCTGCATCCGCTCGTAGCGGAAGAACTCGGCGAGGCTGAACCACTTGACCGGCCGCTTGAGGGCGCTGGCCTTGGCGCCGACCAGACGACAGACGGTCGGGGTCATTTCGGGCCGTAGCGCCACCTCGCGTCCGCCCTTGTCGGTGAAGCTGAAGAGCTGGCCCTCGATCTCGTCGCCCGACTTGGCGCGGTAAAGGTCGAGCGGCTCCAGCACGGGCGCGTCATATTCCGCAAAACCGAAGGCATGGGCCGTCTGGCGCCAGAGGCGGAAGATGTGGTTCCGGCGGGCAAGATCCTCGGGATAGAATTCGCGGAAGCCGGGCAGGGTCTGGAACTGGGCCATGGTGGAAACCCCGACCTTGCGAATCCCGGTCCTGCGGGGCGATGCAAAAATGGCGACGGCCCGCTCGCGGGTGGGTCGCGGACGGGTAATAAAAAGACCGGCCGAAACGGCCGGTCAGAAGAGATGCCGCCTGAGGCAGCGGATCACAGCTTGCTGATGTCGATCTTCTTGATGAGCTGCTTGAGGATCTTGCCCGACTTGAATTTCACGACGGCCCGCTCGGGAATCACGACCTCGGATTCCGGTTTGTTCGGGTTGCGGCCGATGCGGGCCTTACGGCGCTGCACCTCGAGCACGCCAAAGTTGCGGAGCTCGACATTACGGCCGGCGGCAAGGGCTTTCATGATGATATCCAAGGTCATCTGGACGGTTGCCACCACTTCTTTCTGGGGAAACCCGGTCTTCTCGTAAATATCGAGGACGATCTCTCGTTTGGTTAGGTTAGTTGACATGATGTTTTGGTGAACGTGGTTTGGGTGCGAAAGCTGGGCTAAGTGATTTCCCGTTCCAGCATTGGAGCCGGATACGTCTGCCACGTTTTGACGCGTGGAAGTTTCATAAGTTACAACTATCCGGAAATTGGTTTTTTACAATGATATTTCCGGCCATCGACCGTACCCTCCAAGTCCGGCGAGTTCCGACGATCGGGGTGCGATTCGAAGTTGCGAACCCGATTTTGGCCGCCACCCTTGATCCTGCGCCATGCCCAACGCCACCACTGTCAACGCGATGTTCGCCCGCATCGCCCGGCGCTACGATCTCGCCAACCACGTGCTCAGCGGAGGGGTGGACATCTGGTGGCGGCACCGCCTGGTCGCGGCGGTGCGGCGGGGAAACCCCGCGGCCGTGCTCGACCTGGCGACCGGCAGCGGCGATGTGGCCTTTGCGCTCAGCCGCAGATTGCCGACCGGAGTCGACATTACCGGCATGGATTTTTGCGCCCCCATGCTGGCGGAGGCGGTGAAAAAGCAGCGCCGGGCGGGCCCCCGGTATGCCAACATCACCTTCCGCGAGGGGGACGGACTCGCTCTGCCGGTGGCGGATGCGCAATTTGACGCGGTGACGGTATCCTTCGGCCTGCGCAACATGGCGGACCGGCCCCGGGCCCTGAGCGAGATGCGCCGGGTGCTGCGTCCGGGCGGGCGGCTCCATGTGCTGGAGTTCTCCCAGCCGCAGGCCTGGTTCCGCCCCCTCTACTACCTGTATTTGCGGCGGATTCTTCCGACCGTGGCGGCGGCGGTGACCGGCGATCGCGCGGCCTACGACTACCTCTGCGGTTCGGTCGGGCAGTTTCCCGGCCATGCGGCGCTCGGCGCGGAAATCATGGCCGCCGGCTTTGCCAGGGTGGAGGCGACCCGGCTCACCCTGGGCATTGTCGCGCTGCACACCGCGACCAAATAGGCGGCTCAGCCAAACGACTTGCCGCAGCCGCAGGTGCTCTGCGCGTTGGGGTTCTTGATCTCGAACCCCTTGCCGTGCAGCCCATCGTCGAAATCGATGCTCGACCCATCCAGATAAACGAGGCTCGCGGGATCAATGAGGATCTTCACCCCCTCGCTCTCAAATTCACGATCGTCCGCCTTGGGCTCGTCAAACGCCATGCCGTATTGGAAACCCGAGCAGCCGCCGGTCTCCACCAGCACCCGCAGCCGTTGGCCGGCGGCGGATGCGGCAGTCTGCATGGTGCGAACCTGGTGGGCGGCCCGGTAACTGAGCGTGATCATGCCGCATAGCTAGCCCGGATGCTCCGCGTGTCAATGTGACAGCAAGAATCGTGCTAGATTCAATTTCCCCGCTTGCCAGCGTCCCATCGGTCACTTTCATTATGGATGCGTGGCCGCCCTTAAGCACATTTTCAACGAGCTTCATTACGAAATGACCCGGACCTTGGCCGAAGGGGGCATGGGCTTGGTTTATGAGGCGGTGCAAAAGGGCGCGGGTAATTTTCGCAAAGTAGTAGCCGTTAAGCTGATCCGCGAGGAATACTCCACGATTCCCGAGTTTCAGAAGAACTTCATCGGGGAGGCCCGTCTGGTCGCCGATCTGATCCACACCAACATCGTCCAGACCTACCATCTCGGCCAGATCGGCGGGCAGTATTTCATGGTGATGGAGTTTGTCAGCGGCGTGAACCTCGAGCAGTTCCTCGACCGCCACCGGGTGCTCAAGCGCCAAATTCCAATCGACCTGGCTGCCTTCATCGTCTCCCGCATTGCCCGCGGCCTCACCTATGCCCACCAGAAGCGCGACCGCGACGGCCGTCTGCTCGGCATCGTGCACCGCGACATCGGCCCCAAGAACATCATGCTGGCCTTCGAGGGCGACGTGAAGCTCACCGACTTCGGCATCGCGAAGGCCCTCGACCTGATGTACAACGAAGAAGGTCAGGTCATCGCCGGCAAGGACGAGTACCTTTCCCCTGAGCAGGCGGACAAGCGCGTCACGGACGCCCGCGCCGACCTGTTTCCGCTCGGCATTGTCCTCACGGAGCTGCTGCTGGGGCAAAACATTTTCCGGGCCCATGACCGGCTGGAGTCCCGGCAAAACATTCTGCATCTGCCGATCCCGAAATTCTCGACCCTCCGCCCCGACATCAACCCCAAGCTCGAGGTCATCATCCAAAAAGCCCTCCAGCGCGACCGGGAACTGCGCTACCAAAGCGCGAGCGAAATCCTCAACGACCTTGAGGTCTACCTCTACAGTGACGGCTACGGCCCGACCAACGAAAAACTCGGCGTCTACCTCAAGGAACTGATGGGCCACCGCGAGCCCGGCATCACCCCTGCCTTCACTCTCACCCCGCCCACCTAGTGCACGCCCATCACTGACATGAGCGGCCCCGGGTTCAGCCACGACCTCCGCCAACGCCAGACGCACTCCCTCGTCCTGGCGCCGCAGTTGCGTCATTCGCTGAAGATCCTCCAGGTCGCCGCCCTCGACCTGCGTTCGGTGATCCAGGAGGAACTGCAGAACAATCCGACCCTCGAAGAGCTACCGATGGACGGCGTGAGCATCGACAAGGAAACCTCGGACAGTGCGGCCGACAACGATACCGGCGGCGAGGGCGAGCGCGGCGAGGAGATGGATTTCTCCAAGGAATTCGAGATTCTCACCAAGCTGGACAACGACTGGCGCGACCACCTCGCCTCGGCCGGCGGCTCGCAGCCGTTCACCAGCGAGGACGCCGAGAAGCGGCAGCATTTCTTCGACTCGCTGGTCACCGAGACTTCCCTGCAGGAGCACCTGATGCGCCAGGCCGAGCTCGTCGACGCGCCCCCGCCGGTCTTCACCGCGCTCGGCACGCTGGTCGGCAGCCTGGACGACCGCGGCTTCCTGACCCAGACACCGTCCGACCTCGCCCTGCAGGCCGGGTTGCCGCTGGACGCTGTGCAGGAGGCGGTCCGCCTGCTGAAAACCTTTGAGCCAACCGGCATCGGCGCGCAGAACCTCGGGGAATGCCTGCTCCTGCAGCTGCAGGCCAAGGGCCGCGGGGATTCGCTCACCGCCCGCATCGTGCGCGACCATTTTCAACTCCTCACCCGCCGGCGCATCCCTGATATAGCGCGGAAGGCCGGCGCCGCCATGGACGACGTGCAGGCCGCCATTGAGGAGATCGGCACCCTCGACCCCGCGCCCGGCCGCCGGTTTGCCGAGGACAGCAACCGGGTTGTCGTGCCCGATGTCACCGTCGAGAAGGATGGGGACGTCTGGAAGATCCATCTCAACAGCGACTACATCCCGCGGCTGCGGATTTCCAGCACCTACCGCGAGATGATCGCCCGCGGCACGCTCTCCCGGACGGAGCGGGACTACCTGCGCGAGCGCATGCGCTCGGGCAAGTTCCTGATCAATT
Source organism: uncultured Opitutia bacterium (assembly GCA_903873805.1). Taxonomy (GTDB): domain Bacteria; phylum Verrucomicrobiota; class Verrucomicrobiia; order Opitutales; family Opitutaceae; genus CAIQQB01. The sequence goes on along the minus strand of CAIQQB010000029.1, from coordinate 18,801 downwards.
CCATCGCCCAGCGCCAGCAGACGATCGAGCGCATCACGCGCGAGATCCTCAATGTGCAGGGTGAGTTCTTCGAACACGGTGTCTCCAAGCTGCGCCCGCTCACCATGACCCAGATCGCCGATGCGGTCGGCGTGCATGAAACAACGGTCAGCCGCGCCATCGCCAATAAGTATCTCAAGACCCCGCACGGCGTCTTCGATTTCAAGTATTTCTTCACTCCCGGCTACCAGTCGGACAGTGGCGCTGCCGCCGTCTCCAACACCAGCGTGAAGGAAATGATCGGCGAGCTCATCGCCGCCGAGGACCGCAGCCATCCGCTCAGCGACCAGGAGATTGTCGCCAAGCTGCTCGCCCGCAGCATCACCATTGCCCGGCGCACAGTCGCCAAATACCGTGAGGAGCTCGGCCTACTCCCCAGCAACCTCCGCCGCGAATACTCCTAAGCCGGACCCGCCCGGCAGGCGCTACGGGAGCGCGCTGCGGGGAAAGGCAAACTGCCAAGTTCCGGCAACCAGCGGCAGCCGCGTGGTCGTCCCGGTCGCCGCGATTGGCTGGCCGTTCTGGCGGACGGAATCCGGACGGACGGGCAGCACGAGGTCCGCGGTGGTGTTGGGCGGGACCGTCACGTCGTAGACCATCTGCGCACCCTCCGCGTGCCAGTGGGAGGCGATCACGCCGTAGGGCGTGTCCAGGCTGGTTTTGACGTAGGAGACCTTGTCGGTGAACTGCGGCGCGAGGGTGAAGTGCTTGTAGCCAGGGTGCTCCTCGTCGAGCACAATTCCGCCCGCGCCAGAATACATCCATCGGCCCACCGCGCCGAAGGAGTAGTGGTTGAAGGAATTCATCGAGGAGGCCTGGAAGCCGCGCTCGGGCGTCCAGGCATCCCAGCGCTCCCACATCGTGGTCGCGCCATTCTTCACGGGAAAGAGCCACGAAGGATAGGTGTCGGTAAGCATGAGCTGCCACGCGAGATCGGACCGGCCGATGGCGGTGAGAGCGGGATTGAGCAGACCGGTGCCGGGGAAGCCGGTGGACAGATGCCCGCGGCTCTCCACGTCGGCGGCCAGATGCTGCGCGATGAGCGGGCGGAGCTCGGCGGGCACGAGATCGAAGGTCAGTGAAACGATAAACGAAGTTTGCGTGCCATTGGGGCTTCCAGCCACTCCGCCCCGGGCCGCGCCGGCGCCCGCCCCCGCCCCGGCACCGAAGCCGGCCCCGCGCCCGCCGCCGCCAACCGCCCCACCCGAGATCGTGCCGTCGGGTTTGACGAAGGTCGCCGTGAACGCGGCGGCGATGTTGTGATAAAGCTCGTCATACTTGGCGGCGTCCTCGGTCTTGCCGAGCAATGCGGCCGACTTGGCGAGGAGGTGCGCGGAGTTCGCGAAATAGGACGTGTCCATGATCGGCACCGGCGTGGCCACCGGCGCGAGGTGGTCGCCGACCGAGGTGGTACTGACAATGAAGTTATTCGCCGTGCCCGCCAGGAAGTCCACGTAGCGCTTCATGTAGTCGTAGCTGTCCGCGAGAAACCGCCGGTCGCCGTAGGCGGCATACATCGTCCACGGGACAATGACGCCGGCATCGCCCCAGACGGGGTAGGCGTTGGCCTGGTTCACGCGCGGGGCGACGGTGGCGTAATCGCCGGCGGCGTTCTGGGCGTCATTCACGTCCCGCATCCATTTGGTGAAGAAGCCGGCCGCGTCGGTGTTGAGCGCGGCGGTGGGGGCGAAGACCTGAGCGTCGCCCATCCAGCCAAGGCGCTCGTCGCGCTGCGGGCAGTCGGTGGGGATGCTGACGAAGTTGCCGCGCTGGCCCCAGATGATGTTGGAATAAAGCTGGTTCAGGTCAGCGTTGGAGGACTCCCACTGGCCGATGCGCGGAGTGTCGGAGCCGACGACGATGCCGTGGATGTCGGCGGGGGTGAGTTCGCCGGGATAGCCGGTGACGGCGGCGTAACGGAACCCGTGGAAGGTGAAGCGGGGCTCATAGGTCTCGCGCACGCCGGCCCCCCGGAGCGTGAACGTGTCGAGCGAGATAGCGGGGCGGAGGTTCTCAGTGAAGAGTGTGCCGTCGGGATTGAGCATCTCTCCATGGCTGACGGTGATGACCGCGCCCGCGGGGCCGCGCGCGGAGAGGCGAACATGGCCGACCATGTTCTGGCCAAAGTCGACGAGCCAGACATTGCCCTGGCGGGTAATTTTCTTCGGGGTGAGCTGGGCAAGCTGGCGCACAGGCGGGCCGCGCTGCGGGTCGAGGGCGACGGTGGGGCGGTCCTCGGCGGTGGCGGCGGTCCACGCGCTGTCATCGAAGGAAGTCTGGTCCCAGCCGGCGGACTTGCGCCCGTCAATCACCTCGCCGAGCTGCTCGTCGGAGCCGAGCACATCACCGGGGCCGCCCTTCCAGGTCGGGTCGGTGGGAATGATCTCGGAGGTGCCGTCGTCGTAGGTGATCTCGAGCTGGGCGTTGAACAGGGGATGGTCGCCGAGCTGCGCCTTGAACTGCGCGAGGCCCATCCAGCCGACGCGGCCCGCGAACCAGCCGTCGGCGAGGACGGCGCCGAGGGCGTTGCGGCCGGGGGTCAGCAGCGCGGTGACATCGGTGGCCTGCACCATCACGCGCTTGTAGTAGTCGGTGAAGCCGGGATCGAGCTGGTGGTCGTTGACGCGATGGCCGTTGATGGACGCCTCGTAGGTGCCGAGCGCGGTCGAGTAGAGGCGGGCCTTGGCCACCGGGCCTTTCACGGTGAAAGTTTTCCGCAGGTAACGGCCCGGCCCGATCAGGCTGCCGCTGTCGCCAGTGAGCGGCTGGGCGACGTAGGGCCCGAGCACGGTGGCGGCGGCCCAGGTGGAGTCGTCGAACGCGGGCTCAAACCAGTTGCCCGTGACGCCCACCGGGGCGGTCGCGACGGCGCCCGCGGCGGGACCACCCGCGCCGGGTCCGCCGCGCCGGCCGACGACGGGCGTGGCGATGATCGCGGCCTTCCAGCTGGCGTCGGTGTTGAACTCGATGCGCGTACCGTTCTCCAGTTCGACGACACCGTGGGCGGCGATGGCATTGCGCCCGCCGCCGCGTGAAAGGCGGACGGCGGCACCGCCGAGCGCGATGATATTTTTGCCCGGCTTGAGCTGCTGGCCGAAATTGGCGTGGAACGGCGCCGTATGGCTGCTGGAGCCCTGAAGCGTGGCCTGCCCGTTGGCATAAAGGGAGACGATGCCATCGGCGATGGCGTCAATGGTCGCACCGGCGATCTTCGCATCGGCCGGCAGCTCGAGCACGTAACGGATGCCGGCGGCCTGGTTGGCGGTGGAGCCGGCGTTGATCCAATTGGCCTTGGAAAGTGAATCCTGCACCATGTCAAAACGCGGAAGGGCGACGGTGATCCACTGGCCCTTCCAGTCAGCGGCGGGGTTGAGCAGGCCCAGTTCGAACGTAGCCGGCGCGCTCCAGGCGGACGGCACACCATCCTTGTCCCAGACGCGTACGCTCCACCAAACCCGCGCCCGCGAGGCGAGCGGCTGGCCGCCCCATGGCACCAGAACGGACTGATCGGAGGTGACCTTGCCCGACTCCCAGAGATTGCCCGTCATCGCCGGGGTGAAAGGGGTCGACGACGCGTGAACCTCGTAGGCGGTCTGCTTTTCGCCGGCCCGGTCGGACTGCAGTTTCCAGGAGAGCCGCGGCACAGTGTCGCCGAGGCCGACGGGATTGACGAAATGCTCCGTGGTGAGGACCGTCACACGCACTGGCGAAACGGGCTGGGCGTGGAGCGGACTGGCGAGGGCAAGCGCGAGAAGAAGAAGGCGGGTTTTCATGGGGTTTTAGGAAAGTGATGATGGGTAGGGCGAGGCGTCCCCACCGAGCCGTGAGCGCGGCGGCTCACCCAGAGGGTTCGCCCTACCTCAATTCGCGGCGGACGAGGGCTGTGAGGCTGAAGGCGCAGTTGCGGGCGCAGCCGGCTGAGTTGCGGTCGGTGCCACCGGGGCCGCGGGACCACTGCGACCGCGGCGACCACCGGGGCCGCCGGCCGGTCGCGGCTCGAGGGGTAGCTTGAAATCGTCCGGCAGCGGCTGCGGGTGTTTGGGGTCGAAGGTACCGGCGTCGTCCGTGAGGAATTTCGCGAGGCCAAGTTTCGCCTGCCGGATGCCCTCGACGATGCAGCGCGATAGCAGGTAACCGCCATAGGTGTTGGAGTGCAGGCCGTCCACCGTGCCGCGCGGCGCGAGCGCGGGGCCGAGACCCTGCCAGACGGCGATGCTCAGGGCGTTCAGGTCGATGCTCGCGACCCCCGCTTCCCTGGCGGCGTCCATCGCGTCCTGCGGGTAGTGGCGCAGGCCGTTGACGTTGATTGCGCCGGATGTCCGGTCGATCTTGGTCATGGGCGAGACAATCACGGGGATGCCCCCGTGCGCCTTCACTTCGGCGGCGTAGTGCTTGAGCTGGTTCTTGTAGTCCTCGCCCTCGACGTAAGAGTTCGACCAGTCCCGCAACGGATAGCCCTCGGGCCAGATGGCATTGGGGCCGGTCTTGTTAAGGTCGTTCGTCCCAAACTGCATGAGCACGTAGTCGCCCGGCTGGAGTTGGCTCAGGATCTTCTCAAAGCGGTGCTCGGCCCGGAAGGCTTTCAGGGTCTCGCCGGACTCGGCGTAGTTGGCCACCACCACCCCCGGTCCGAACCAGCGGGGCAGCATCTGCCCCCAGGTGCCGTAGGGTTCGGTGCGCTGGTCGGTCACCGTCGAGTCGCTCATCAGATACACGGTGGTGAGTCCCGGCGGCGCCGGTTCGACGGTCACCGCGGCGACCGCCGGACGCGCATCGCTGAATTGGAGCGTGAGCTTGTCGTCCCAGGTCGGAGACAGCAGCTCGCCCTGAGCGTTGATCTCCTGGACGTCGAGCGTGAGTTTCGTGCCGTCCGGCAGCACGGGGCGGCGCACGCTGACATTGAATGAACGGGTGACGAATTCCCCGGCGGCGGTGTGGATGCGCTCAAGCATGAGCCGGCGGGCCTCGGCCTTTACAGTCGTGGTGGCCTCGCCGGCGGCATCGCCCAGCGTGACGGTGACCCGGTAGTTGCCCTCCGGGACCGCGACGGAAAAGCGAAACGGGGCCGCCGCGGTAACAAAACCACGGTGCGGAGCGTCCGCCCCGCCGCTCTCGACGCTCTGAACGGTGGTTCCCGGTTCAAAGCCGTAGCCGCGCTCCGGATTGTAAGCCATATCGGCTTTGACCTGCAGGACATCCGGCCGGCTGGGTCCGGGCCCAAATTCAAATTTGAACGAGGTCGTCGCGTCGGCGGCCAGAAGGGTGGCACCCGTGATGAACAGGGTGAGGAGGGTGGAGCCAAGGCGCATGTTTTGGGTGGGCAAGGAGAGCCAGCCGGGCCGGCCGCAGACGGAGACGGCTACGCTGCCGGGGAAGCACGGCGACGGGGATCGTATCCTGCCGCAGGTTGGGGTCGGCCATGCTGGCATTGCCCCGGTAGCCTGTGCGGGCGCGACCGGGCAGGACAAGCCGAAACCCTACGAGGTCAGCCGCCGTGAGCGTCGAGGGTCCAAGCCGGCTTGACCCTCCGGGGTTATCCCCCGCAATGGGGCCATGGGATCACCCGACACCCACGACCGTTATCTCGACCTGCTGAAACGGACCTTGTCGTTCACGCTCTGGCCCGAGCCGCCGGTGCCGCTGGCCCGCCTCAATTTCCGCCGGCCCGCGTGGAAGCGCACCGTCGTCCGCTGGCTCGACCGGCTGCTGGCGCGGCGGCGGCTCAGGCTGATGCACGACTGGTCGCACACGCCGGCGGAGCGGCGGGAGGGGCTCACCTGGCCGACGGACTACGCCGACACGATGATTGGCCTGGTACGGCTGGACAACGTGCAGACCTGCATCGAGACCGTGCTGCGCGAAGGGGTGCCCGGAGATTTGCTCGAGGCCGGGGTCTGGCGCGGCGGCGCCTGCATCCTGATGCGCGCCGTGCTGGCCGTACACGGAGTCACCGACCGGCGGGTCTTCGTCGCTGACTCATTTGCCGGCCTGCCCCCGCCGGACGAGTCCAGCTACCCGGCCGACCGCGGCGACCGGCACCACACGTTTGAGTTTCTGGCAGTCTCCGCCGAGGAGGTGGCGGCGAATTTCAAGAAATATGGCCTGCTCGACGCGCAGGTGGTATTTCTTCCGGGCTGGTTCAAGGACACGCTGCCCGCCGCGCCCATCGAACGGCTCGCGGTGCTGCGCCTTGACGGCGACATGTATAGCTCGACCATGGAGACGCTCACCGCGCTCTACCCGAAGCTCTCGCCCGGCGGTTTCTGCATCATCGACGACTACGGGGCGGTTCCCGGCTGCCGGCAGGCGGTCGAAGATTACCGCCACCAGCACGGACTCACCGAAACGCTGGTCACCATCGATTGGGGCGGACGTTTCTGGCGAAAAGCCTGAACGCTCGGCGCGCTCAGCTCCGCAGCATCCGCACCCGTCGGTTCTTCTGGGGAAACTGCAGGGTCACCACGGTCCCGACGCCGGCCTTGCTCTCCAGGCTCACCTGCCCGCCATGCCCGCGCATGATGCGCTGCACGATCATCAGGCCCAGACCGCTGCCGCCGGCCTTGGTGGACTGGTAGGGCTGGAACAGCTTGCCGAGGTCCTCGGCCCGGATGCCGCTGCCGTTGTCACCAAAAAGAAGATACACATTGCTGTCGTCCACCCGCGTCCGGATGCGCAGGCGGCCGCCCGGGCGCATGGCCTCGACCGCGTTCTTGACGAGGTTGAAAAACACCTGCTTGAGCTGGTTGCGGTCGGCCATGACGGGCGGCAGCTTCGCCGGCGTCTCGGCCTCGACCGCGATGCCGCGGTCCTCCAGCTCGCGCTGCTGGAAGCGGAGCACCTCGGCCAGCACCTCGGCCAAGTCCGTCTCGGCCAAATCCGGCGGACGCGGGCGGAGCGCCTCGAGAAAATGGGTGATGATGCCGTCGAGCCGGGCCACCTCGTCGCGGCAGATCCGGATCGAGCCGGCCAGCGCCTCGGCGTCGGCCCCCTTCGCGAGTTTCAGTTTCTTCAGCTTCCGCTCGATCAACTGGAGGTGGATGGTGAGCGAATTGAGCGGGTTGCCCAGTTCGTGCGCGACACCGGCGGCCAGCAGTCGCACCGAGGCGTTACGCTCGTCCTCGATCCGGGCGGCGGTCGACTGCTTGTCCCGGGTGATGTCGGTGAGAATGACGGCGAACCGCCGGGCAGCGTCTCGTCCGGTGCCGCGGAACGGCACCATGTAAAGCCGCACGGTGCGCGGCTCCGGATAGGTCAGCTCAAACTCGCGGGCCATGACCGGCAGGGCCGCCCCGCCCGCGGCCTCGTCGAAGACTGTGCCCAGCGAAGGGCGCAGGCCGGGGACCAGGCGCCAGAGAGTTTCGCCGGCCAGTTCGCCGTCCCCGACGCCGACGAGCCGGCGGGCGGCGGCGTTGGCGTATTCAATCTCCCCATCGGAGGTGATGACGAGCACGCCCTCCTGCAGGGTGTTGAAAATATCCTCGAACAGCCCCCGCTCACGCGCCAGCCGCTGCACCAGGTTGGCAAGGTTGACCGAGTCGAGTGAGTCAAGCCGCCCGAGCACGCGGTCGAGGGAGGTGTTTTTCTTGCCGGACATCGGAGAAGTGCGGAGCGGGGAGTGCGGAATGCGGAGTGGCAGAGGCAGGCGTCGAATGCGGGTGATCATCCTACTGGATGGGATTTCTATTCCCCATTTCGCAGTCCGCAATCCGCATTTAGCCAAACAGGTCCAGCTGGGCCGGGTCGATGCGCTTGGCGAGCAGCTTGCGCAGGAAGAGTTCGCGGTGCTGGGGGCAGCGGCCAAGGCGCAGGACGGCCTCACGGTGCTCCTCCGTGCCGTAGCCCTTGTGCTGCGCAAAGCCGTAGCCGGGATGCTTGGCGTCGAGCTCGTTCATCAGCCGGTCCCGGGTGACCTTGGCCACAATGCTGGCCATTGCGATGCAGAGCGACCGGGCATCGCCATTGACCAGGGGAGTGTGCGGATAAGGAAAATGCCGGAGGCGCAGGCCGTCGACGAGGATGCGCGCGGACACCTGCGGCTGGAAGCTGCGCACGTCCTCCTCACTGGCGAAGAGATCGGGTTCGGTCCGCTGCTCGAACGCCGACGGCGGATAGATCGCCTCGAGGGCGCGGCGCATGGCCAGCTTGGTCGCACCGAGGATGTTGAACTGCTCGATTTCGGCGACATCGGCGGCGCCGTGGTTCGCGTAGATCTGCCCGGAGGCGGCGAGCGCCTCGAACTCCTCAAACAGCTCGGCCCGGTCGTCAGGCGTCAGCTGCTTGGAATCGTTGACCCGGCCCGCCTTGGTCAGGACCCAGCGACTCTCCAAGAACGCCGCGTTCACCACCACCGCAGCGGCGACCACCGGCCCCGCGAGCGCGCCGCGCCCCGCCTCGTCAACCCCGATGAGGCTGGTGAAGCCCTGGACCTGTTTCAGGTCAAAGGCGCGGAGCTGGCGGCGCTTGGGCATGGGGTGGATTGGTAACCGCGAATGGACGCGAAATCACGCGAATGATTTCGGCCTTGGCCCCGCCAAGACACTCCGCCTAGCCCGCCTCGGGAGAGGCGGGAGGTTCGCGTTGCTGCGTTTGGATGCGCCCGGATTCCCTGCGCTCACGCACAGGGCGACAACGTTCACTGCGCTCGCTTCCAAATATTCGTGCCCATTCGCGTTCATACGCAGTTCCCGTTCAATTCCACTCCGTCCTTTCCTTCGGCTCCGGCAGCGGCAGCTCGCCGAGCTTGCCGGCGGCGGAGACCACCTCGTAGGCGGTCCGGAAATGCAGCTTGGCAAAATCACCCAGCGCCCGGGCGCCGAATTTTTCGATGATCTCGTGTGCCTGCACTTTCACCAGCGGGCCGGCGCCCTTCTGGAGCTTGGCGCCAAACTTCTTGGACAGCGTGTGCATCTGCCGCACGAACTCCGCGCGGGCGACGACCGAGGCGGCCGCGACCACCGGGTCCTCTTCGGCATGGGTGCGCATCCGCAGGTCGAAATCCTTCACGCCCTTCTTCGTCAGCTCGCGCTGGACGAGCGGCTGCTTGGTGAACTGGTCGAGCAGCCCCCACGGCACGCGTTTCTGCCCCAGCGCCTGTTCCAGCGCCGTCGCGTGCTGCCAGGCGAGCAGGCGGTTGAGATTCGCGCCCGGGCGCGACATCAGCTCGTTGTATTTCGGCATCCCGCAGAGACAGGTGCGCACCGCCACGCCGCGAGTCTCGCGGATGAGCTGGTCCAGCTTGATGATCTGGCTCTCGGCGATCTTCTTGGAATCCTGCACCCCCGCGGCGCGCCAGGCCTCGATCGCGGACTTGTCGGCGATGACGGTCGCCGCGACCACCGGTCCGAAAAAGTCGCCCTTGCCGCTCTCGTCGAGCCCGGCGTGCGCCTCGAACCAGTCCGGGTGCCGCACCTCGTCGTAGCCGAGCCGGGCCGCGCCAACGACCTCGGGCTCGAGCGTCATGGTGACAAACTCCTCAGTGCCCTTCCCGGCCACCACCACCTTGCCGCTCTCGTAAGCGGTGACGTTGACCTTGGCATGGTCGGCCTTGAAGGCGAAACGGGCGTAGGCGACCTCAAAGGCCAGCCAGCCGCGCGCCTCGCAGATGGCGCGGAGCTTCTCCATCTGCACGTCGTCGAGCTTGGCGGTGTAGGAGGCGAGCTTCTTGGGCTTTTCCTCGTCAGGGGGCGGCTTGGGCATGGATTTAATGGCCACAAAAAACACCAAAAGGCACGAAAAGAAAACGCGCCGATTGAACGCACTCGGGTGTTTCGGGTAGGGACGTCACTCCGTGGCGTCCGAGGTCGGCGTGGAGCGCTTTACCGCCTGGAGGCGATATCTGAGGAACGCAGTAACCGCGACTCCGCGGTTGGATCCCGGCTCTCCCGAGCCGGGCTACACACTCCTCGTAGCCCGCTACGGGAGAAGCGGGATTCTGCGATGCAAAGCGATCACCCATTCTTTAGGCATTCCGTGGCAATGCGTCATTGCCCTTTATTCTCCGGCCTTTTTGTGGCTCTTTGTGTTTTTTGTGGCCAATCACTCCGTTTCACTCCCCGCGGCCCGGGCCGGCTTCCAGCAGGCGCTGCTCGGCTGGTATCGCGTCCACGCCCGGCGGCTGCCGTGGCGGGAGACGCCGACGCTCTACCGGACGGTCGTGAGCGAGTTCATGCTCCAGCAGACGCAGGTGAAGACCGTGCTGCCCTACTTCGCGCGCTGGCTGGAGGCGCTGCCGGACTTCGCCGCGCTCGCCGCCGCGCGCGAGGCCCGCGTGCTCAAGCTCTGGGAGGGCCTCGGCTACTACTCGCGGGCCCGCAACCTGCACCGCCTCGCTCAAGCTGTGGCGGTGTTGCCCACGCCGCCCCGCACGCCGGCGGAGTGGCGCGAACTGCCGGGCGTCGGTCCCTACACGGCTGCGGCGATCACCAGCATCTCGTTCGGCGAGCCGGTGGCGTGCGTGGATGGCAATGTCGTCCGCATTCTGGCGCGGCTGATGGCCGATGCCACGGCGTTCCGCGACAGTGCCAGTGCGGCCAAGGCCTTCACGCCGCTGGCCGATGCGCTGGTCAACTCCGATGCGCCGGGCGACCACAATCAGGCGATGATGGAGTTGGGCGCGACCGTGTGCCTGCGCCAGCAGCCGCTCTGCCTGACGTGTCCCGTGCGCACGTTCTGCGCTGGGGCGCGCACGGGCGAGCCGGAGAGCTTTCCCCGGCTCGCGGCGAAAAAGATTGAGCGGCGCGAAGTCACGCGCGTGTGGTGCGTGCGGCGTGGCGCGCTGCTGTTGCACCGGGCCGCGGCGGATGCCCGCCGGCTCGCGCACCAGCACGAACTGCCGACAGCGGAGCAAGCAGGACTGACCGATGCTCGGGTGGCGGCGGGCAAACTGCTCGCGGAGAAGAAGCGCGCCATCACGCGCTTCGCGATTACGGAAAAGATTTACGCCGTGTCACCACCGCGCGGAAAACTCGCGGCCGGGCTCGTGTGGGTGCCGCTGGCGGAGCTTGGCGCGCTCACGCTCTCCGGCCCGCACCGGCGGTGGGTTGGGGAGATTTTGCGGGAGACCTGAGGAGGGGGTTTGGCGTCTTGAAGGGTAGGCAATCCATGCAAACGCCCGAGCGAATCATATGCCGACAGTATAGCCGTGCTTCCGGAGCGTTCTGGTTGATTTCACTGCTCCTATTTCTCGGATTGGCGCTTCTTTTTGTCACACGGACTGGACAGAACGATGTTCGAGCACAATTGGAGAAAGCATCAGAGATCGTGCATGGATTCGTCCTCAGCGGAAATGTCGCGTTAACAAACTATAAACGCGACATGGGTGAGTATCCAACATCGGAAGAAGGTTTGAAAGCGTTGCTCAGTCCCCCTGGCGGCAAGGCAGCCACTTGGAAGGGGCCGTACCTTGAAGCACCGTCAATCGACCCTTGGAAGCAGCCATATGTTTATCGTTTCCCCGGCACGCACAACAAAGACGGCTACGATCTATTCTCGAAGGGTGCCGATCAAATCGCGGACACGCTCGACGACATCGGCAACTGGTGACGCGGCCTTGACCGGGTGGCACGGGCATCCTGCCCGTGTTTCCTGAGCATGGGCAGGATGCCCATGCTACGCTGGCGGCAAAAGGTGATTCCTGTTTTTATGGGGCCGGGGCGCCCTCGCCCCGGTTTCGTCCACGGCCGACAACCTCACGGTTTCCGCTACGATGGGCCGGGCAAGGCTCGACGCAAGGTCGAGCCCTACGGTTGTTACTGCGCTCACGTGCAGGGCAACATCGGAAAACGGAAGGGCACAGCAAGTCTGCGCCCCAACATCGGAATCACAGCACATCGGAAAACGCGCCGGGGACGTCGCGTTCCACTCTCAAGCGCTCACGCCAGGCCCGGGGCTTCGGCGATCAGCTTTTCCATCCGCTCCTTCGACCAGCGGACCTCGTCGATGGTGACGCGCGGACTGAACTCGAGCGTGAGCAGATGCTCGGGGCGAAAGAACTCGCTGACCATCTTGAAATCCACCCGGCCGGTGCCGATCGGGGTGTGGTCCTTGCCCTCCTGGCTCACGTCGTGCAAGTGGAAGCCGCGCAGGCGCGGGGCCATCTTTTCCAGGTGCGTGCGATGGTTGAGCAGGCCGAGGTGATGCTTGATGTTGGCGTGGCCGGTGTCGTGCCAGTAGCCGCAGGTGTTCGGCTGGGGCACCGCGTCCAGCAGCTCGTTGAAATCGCCGTCGAGCGGCAGCTCCTCGAACTTCTCCCGGTTCTCAAACCCGAGCCCCACATTCTGGTTGGCCGCATAGCCGCTGATCTCGGCAATGCTCGCCTGCACCTGGTCCCAATACGGGCCCATCCGCTGGCGCAGCTTCGCCACGGCTTTGCGCAACATCGCCTCGTACACCGGATCGCCGGGCACCTTGGTGTCGGGATGGGAATCGAGATACGCCTGCAGCTTGCGGGCGGGATTCAGCCAGAAAAACTTAACGCTCCCCAGGTGCACCACGAGCAGGCGCGCCTTGACCTTGGCCGCGAAGTCGATCGAGCGCTTCGTCTGCCGCAGCCACTGGTCGTGCTCGCGTTCCTCGCTGGCCGACGGCTCGAACAAGTTCGGCGCCGGCTGCACGATGCCGGTCGGGAGCGGACAGAAATTGTGCGTGGTGCTGATCTTGATGAAGCCCTCCTCGAGGGCCTTCATGATGCCAGGCACCAGAACGATGCGGATGCCGTGACTCAGTTCGGCATGGGTGAAGCCCAGGTCGGCAATCTCCCGCAGCATCGCATAGCCGTCGGGGTGGCGGAAGGAGTTCCAACTGGTGGACAGGGCAAGCGTGGGCTTCACGTGAAGGCAAACATCAAAAGCGCCCCGGCCAACTGCTAACAACCTTAAAAAACAGCCGCGCCCCCGAAATGACCCGGGGGCGCGGCTCGATCAAAACGAAAAAGACGGTCGGATTACTCCGCGTAACGGCGGCGCAGCATGGCGGTGAAGGCCATGACCTTGTTCTTGCGGCGGCGTTTTTCGCAGGGCTTCTCGTAGTAGCGCTTGGCGCGGACGCCCTTGATGATGTTCTCGCGCTCGAGCTTCTTCTTCATGCGGCGCAGGGCGCGATCCACAGGCTCGTTTTTGCGAATTCGGATTTCGATGGACATGTTGGGTCAGGCAGGTGTTGGCGAAAGTTGGCGGAAAAGCCGACCACTAGGCCAAACCGCGGGACGCGCGTCAATGGCATTTTTCCGGTCCGGCATTGTCCCGAAAAACGGCTTTCGTCCTTGCGCGCCGAACGCGTCGGGCTTGGCTGGCTGCACCGTGTCGTCCGCCGCCCAAGATTTCGTCCACCTCCACGTCCACAGTGACTTCAGCCTGCTGGACGGCGCCTGCCGCATCGACCGGCTGATGGACCGGGCGGCCGAGCTCGGCATGGGCGCACTCGCCCTGACTGACCACGGCAACCTGTTTGGTGCGATTGACTTCTACAACACCGCCAAGTCCAAAGGGATCAAGCCGCTGATCGGCTGCGAGCTCTACCTCGCCGCCGGTTCACGCCTCGACCGGCAGGGCCGCTCCGACGAGGGCAAGACCATCTTCCATCTCGGCCTGCTCGCAAAAAACCTCACCGGCTACCAGAACCTGCTCAAGCTGGTGTCCGACGCCCACCTCAAGGGCTTCTACTACAAGCCCCGCACCGATCTCGAAACCCTCGCCCGCCACGCCGAGGGACTGATCGGGTTTACCGGCTGCCTGGCGTCGCTCGTGCCGCAGCACCTGCTCCACGACCGCTACGACGAGGCCCGCGCCGCCTGCGGGCGGTTTGTCGAGATCTTCGGCCGCGAAAACTATTTCGTCGAGATCCAGGACCACGGCCTGGCCGAACAGCGCCAGATCATCCCGGGCCTGCTCAAGCTCGGCGAGGAATTCGGGCTCAAGGTCATTTGCACCAACGACGTCCACTATGTGCGCGCATCGGACGCGGGCCCGCATGATGCCATGCTCTGCATCCAGACCGGGGCCAAGATCGCGGACGAAAAACGGATGCGTTTCGACAGCCAGCAGTTCTACCTGAAGTCGCGCGACGAGATGGCGAAGGTGTTCGCCGAGGTGCCGGAATCGGTGCCGAACACCCGCCTCGTCGCCGAGATGTGCGACCTCGCGATTCCGTTTCCCAAGGGCAGCGAGCGCTACCCGAAATATCCGCTGCCGCCGGAGGTCTCGTCGAAGACCGACCGCGCGGGCTACCTGCGCGAGCTCTGCCTCGCCGGGCTGAAGACCCGCTACGGCGTCGAATACGCCCCGCCATCCGATGTAGGCGGGGTGCCCCCACCCCGCTCTGCGACCAACGGTGGCGAGGGCGCCGCCGCCCCAGTTTCTTCCGCGGACAAATCCGCACTCCCCACTCCGCACTCCGTACTCATCCAAACGCTCAGCGAGCGTTTGGACTACGAGCTGAGCGTCATCACCACGACGGGTTTCATCGACTACTTCCTCGTCGTCTGGGATTTCATCGCATGGGCCAAGGCCCGGGGCATCCCGGTCGGCCCCGGCCGCGGCTCCGGCGCCGGCTGCATCGTCGCCTACCTGCTCGGCATCACCAATCTCGACCCGCTCCGGTTCAAGCTGCTCTTCGAACGCTTCCTCAACCCCGAGCGCGTCTCGCCGCCCGACTTCGACATCGACTTCTGCATGCGTCGCCGCGGCGAGGTCATCGACTACGTCCGACAGAAATACGGCAAGGACTGCGTCGCCAACATCATCACCTTCGGCACGCTCGGCGCCAAGATGGTCATCCGCGACGTCTCGCGCGTCCACAGCCTGCCCTACGCCGAGGCCGACCGTCTCGCCAAGATGATCCCCGACGAGCTCAACATCTCGCTGGACGACGCGCTGAAGAAGTCCGCCGAGCTGCGCGACGAGGTCGCGAAGAACCCGGTCACGAAGAAAATCTACGACCAGGCGCTCGTCCTCGAGGGCATGGTCCGCAACACCGGCAAGCACGCCGCCGGCATCATCATCACTGACCGGCCGCTCGAGGAATTCGTCCCGCTCACCGAGCAGGAGGGCGATGTCACCGTGCAGTTCGACATG
Source organism: uncultured Opitutia bacterium (assembly GCA_903873805.1). GTDB lineage: Bacteria > Verrucomicrobiota > Verrucomicrobiia > Opitutales > Opitutaceae > CAIQQB01. The sequence continues at coordinate 3,694 of CAIQQB010000029.1, read as the reverse complement.
AACGCCGTCGGCAAACTCGGCCTGCTCAAGATGGACTTCCTCGGCCTCAAGACCCTCACGGTCATCGCCGACGCCGTGGAAAACATCCGCCGCACCGCCGATCCGAAGTTCGACATCGAGAACATTCCGCTGGAGGACGCGAAGACGTTCGCCCTGCTCAATTCCGGCCGCACCACCGGCGTGTTCCAGCTGGAATCGGGCGGCATGCAGAACCTCTGCCGCCAGATCGGCCTCTCGACCATCGACGAAATCGTCGCACTGATCGCGCTCTACCGGCCCGGCCCGATGGAGTGGATCCCCGACTACGTCCGCGGCAAAAAGGATCCGGCCACCGTGAAGTTTCCCCACAAGCTGCTCGAGGAGGTCTGCCGCGAGACCTACGGCGTGATGGTCTACCAGGAGCAGGTGATGGAGGCCGCCAAGATCATCGCGGGCTACACGCTGGGCGGGGCCGACATGCTCCGCCGCGCGATGGGCAAGAAGGACGAGAAGGCGATGGCCGCCGAGCGCACCAAATTTGTCGAGGGCGCCAAGCGCGTGAACGCCATCGACGCCGCCACCGCCAACTCGATCTTCGACATCCTGAACAAGTTTGCCGGCTATGGCTTCAACAAGTCGCACTCCGCCGCCTATGCCATCCTCAGCTACCAGACGGGCTTCCTGAAGGCCAACTATCCCGTGCAGTTCATGGCCGCGATGCTCAGCTCCGAGCTCGGCAACGCCGAAAAGGTCTCCCACTTCGTCGGCGAATGCGAGGCGATGGGGCTGAAGGTGCTCGGGCCGGATGTGAACGAGAGCCGCGAGATGTTCACGCCGGTGCTGCGCACGGGAGTTCGGGGTTCGGAGTTCGGGGCTCCGGGTTCCGCAACCCAAAACCCAAAGCTCGAAACCCAGAACGGCGGCACCGCCGGTGCCGCGATCCGCTTCGGCCTCGCCGGGGTCAAGGGGGTCGGCGAGCTCGCGGCCCAGCGGATCATCGCCGAGCGCGAGGCCAACGGGCCATTCGCCGACTTCGAAAACTTTATGGCCCGGGTGGACGGCCGCGCCATCAACAAGCGCGTGCTCGAGCACCTCGTCAAAACCGGTGCGTTCGACTTCAGCGGCGCGCCCCGCAAGAAACTCTTCGACGGCATCGACGCTGCCATGGCCGCCGCCGGCGCCCACGCCCGCGACAAGGCTGCCGGCCAGCACAGCTTCATGGACATGCTGGCCGAAGAAGCTCCGGCCCGCCCCGCCAAAATCGAAAATCAAAAATCCCAAATTGAGACCGACGAGGACTTTTCTTCCGCCGACCGGCTCATCTTCGAGAAGGAGCTGCTCGGCTTCTATGTCTCCGGCCACCCGATGAACCTCTTCGCGGGCCTCGCGGAGGGCCTCGACACCTTCAGCGTCGAGGAACTGCTCCAGCAAACGGACCGGGTCGAGTTCCGGCTCTGCGGCATCGCCAGCAACATTGCGAAAAAACTTTCCAAAAAGGACAACCGGCCCTGGGCGGCGTTCACCCTGGCGACCAAGCACGCCTCAGTCGCGCTGAACATGTTCGCCGACGCCTACGCGGCCTACGGCCCGGTGCTGGCCGAAAACGCCACAGTGCTCGTGCAGGGCAACATCATCGGTGGCAACGACGGTGCCCGCATCAACGTCAAGGAGTGCTATCCGCTCGAAGCCCACGTCTCATCCGCCGTGCGCAAAGTCATCTGGCTGCTGCATCCCGGCCACCCCGAGCTGCCGGACTTCCTCCGGCTGCTGCGGGACACGGTCAACCGGCAGGCCGGGGACACCCGGCTGGCGCTGGCCTTCCTCTTTGAGGACCGGATCGCGCCGGTGGCGGAGGCGAGCACCGCGCTGACGTGGAAGCTCAGTGCCGCGGCCTTCCAACAGCTCCGCGCCCATCCGGCGGTCGCCGGCGTGCAGCTGGAAACGAGGCCGCTGGAGCTGAAGCAGGACCGCCGCTGGGCGCGGAAGTGACCCGAATGGCGGAGGGCGGAATGCGGGTTGCGGAATGACCGCAGCCCCGGCAGGCTGGCCCACTCGGTGCAGGTTCCGACGCCGGAATTCCGCACTCCACCATTCTCACTCCGCACTTTCATGATGCCCGACCAAGCCACGCTCAACCACGCCGCGCACGTCCTCGCCGCCATCTCCGCCGACCAGCGCGCCGACACGGCGCTGCGCTTTTATTTTGAAGGGCACCGCTATCTCCAGCCGCCGGCCCGGCGCGCGATCAGCCTGACGGTTTTCGCCTATTTCCGCTGGCTCTCCTGGCTCGACCCGAAGGCCTCCCCGCAGAAACGCCTCGAGTTTGCCGTCGCCCTCCACGAGCGCTACACCGCCGACCCAAAATCCATCAAGGCCGAAACACTGGCCGTGCGCGCCGTGCCCCTTTGGATTTGGGATGAGCTCAGCTTCGCTCCCGCCGGCGCCGCCCCCGCGGGCCAGACGCCCGAGGAAGCCGCCGCGATTACCGCGAGCGCGAAGGCGGCCTATCTCCGGCAGCTCCAGCGCAACCCCTCGCTCTGGATCCGCGCCCGGCCCGGCCAGGGGGCCGACACCGCCAAGGCGCTCTTTGCGTGTGAGGTCGCGCCACCCATCCAGGTTTTGGGTTCTGCGTTCGGAGTTCTGAGTTTGGGTGCCACAACGCAAAACCCAAAACTCGAAACTCAAAACCCCCTCGCGGATGCCCTGCGTTTCACCGGCACCCAGGATCTGTTCAAGACGGAGCTCTTCAAGACTGGCGCGTTTGAAATCCAGGATCTCGCCTCGCAGCTCGTCGGCCACGCCGCCGCGCCCAAGCCCGGAGAAACCTGGTGGGACGCCTGCGCCGGCGAGGGCGGCAAGACGCTCCATCTGGCCGATCTCATGCAGAACAAGGGCCTGATCTGGGCCACCGACCGCAACGCCAAGCGCCTCGACACCCTCAAGCGCCGCGCCGCGCGCGCCAAGCTGTTCAACTACCGCACGGCGCTGTGGGATGGTTCGGCGAAGCTCCCCACCAAAACCAAATTCGACGGCATCCTCCTCGACGCGCCGTGCAGCGGCGTCGGCACCTGGCAGCGCAATCCGCACGCCCGCTGGACGACGACGATGGACGACGTCCGCGAGCTCGCCGCTACCCAGCTCGCGCTGCTCAACCACGTCGCCGGCTCGCTCAAACCCGGCGGCCGGCTCGTCTACGCCGTCTGCACGCTCACCCGCAGCGAGACGACCGCCGTGGCCGATGCCTTCACGACCGCGCATCCCGAGCTGGAGCCATTGTCAGCGCAATTCCTCTGGCCGCACGAGCTCGACGCCAACGGCATGTTCATCGCCGCCTGGCGCCGGAAATAATCCGGCGACGGGATGGCGCTGTCGGCCGGCGTTTTCCGGTTGTCCGATCGGGGGAGCCAAAGTATGTGCAGATATTGGCGGAACAGCTTGATCGCGCCCCGGCTTAAGATGTATTTTATTATACATATAATAGTTATGAAATCTGTCGACCCCCCAAGCGGATTCGGAAACAGCGGCAGAATACCCTCAAGCTAGGCCGTAAAACGGCCGATGAATACGGTAGGAACCGATTCATGCTGAGGTGGTCCCCGGAAACTGGACAGGTCGGATCGTTAACCCAAAGTCAGCACAACGATCCCTATGTCAAAGAAACGACGTCAGCACAGTCCCGATCTGAAAGCCCGGGTCGGCTTGGAAGCCCTGAAGG
>CAIQQB010000028.1 GCA_903873805.1 uncultured Opitutia bacterium | reverse complement strand
GACGATAAATTAGTCAAAATGCTGGCAGCCATGCAATCCCAGAGTCAGGCGGGAGGGCTGATCAAGTTGGAAACAAATGATTGCCAGTCAGCAATTCAGGGAATTGCAATATATGAAATAAACAAATATATCTATCATATATCCACTCGCCTAACTTCTGGTAATTAGGTTATATGAAATGTTAAAATAAATAACACTCATATGTACGCGAAGCAGGGCGGGTATATGACGCTACTATTAAATATAAATCATTAAACTAACTGTCTTAGTTTGAAGCTTTCCTTCTCAGGGCGAGGTGACGACGAGACGGAGGAAAAGGCGGCGGGCTGCACCTTGGGGCACAGTGGCTTGCATGACCACGTAGGTGCCCTGATCGGCGGTTTGGACGGCGGTGACGCCGGTGTCGGTCCAGGTCGCAAGGTCGGCCGACTGCTGGATGGCATAGGTGACGCCGGCGAGGTTCTTGGCCATCCGGAAGGTGAGAACGAGGTTGCCGTGCCCGTCGGGGGTGGAGGTCAGAGTGCCGGTGGGGTTGGGCTGGTTGGGTCCGGTCCCGAGGAAGTATTCGAGGAGATTGGGCAGGCCGTCGTGGTCGGGATCGGCGGCCGGGCCGACGACGGCGGGGTCAGACATGCCGGGAAAATATCCGCCGATCCAGAGGTTGAAGGCGGGCAGGGGTGTGGCGCTGTGGCCTGTGCCTGGGCGTCGGCGTAGAGCGCCGTTGAGGCCTGCACGGGGTCGGTGACCGTGGAAGGGATATTATTGCAGTAAACAAAGTAGGGCCCGTAGACCTTGGTCCAGGTCTCGTTGGCCGCGAAACCGCTGTCGGTGCCGCCGCCGTAGTGGCTGCCCTCAAACATGTACAGGATGGTGTTGCCCATGTGGGACATCAGCTCGCGCTTCATCGGACCGCCGGTCAGATATTCGACACTGGCGGACACGTCCCACAGGCCGACGTTTTTGCCCGTGAAGCCCAGGCTGCTGTTGGTGACGCTGCTCCAGCCCCAGACGCGCTGGTCGCCCCAGTTGGCGCTATAGGAGTATTTGTCCTCATACTGCCCCTGGCGGAAGCCGTTGGTCCAAAGGTAGGCTTCGACCGGCGCCCCCGGGATGACATCCTGGGTGGCACCCGACACGGGCATCATCTGGCGGGTGCGCTGGTTGTCCACGCTCATCCAGTTGAAGATGGAGCCGGCGTAAATGTTCGTGCGCATTTCCCCGATGCTGCTGGCGGCCGTGCCGTGGGTGCAGATCAACGTGACGTAGAACCCGGGTGAGCCGCGGAGCATGGAAAAATGGACGTCCATGTTGCCGGCCGTCGCCGACGTGCTCAGGAGGTCGACCTCGGCATAGTTACCACCGTTCGTGGCCGGATCAGTCACCACCGAATAGGTAAAAGTCCCAGTGCCGAAACCGCCGGTTTCCCAGTACAGCTTGCCGGTGTTGGGGTTGCCCGCGACCAGATCCAGGGTCTGGTTGCTGCCGGTGTTGTTGAACGTGTAGTAGATGTGGGTGATGTTGGCGTTCGATTGCGTAATCGGGATCGAAATGATGCCGTTGCTCAGGGTGGTGGTACCGCTGCTGGTCGTGAGCGTGACGTTGCCCCCGGTCCCCGTGCCGCCGCCGGGGAGATTGGCGAAGACGGACGTGGCTCCAATCCAACCGGCGACCAAGGCGACAAGGACGCCTATCCGGCGCAATGCCCGGGCAACCAGTCCGGAACGACGGCCACCGGCAAAGGTGTCAAAGGAGGTGCCGCCGGAGTGTGGTTGGAGTGGACGAGAGGACTGGATCACGCGGAAGGACGTTGGCAAATTGCAAGAGTTGGGCAAGAGCACGTTTCACCTTAGCGAGCCAACGATGTTTGATCCAATTCGAGAGGGTAACGCCTTACGGCCGGGTAACACGGAGACGGATAAAACGTCGGGCTGGGGCGGCCGGGATGATCAAATCCCTGACGGTGACGAGATCGCGCTGCGCATCGAGGGCAACAACACCCATTTCCTGGGTGTATCCGGCGCCGGCGTTCCAAGTCTGCAGGTCGGCGGAGACTTCCACGGTGTACGTGAGGTCGCTGATGTCGTGTCGCCGAATGAAGCTGAGCATGAGTGAGCCGGCACTGGAACCGGGCACTGGCCAGCCGCTGGCGGCATTCTTCAGGGCGGGGTCGAGTCCGAATGCGTATTTGAGCAGGTTGACCATGCCGTCGTGCGCCGGATTGGCGTTGGGCCCGCTGACATTGGGGTCGGTGATCTCGCCTGCAGCAAAATGGTCGCTCAGATAGGAAGCGAAGTCCGGCCGGATGACGAGAGTGTCGGAGGCGGTGCCGGTGTAGTTGGGGTCGGCCACCGCGGCGGAGACAGTGTAACTGCCGACATTGCTCGGGGCGGTGACGCTGCCGTTGTAGGTCACCGTCACCGCAAGGCCGGCGGGAACGGTGGTGACCGTGACCGGCTTGGCGGCGCCGTCAAAGGGCACGCTGAGCCCGCTGAGCGTCACGGTGGCGGAGGCTGGGGCGACACTGAAACTCCGGTCGATATTCGCAGCGGCAAACCAAGTGCTGTTGCCAGACTGAGCGGCCCGCACAGTGACGTTGCCGGCTCCAGTTAGAGTGACAACGTTGCCGCTGATGTTGGCCGGGCCGCCGGTGATGCTGAACGACACGGCGAGGCCAGAGCTGGCGGTGGCGCTGACGGCAAACGGTGCGGCGCCGTAGGTCTGGTCGGCGAGGGGCGCAAAGGTGATCGTCTGGACGTTTTTGGGCGTCCAGACGACGGCGACTGTGCTGCCGGACTGCTGCAGTGAGAAGTTGCCGTAGGTTGCCGAAGACTGGGCGGACGTATCGGCGGAAACGCTGCCCTGGGTGAAGCTGCCGGAAAGCGACGCGCCGGTGAGCACGGTCCAGGAGTGTCCGCTGACCCAGAAGGCGTTGGTGAAGTCAACGGTGCTACCCGGATCGTTGAAGATGAGATCGAGAGTGGCGCCGGCGCTGACGGTCACGTTGCCGGCGGTGAGGCGGTCAAAGGTGCCGGCCGTCGTGGCGTTGGCGAAGAACTCCGCTGCGAGGTGGGCGGTCGCGCCGTAGCTGAGGGTGCCGGTGACCGTGCTGGCCGAACCGGGCTGCTGAATGCCGTTCAGGACGACATTGCCTGTGACATTGCCGGTGTCGCGCAGGGTCTGGGCCGTGCCAATCACGAGGCCGGCGGCGAGGCCGGTGCTGTCCAGGGTGGCGCCGGCGCGCACATCGAGCAGGGGCGTGCTGGCAGGGCTGGCCGGGTCGGCGAGCGCAAGGGTGCCGGCCAGGACGGTGGTATTGCCCGTGTAGGTGAGGTTGCTGCCAAGCATGAGGCTGCCGTTGCCGGACTTGGTCAGCGTGGCGTTGCCGCCGAGAGTGCCGCCGCTGATCACGTAGCCGGCCGAGGTGGACGCGGTGACGGCCGCCGGGGTGACGGTGCCGACGACGTTGACGGAAGGATTGGCGCTGGTGTCGTCAAACGTGACGGTGTCACCGGAGAAGAACACATCGGGCTGGGTGGCGGATTGCCAGTTGACGGTGGTTTGGCTGTCCCAGTCGGAGCTGACATTGCCCGTCCAAGTAAGTGCAGTGGGGGCGCGGCTGGTGAGGATGATGCCGTGGTTCACCAGGTTGGCAGGGACGGCGGCGGTGGAAGTGATGCGGTCGAGGACGCCGGTGTTGGTGAAGGTGCCACTGATGGCCAGCACGACGCTGCCGGCAAGGCGAAGGGTGCCGGCGTTGGTGACATTCCCGGAAACAGTGAGCGTGCCGGCAGAGAGGGAGACCAGGCCGCTGTTGTTGAGTGAGCCATTGACGGTGCCGTTGCCGGTAAAGGTGCCACCGGCGGCCACCTGCACGGTGCCGGCGGTGAGGGTGCCGCCGAGGCTGAGGGTGGCGGTATCCTGCACCGTGACGGTGACGGAGGCGAGATTGGTGACGGAGCCGGTGATGCGGAGCGTGCCCGCGCGGACGGTGGTCGTGCCGTTCCAGATATTGGTGCCGCTGAGCGTCCAGGTGCCGGTGCCGGACTTGACGATATTGGTAAGCCCGCTGGCCTGCTCGGATATGGGGCCGGCAAACGTGGCGTCGGTGCCGCGGTCACCCACGGTGTAGGTGAGCTGCCGGCCGCCGATGTTGCCGCCTTTGAGCGTGGAGGTGGCGGTGCCGGAGAGTTCACTGATCGCGACAAACGTGCCGGTGCCAGCATTGAGGTTGCCCGAATAATAGGCATTGACGCCGGCCCCAAGGCTCAGGGCGGCCGACGGCAGTCCGGGCCAGACGTAATCCAACGCCATGCGAAAATCGGCGGAGGATCCGGTGGTGGTGACATTGATCTGGCCGCCGAAGCCGGACCAGTCGCCTTTGAGGTCGGAGCGGACGCTGCCGGAAGGGAGGACGTAATTGAAGGTGCCACCGCCGGTGAGCTTGCCGGTGAGCGTGCAGCGCCAGTCGGTGTTCAATGTGCCGGTGAAGCCGGAGGGCACGTCGATGTTCCAGGCGCCGGTGCTGCTCACGGCGTTGTTGTTTTTCGTATACATCGTCAGCGTGCCGTTCTGGAGGCTGACGTAGCTGGCGGCCAGGCCGTTGGTGTTGGCGGCGTCGCTGCCGAAGGCGAGGGTGCCGGCGGTGATGGTGGTCGGACCGGTGAAGGTGTTGGCTCCGCCGACGGTGAAGGTGAGGTTGCCGTTGGCGGCGGTGGCGGTGGCATTTTGGGACAGGGTGAGCTGGGTGGTGCTGTCCACGTTGACGATCTTCGTGCCGGCGGGGATGCCGGTGCCGCTGATGACGAGTCCGGCCGATGCTCCGGTCGTGCCGGTGGTGGTGACCACGGCGCTGCCGGAGGTGGTATTGCCGCCGGCGAGGGCCACGCCGACCGGAGCGAGCGTGACGGTGCCCGCGCCGGTTTTGACCAGTGACATCAGGCCGGTGAGGTCGCCGGTGCCGGCGAGCACATAGTTCCTGGTGGCGTTAAACGTCACCTGCTGGGGCTGGAGCGAGCCCGTGACGGTGGTGTTGGTGGTGTTGGAGCCAGTGTCGTCGAAGACGATCTTGTCCCCGAGGCCGAAGGTGGTGGCGGTGCTGTTGGCGGTCCAGGCCGCCGTCGTGCCGAGGTCCCAGGTGTTGGCGGCCGCGGTCGCGCCGCCGGTCCACGTCAGGGTGCGGCCCGACGATGGGGGAGGCGGCGAGGTGGGCGGTGACTCGAGATTGATGTAATCATACATGAAGTGAGCCGTCCCATGGTTGCTGTGATATTCGTGGTCGAGGGTGATGGTGTTGGCGCCGACGTGCAGCTTGCTCGCGGGGATCGCCACATGGGCGACGCTGTATTTGCTGTGGATGCCCTGCCGGATGTAGGTGGTCGCGCCGGTGTCGGCGTTGGCCGGGGTGAAGGTGGAAAAGGCGGTGGTATCGTCATTGACCCGGATGATTTGCACCGAGTTGGGCGAGGCGTAGGCAATGTTCAGCCAGTAGGTGCCCTGGTTGACGGATGTGAGATTGAAATTGACGTGCCATTTCCACGGCGACGTTGCCATGTTGTCCACGGAATGGCAGTAGTTGAGCGCTGTGGCCCAGTTGTTGTCCGCCACGTTGTATTCCAGCGGATTGGTGAATTCCGTGATGAACTGGTTCCAAAGCCCCGGCTTGCCGTATTCGTCACCGTGCTTGAACTCCGCGGCCGATCGATCCGGGATGCCGATTTCCCAGACCAGCTGGGTGCCAAGATGCGGCACATTCCAGGTGAGCGTACCGAGATTGGTCGTGCCACCAGCGGTGATCGTAACCGTTCCGGCGGAGTACTCGCCCACCGAACCGGTGGTGACACTCGTGCCGGCGCTGTAGGCATGGAGCTGGTAGGTCGCATTGCCCCCATAGGGCGAAGTCGTCTGGATGTTGGGAATGGTGAACGTCCCGTCGGCCGCCGCCTGCACCCAGTATTGGTAGCTGTCGGACTGGAACTGCCAGTTATCGGGTGCATTTTCCGCGCCGGAGTCCGGTGCGACGAGCCCAACCCACGCCCCGGACGCACTCGAGCCCGGGCGCAACGCATCATTTATGACGAGCTTGCCCGTGACGGAGGCGCGCTGGGCTTTGGCCGGGTAGGCGGCGTTGGTCAGCCACGTGTACGGCCAGGCGGCCTGCTCGGCCAGGGCCTGGTTTTTCGCGTCCTGCCAGGCGGCCGCCCCCGTGGCCTGATTGTTGAAGTAAAGCGTCCAGGGACCGTAAAGTTTCGTCCAAGTGGCCGTGCTGCTGACGGTCACGCCGGTGTTGTCATAGTGCGCGACCAGCGGCTCGTAATACAGGAGGCCCCATCCGTCCACGTATTCGCACACGGTGGGACCGTTGTTCAGATACTCGTGGCTGCCCTGCAACACCCACTGACCGACCCGATTGACATCGCTGGCCCGGCCCCACACGCCCAGTTTCCAATAGTCGGTGGTGTAGGAGTATTTGCCCGTGAGCTGGCCGGAAAAGCTTCCGGTGGTCATCTGCATGATCTCCTTGGGATAGCCCGTGACGGTGACCGCCAGATTGCTGTCCTGATAATTTGGTTCGACCGCCTGTCGCATCAGCTGCGTGCCGTTCAGCGTCAGGCCGGTTTTGACGCTGTCCACATACAGGTTTTCACAGAGGAAATTGGTCGTGTCGTGGGCGGCCGGCCAGATCATCTGGATGAAGCTGATGCTCATGTTGCCGTAGGCCGCGTAGGAAGCGGGGTGGCTGGCCACCATATAAACGTAAAGGGCGGTGTTGCCCTTCCCGAGCACATAGTGGATTTCCATGTCCACTGGCACTGAGTCCACGGCGGGATTATAAGTGCGCTTGCAGGCCAGGTCCATGCTCGATGCGGTCCCGGTCGTGCTGAGATAGACGGCGTCGCCATTGCTGTCGGGGTACCAGTAATAATAAATATGGGTGTGATTGCCGAAGCCACCGGTCGGGCCGGTGAATCCGACCTGGCTGACCATCTCGGTGCCGTTGGCCTTGGGGGTTCCCCCCGACCCTGGCTGCAGAAACTTGATCGAGTCCACATTGCCGTTTGCGGCGACCAGCACGTGGAGGATGCCGTTGTCCAGAAAGTGGTCGGTCTGGCTGCCAAAGGCCTCGGTGCCGGTTGTCACGCTGGTGTTGACGGTGCTGACAAATCCCCCGGCGTTGTTGGCCCAGAGAGCCGACGGCAGCAACCCGGCAGCCAGCAGGCCACCGGTTAGCTGGATGAGAACGGTGCAAAGACGGAAAAGGAACGGGTGTTTCAAGGGCGGGAGAGTGCCTGGGGTATGATTTGAATCGGCGCAGCCAGCTTATTTCCCCAATGCCGTAAGTGAAAGCAAAAAGCAAATCCATGGCGACACGGGATGCATGGATCGGATACGCTCTCGCGAGGACACCGGCGTTCGATCAGGAAATGAATATTGCGGGCCGTCACAAATCACCCAAGGTTGAGTCCACGCCTTACCCCTGCGTCCGGCTATCGCCCCCCGTATCCTCATGATATCACGCATATTTATGTCCAGACGAATCGCCCCGAGTCTTGCTTGCAGCATCTTGGCGCTGATCGCTGTCCCGGTCCCGCCAGTGCGCGCCGCGACGGTCGAGAAAACGTCCAGTGGAATCACGACGCTGATCGGCGACACGCGCCTCGGGGTCGAAGTGCTGGCCGATGACATTATCCATGTCACCGCCACAAAGGAACCACAACCTCCGGTGCATCCAAGTCTGGTGGTGTTGCCGGGTGCGCCGGGAGCCGCGCCCAGTTGGACTCTGTCGGGTGGACCCGGCGAGGCGGTGCTCACGACCGCCAAACTGCGAGTCCGGCTCGACCTTGCCACCGGCGCGATCTCCTATTTCACCGCTGACGGTCAGCCGGTCCTCGCCGAACGGGCGGGTGGGCGCATCCTCGAGCCGGCGGCGGTGCAGGGGGAGCAGACCTATCACCTCCGTCAGCAATGGTTGGCGGATGCTGGAGAATCGCTCCACGGGCTCGGACAGCAGCAATACGGACTCGTGGATCTCAAGGGCTACGACCTCGATCTCTGGCAGCACAACACCAACGTCGTCGTCCCCTTCCTCGTTTCCAGCCGCGGCTTCGGGATTCTCTGGGACAACACCTCGTATTCACGTTTTGGCGACTTGCGCCCGTTCACGCAGATTCCGGCGGCCGACCTGGTCGATGCATCCGGGCAGCCCGGCGGGTTGACGCGGGGCACGTTCACCGCGGCGGCTCCCGACCAGCTCGCCAATCCGGCGTCCACGCCCCTGCTGGCCAACGGCGGCACCCGGGGGCGCATCGACCTGCCGGTGGGCGGCAGCATCGACACCACGGCGGCGGCGCCCGGGGGCGGGGCCCGGCGCGGGGGACGCGGTGGCGCCGGCGGACCGGCCGGCACGCGTTGGACGGGAGAGCTCGTCGCCCCGGCGAGCGGTGACTTCCAGTTTCAGACCTACGCCAACGGCGGCATCAAGGTCTGGTTCGACGGCCACCTGGTCATCGACCACTGGCGGCAGAACTGGCTGACCTCAACCGATGTGTTCAAGGTCCGTCTCGAGGCCGGAAAACATTACGCCCTCCGGATGGAATCCGGTGGCGACCAGGCCACCACCGTCTGCCTGCTCTGGAAGACGCCGCCGTCCGCCGAGGAGGCTGCCGCCCTTTCGCTCTGGTCGGAGGTGGGTGACGGCATCAACTACTACTTTGTCTACGGTCCGGAGCTCGACCAGGTGGTTGCGGGCTACCGGCGGCTGACCGGTCCGGCGACGATGCTGCCGCGCTGGGCCTTCGGACTCTGGCAGTCCTACCAGCGCTACGAACGGGCGCAGCAGAGCCTCGACGTGGTGGCCGGGTTCCGGTCGCGCGGCATCCCCTTCGACAACATTGTCCAGGACTGGCAGTACTGGCCGCGTGACGCCTGGGGCTCGCACCAGTTTGACGCGGCCCGCTATCCCGACCCGGATGCCTGGATCAAATCGATCCATGAGCAGCACGCCAACCTCATGGTGTCCGTCTGGGGAAAATTCTATTCCGGCGACTATGCGGGCAATGCGAACTTCCTCGCCATGCAGGCCGCGGGCTTTCTGTACCAACCGCCGCTGACCGAGCGGCTGAAGGACTGGATCGGCTTTGAATACACCTTTTACGACGCTTTCAACCCGGCGGCGCGCAAGCTCTTCTGGGAGCAGATCAACGCGGGGCTGTTCCGGCGGGGCGTGGACGCCTGGTGGATGGACGCCACCGAACCCGACCTGACCGCCTCGCCGCCCACCCTCGAGGGCCAGCGGACCAACATGAACCCCACCGCGCTCGGCACCGCCTCGCGGATGATGAACGGCTACGCGCTCGAAAACAGCCGCGGCATCTTCGAGGGCCAGCGCGCGGCGGCGCCCGACCAGCGGGTATTCATTCTGACGCGCTCGGGCTTCGCCGGTGAGCAGCGTTACTCGGCGGTGACGTGGTCGGGCGACATCACTTCGACCTGGACGGCGATGAAAAAGCAGATTGCCGCCGGATTGGGCTTCAGCGTCTCCGGCACTCCGTATTGGACGATGGATACAGGCGGCTACACGATGGAGTCCCGGTTCTCCGCCCAGAACATCACGCCGGCCAACGCCGAGGAGTGGCGCGAGCTCAACGCCCGCTGGTTCGAATTCAGCACCTTTACGCCGTTTCTCCGGGTTCACGGCGAGCTCCGGCAGCGTGAGATGTGGACGCTCGGCGGCGAAACCCACCCGGCCTACCTGGCCGAGCTGAAGTTTGACCGGTTGCGTTACGCGCTCTTGCCCTACCTGTACTCGCTGGCCGGCGGGGTGACACAGGATGCGGGCACGATGATGCGACCGCTGGTGATGGATTTTCGCCTCGATCCGGCCGCGCGTGAAATCGCCGACCAGTTTATGTTCGGCCCGGCGTTTCTCGTCAGCCCGGTCACCACCTACCAGGCCCGCAGCCGCAGTGTCTACCTGCCGCCGACTCCCGGCGGCTGGTATGATTTCTGGACCGGCGCGGCGCTCGCGGGCGGGCAGACGCTTGAGGCCCAGGCGCCCTTCGATGCGATGCCACTGCATATCCGGGCCGGCGCCATCATCCCTTTCGGCCCCGTGTTGCAATACACCGGGGAGAAACCGGCCGATCCCATCACACTGTGCGTCTACGCCGGCGCCGACGGGGCGTTCACGCTCTACGAGGACGACGGCCTCACCAACGGCTATGAGAAGGGCCAGTTCACCCAAATCCCGCTGCGCTGGAACGATGCCACCCGCACGCTCACCGTCGGTCGGCGCACCGGCGCATTTCCCGGGATGCTGGCGGAACGCACATTCAACCTGGTGGTCGTTTCCAAGGACCAACCGGCGGGTTTCTCGTTCGATCCCAAACCGGTCGCGACGATTCGCTACCATGGCGACGCGGCGGACCTGAAACCCTGAGGCGGTCTTCTTAGCGGCGCTTGCTGGCGCTCAGGACGGCTCAGATCCGAGGTCACGGAGTAGTTTCACGTCCTGCGGCTCGAAAAATTGGGTGGGCCCGCCTTCCGGCGTGAGCTGCAACCGGCCGCTGGCGTCCACTCCGAGGAAATCTCCGCTCACCTTCGGGCCGTCGAGATCGAGCCGCACGCGGCGGGGCAAATCCCATAGGGCGTTGATCCGCGCGCGCACGGTTTCCGGGCCATCTTGCTGCACGTCCAGCCAGTTGGATTTCAGCGCCGCCAGCACTCGCACGGCGAGCGCGTGGAGGGACGGGGCCTGGGGTACCAAGTCCGCCAGCCGCGCCACCTGGCCTTGCAGGAGGCGCTCCTGGGTTTCCGGCCGGTTCCGCACATTGATGCCAATGCCCACCACTGCCAGTCCCGGCCTGAATTGGTCGATCAGCAGGCCGGCCAGCTTGCGGTCACCGACGAGCACATCGTTTGGCCAGCGCAGCCGGAGCGGATGCGCTCCGGTTTGGCGCAGGGTTTCACAGATCGCAAGACCCGCGACCAGGGGCAGCAGTCGCCAGGCGGGGGAGTTTGTCACGACCGGCACCACCGCGGACAGCCACAGGCCGCCGGCATCGGAGACCCAAGCGCGTTGGAATCGGCCGCGACCGGCCGTCTGGCTGTCGGCGCGGATCGCGTGCCAGGCGGGAAGTGCGGCGGCGACGAGGTTGGTCGAATCAACCTCCGAGAAATGTTGCAGGGTCCAATCAGGCGGATCCGAACCGGTGACCGACGGTTCCGGTGCAGCCAGCGCCGGACCGGCGACCGGCTCCCTGATAACCGGGTGGCGGGAGTCGGAACGGGCCCGGGATCCACTCATGGCGCGGGCCGCTTAGGCGATCTGAACCAGCACCTGGCCTTCCTCGACTGCGGCTCCGACGGTGGTGGTGATCACGGCCACTTTGCCGGCCCGGGGTGCGAAAACGAAGGTATTCATTTTCATCGCCTCCAGGGTGACGAGGTGGTCGCCCTCCTTGACGTCCTGTCCGACGGCAACCATCACCGCCGTGACCCGGCCGGCGAGAGGACTGGGAACACCGCCCGGACCCGCGGGGGCCGGAGCGGCCGGGGCCGGCTTGGGCGGCGTTGGGGGTGGCACAGCGGCTGGAGCGGCGGCGGCGGTTGGGGAGGGGGCTGGCGGCGGAACGGCTGCCGAGGCCGCCGGAAGGGCCGCCGCGGGTGAACCGCCCTCATCGGGCACCTCGACGGTGACGTCGTAGGAATTGCCGTCCACTGTGACGCGAAGTCGTTTGATCATGTGATGGTTTTTTCAGCGAACTTTATGGGACATGAAGATCTGGGTGCGGCCTTCGACCGCCCAGACATTGAGGTGTGGCACCACGGGCACTGTCACCGGGTGAACCGAGACCAACCGGTGCGGCCGGTCAAGTGCGACGGAGACGGCGGCGGCGATGACTGCCGCAATCTGACCTCCGACGGCCGTGGCGACGTTTTGGGTGCCCGCTGGAACTCCCGGAGTGCTACCTCCGGCGTGGGACCGACGGGCGGAATCGAGGAGCGACACCGCCTGGTGCAGCGCCGACTGGACCTCGCCCCGGCGGGCCGGGTCATCGAGCCGGGGCAGCGTCCGGTGGATCAGCACCAGCACTTTCCCGAGCGCGGCTTCGGCCGGCGTCAGTTCGTTGGATGGTTGGATGGGGGGGCTCATGGTTCAGTTTGGCCGGCGTTCAGAGCGGAATGGTGCCGTGTTTCTTGGGCGGCCGCGTTTCCCGTTTGCTCAGGGTGTTGCGGAGGGCCAGCGCCACTGCGGCGCGCGTTTCCGCCGGGCTGATGACATCCGTGATCATCGCCTTCTTGGCGGCTTCGTACGGAGAGCAGAACTTTTCGCGATACTCGGCAACGAGCCGGGCCTCCTCCTTTTTGGGATCGGCCGCGGCGGAGATTTCCCGCTTGAAGAGAATCTTCACCGCGCCATCCGCCCCCATCACCGCTATCTCGGCGCTGGGCCAGGCATAGACCGCGTCCGCCCCCATGTCGGAACTGCACATCGCCAGGTAGGCGCCGCCGTAGGCCTTGCGCATGATGACGGTGATCTTCGGCACCGTCGCCGACGCGTAGGCGAACAGCATCTTCGCCCCGTGGCGGATGATGCCGCCGCGCTCCTGCTGTACCCCGGGCAGAAACCCGGGAACGTCCACCAGCGTGACCACCGGGATGTTAAACACATTGCAGAACCGGATGAACCGCGCGGATTTGTCCGAGGCATCAATATCCAGCGTACCGGCCTTGACGGATGGCTGGTTGGCGATGATGCCGACGACGATGCCCTGAATGCGGGCGAAGCAGATCACGATGTTCTTGGCCCATTCCTGCATGACTTCAAGGTAATCGCCGTTGTCGACGAGCCGGGCGATGACCTTGGTCACGTCAAACGGATCCTTCAGGTTGTCGGGCACGAGCTTGTTCATCTCCAAATCCGGAGCGAGATCGATTTGCGGGCTGGGCGTGTGCGGCGGATCGATCACATTGTTCGCGGGCAGATAGGACAGCAGCTTCTTGACGATGCGCACCGCGTCGGCGTCATTCTCGGCGATGAAGTGGACATTGCCGCTGACGCTGGCGTTGGCCTTGGCACTGCCGATTTCGTCCATCGTGCATTTCTGTCCGGTGACGGCCTGGATGACCTCCGGTCCGCAGATGAACATGTTCGCGCTGCCGCGGACCATGATGATGAAGTCCATCAGCGCCGGAGAATACGCTGCGCCGCCCGCGCACGGTCCGGCAATGACCGCGATCTGCGGCACGACCCCGGACAGCAGCACGTTGCGGAAAAAGACCTGGCCATACCCGGAGAGCGAGTCGTCGCCCTCCTGAATGCGGGCACCGCCGGAATCGTTGAAGCCCACGACCGGGCAGCCCGCCTTCAGGGCGTAATCCATGAGGTCGCACAGTTTCTTCGCATGGATGCGGCCGAGTGCGCCGCCGCCGACCGTGAAGTCCTGGCTGAATGCGGCCACGGTGCGTCCGTCCACCAAGCCGGTGCCGGTCACGACGCCGTCGCCGGGCAGCGATTTCTTTTCCAGTCCGAAATTGTGACAGTCGTGGTCGGCATGCATGCCGGCCTCCTGAAACGTACCCGTCTGGAACAGCTCACCGAGCCGGTCGCGCGCGGTCATCAGACCCTTGTCGCGTCGGGCCTTGAGCTTGTCCTCGCCGCCGCCGGCGCGGGCTAGGGCGCGTTTCTTTTCCAGTTCGTCCAACAGTGCTTTTTTGATGGCCATAACGTTGCGGGTTAAAGTTATTTTGCCGCCGGCTTGGGCATGCAGAATTCGGTCAGCACGCCGAAGGTGGACTTGGGGTGCAGGAAGGCGACGAGCTTGCCGCCCGCGCCGTCGAAGGGCTGCTCGTGAATCAGCTTCACGCCGGCGGCGGCCGCCTGCTTGAGCTGGGCCGTCACGTCGTCGCTGCCGAAGGCCACATGGTGGATGCCCCCGGCGGGATTCTTTTCGAGAAACTTGGCGATCGGACTGTCCGCGTCGGTCGGCTCGAGCAGTTCGAGGTGGACCTCGCCGCATCTGAAAAAGGCGGTGCGGACCTTCTGCGAGGGAACTTCCTCGCGGTGTTCGCATTTCAGGCCGAGCGCCCGCTCATAGTACGGGATGGCTTCGGCCAGGGATTTCACGGCGATGCCGAGATGGTCAATTTTGCTGATCATAAGCTTGGGTCGGGTTGGGGCCGGCGCCCGCGGGGGCGGCCAGCAGAGCGGCGGCGGCGCGCACGGCGGTGATTTCACCGCGCAGCAGCGCGCGCTGGATCACGGGCAGCAGAGCCTGCACCCGGTGGTCGTGGTAAAACTGGCGCTTCAGCTCGTCCTGAATCAGGTCGCTGAGCCAGGTCAGAGCCTGCTCCTGCCGCCGCTGCGCAATCACGCCGCGGGGCTCCAGGGTCGCGTAAAAAGTCTCGATCCGCTCCAAGATCTCCGGGATGCCCTCGCCGGTGAGGCCGGCGCAGAGCCTGACTTCGGTCGGCCATTCCGCCGTGGCCGGCTGCAGGTAGTGCAGGGCGGAGGCCTGGTCCTGCCGGGCGAGCTCGGCCCGCGGCCGGTTTTCGCCGTCCGCCTTGTTGATGGCCACGAGGTCGGCCATCTCCACGATGCCCTTCTTGATGCCCTGCAGCTCGTCGCCCGCCCCCGGCAGCAGCAGCAGCAGGAAAAAATCCACCATGGAGCGCAGGGCGATCTCGGTTTGGCCCACGCCGACGGTCTCGACCAGTATCGTGTCAAAGCCCGCCGCTTCGCAGAGCAGCATCGTTTCGCGGGTGCGCCGCGCGACGCCCCCAAGGCTGAGGCCGCTGGGCGAGGGGCGGATGAACGCCGCCGGCAGCTGGCAGAGCCGCTCCATGCGCGTTTTGTCGCCGAGAATGCTCCCGCCGGTCCGCGAACTCGTGGGATCAATCGTAAGCACCGCGAGCTTCAGCCCCCGCTCGATCAGCTGGCACCCGAGCGATTCGATGAACGTGCTCTTGCCCACGCCGGGCACGCCGGTGATCCCCACGCGTTTGGCGCGGCCGGTGAAGGGCAGCAGCTGCTGCAGCACGGCTTGCGCCTGGGCCTCGTGCTGGCGTGATTCGCTTTCAACCAGCGTGATGGCCCGCGCGAGAATCGCCCGATCGCCCGCCCGCACGCCGGCGACAAAGTCGTCGACCGAGAGCTGGCGCGGCCGCCGGGGCCGGTCTGCCGGAAGGTCATTCATGCCCTGGCCTCCCCCGGTCCATGGCAGCGTTGAACGGCCGCCCGCCACCGACCAGCCGCGCCGGCGCGGCGCCCGTCCGCCCGGCCCGGAGGCACAGGGGTGAACACCGGCATGGTCGGAAGCATGGTCATGGGCGTTCATCAATCCAAGGCCTGGTTCAGCTGGGTGAGCATCTCCTTCGCGGCGTCCGGAATGAAGGTGCCGGGCCCGAACACGGCCGCCGCCCCGTTGGCCTTCAGGAATTCGTAGTCCTGCGGCGGAATCACGCCGCCGACCACGATCATGATGTCCTCCCGGTTGACCTTCTTCAGTTCCTCGCGCAGCTGCACGAGCAGCGTCTTGTGCCCGCCGGCGAGCGAGCTGATGCCGACCACGTGCACGTCGTTTTCCGCCGCCATGCGCGCGGCCTCCTCCGGCTGCTGGAAGAGCGGACCGATGTCCACGTCGAAGCCGAGATCGGCATAGGCGGTCGCCACCACCTTGGCGCCGCGGTCGTGGCCGTCCTGGCCCATCTTGGCGATGAGGATGCGCGGGCGGCGGCCCTGCTTTTCGGCGAACTGGTCGGTGAGCCGGCGGACCTCCTGGATCTGCGGGGCGGCGCCGAATTCGGATTGGTAGACTCCACTCACGGAACGGATGACGGCCTTGTGCCGGTTGAATTGTTTTTCCAACGCCAACGAGATTTCGCCGAGCGTGGCGCGCGCCCGCGCGGCCTCGATTGCCAGCGCGAGCAGGTTGCCCTCGCCGGTCGCGGCCGACTGGGTGAGGGCGTTGAGCGCGGCCTGGACGCGGGCGGAGTCGCGCCCGGCCTTGACGGCCTGGAGCCGCTTGAGCTGGGCCTCGCGCACCGCGGCGTTGTCCACGTCCAGCACGTCGAGCTGGTCGGCCTTTTCGAGCCGGAGGGTGTTGACGCCGATGATCGCCTCCTTGCCGGAATCGATGTGGGCCTGCCGGCGGGCGGCGGCCTCCTCGATGCGCAGTTTGGGCAGCCCGGTCTCGATCGCCTTGGCCATGCCGCCGAGCGCCTCGACCTCCTCGATGTGGTGCCAGGCCCGCTCCATGATCGCCTGCGTGAGGGCCTCGACAAAATACGAACCGCCCCAGGGATCGATCACCTTCGTGATGCCCGTCTCCTCCTGCAGCAGCAGCTGGGTGTTGCGCGCGATGCGGGCCGAGAAGTCCGTCGGCAGCGCGATGGCCTCGTCGAGCGCGTTGGTGTGCAGCGACTGCGTGTGGCCGAGCGTCGCGGCCATCGCCTCGATGCAGGTGCGGGCGACGTTGTTGAACGGGTCCTGCTCGGTGAGCGACCAGCCCGAGGTCTGCGAGTGCGTGCGCAACGCCATCGACTTCGGATTTTTGGGATCGAACTGCCGGATCATCTTGGCCCAGAGCGCGCGGGCGGCGCGCATCTTGGCGATCTCCATGAAGAAGTTCTTCCCCTGCGCCCAGAAGAACGAGAGCCGCGGCGCAAACGCATCGATGTCGATGCCGGCCTTGATGCCGGTGCGGACATACTCCAGCCCATCGGCCAGCGTGTAGGCCATCTCCAGATCGGCCGTCGCGCCCGCCTCTTGCATGTGATAGCCGGAGATCGAGATCGAGTTGAACTTCGGCATGAACTTCGACGTGAAGGTGAAAATGTCCGCGATGATGCGCATCGAGGGCGCGGGTGGATAGATGTAGGTGTTCCGCACCATGTATTCCTTCAGGATGTCGTTCTGGATGGTGCCGGCCAGCTGCTCCAGCTTTACGCCCTGCTCCTCGGCCGCGACGATGTAGAACGCGAGGATCGGCAGGACCGCGCCGTTCATCGTCATCGAGACCGAGATCCGGTCCAGCGGGATGCTGTCGAACAGGATCTTCATGTCCGCGATCGAATCCACCGCCACCCCGGCCTTGCCGACGTCGGCAAAGGCGCGCGGATGGTCCGAGTCATAGCCGCGGTGGGTGGGGAGGTCAAAGGCCACCGAGAGCCCCTGCTGGCCCGCCGCGATGTTGCGCCGGTAAAACGCGTTCGACTCCTCCGCGGTGGAAAAGCCGGCGTACTGGCGGACCGTCCACGGCTTTGTCACGTACATCGAGCCGTACGGTCCGCGGAGAAACGGCGCGGTGCCGGGCATCGAGTCGAGCTGCTCGCAGGCCGCGAGATCGGCCGCGGTGTAGAGCGGCTTCAGCTCGATCTGCTCGAGCGTCATGAAGGCCCAGTCCTCGACGGACCGGCCCGTCTCGGCCTTGAACTGGGCGCGCCACTTGTCATAGCCCGCCTTGGCGGGGGCGCTTTCGAACGCGACTTTGGTATAGTCCGGGAAGGTTTTCATCAGGTGATCCCCAGCTGGCGGTGAAGGTTGGTAAGAACTTCGAGCACATCGGCGCGCACGTGGATGAACTCATTCACCCCGGATTTTCGGTGGGCCTCGATCTGGTCCGGCGGATAGCCGGCGAGCACCACGATGGCGTCCGGCCGGGCCGCGCGAATCCCGGCCACGAGGACCGGCACCAGCGCGGGATAGTTGTCGTCGGTCGAACAGATGACCGCAATCCGCGCCGCCGATTCGGCAAACGCGGCGACCGCGTCCGCCGGGAGCTTGAAACCCGCGGGGGAGATGACGTCGTAGCCGCCGACGGCGAAAAAGCCGCGGGCAAAATCAGCCCGCGCCTTGTATTCCTTGAGCGATCCCAGATTGCAGAGAAAGACCTTGGCCGGGGCGGGTTGGCGGTTCATCGCCGCGCGCAGTCCCTCGAGGGGGGCGGCGGCACGGGTGAGACAGACCGGCGTGATCGGAGTGCAGGGCGAGTCGACGATGCGGATGGCCCGGGTGATCTCCCCGAGGGTCGCACCGGCGGCCGCCGCGGCGACACAGGCGTCGATGCTGTCCGCCCCCTTGGGGCCGACAACCTCGGCCAGACGGTCGAGCACCACCTGACTGTCGGCGTCGTCGAGTGACGTGCGGTGCGAGGCCACCTGCTGGGCCCGGCGCCGGTGGAACGCCCGGCGGTCCACGACCGGCATCTCCAGCGGCTTCTCCTTCTGGTTGGCGTATTGATTGACGCCCACAATCGAGTCGCGTCGGCGGGTGACGGCCTTGATCCGTTCCACCGCGGTTGCGGCGACCGCCTGCTGCGGCATGCCGCCGCGCAAGGCCGCCTCCATGCCGCCGAGCTTTTCGACCTCTTGAAACTGCGCCCAGGCCCGGGTGGCGAGCTCGGCGGTCAGGCTTTCCACATACCAGGAGCCGCCGGCGGGATCGATGACGTGGTCCAAGCCGCATTCCTTTTGGAGGACGAGCTGGGTGTTACGCGCGATGCGCAGACTGAAGTCGTCGGGCGGGCGGACTACTTCGTCAAACGCGCCCACCTGCAGGCTGTCGCAGCTGCCGAGCACGCCGGCAAACGCCTCGACCGTGGCGCGGAGGAGGTTGTTGTACGGGTCCACGACCGTTTTGTTCCACCGGGAGGTGCGGACGTGCAGGGAGAGTTTCTGAGCCGCCGCATGGCCGCCCGCGGCACCCACAGCGCGGGCCCACAGCATCCGCAGCGCCCGGAGCTTGGCGATTTCCAGAAAGAAGCTCTCGCCGACCGTGACCGCGAAGCGGAAGCGCGGCGCGGCGACGTCGACCGCAATGCCGAGGCGGCTGAGCTCGCGAAGATACTCGACGCCCGTGGCGAGGGTGAAGGCCAGCTCCTGCACGGCGCTCCCGCCGGACTCGTGCCAGGCCCGGCTGTGCACGCAGACGGTCTGCAGCTGGGGGGCCTTGGTGGCGGCCCAGCGGGTGAGCGCGGCCATCTCGCGGTAGGCGCCGGCGAGCGACTGCGGCAGCCGGCCCTCGTGCGCGAGCACGCCGAGCGGATCCATTTCGATGCACCCGCGCAACTTGGCGGGAGATTTCTTCCGCTTTTTCGCCAGCGCCAGCAGCAGGGCCGCAAAGGGGAGCGCGGACGCGCCGGACCGGACAAAGAGCGAGGTCTGTTCGAGGTCCACGCCCTCCAGGGCGCGGTCGAGATCACCGAGCGTCGCGATGGACAGTCCGCCGCCGCCGACATCGTCGGGCTGCGCCCAGTCGGGGTCGTGGCCGTCGCGCGTCGCGCGGTCGAGAACCATGTTCAGCGCATTCAGGCCGCGGGCGACGGAGTTGCGCGCGGCGTGGTTGAACTCGGTTGGGCTGCCGCACGCGATTTCCTGCGAAACCGCCCACGGCTCCTTGACGTAGACGCTGGCACTCGCGCCCCGCACAAAGGGGGCGAAGCCGGGCAGGGAGTTGAGATGGGGCAGGTCCGCCACGTCCTCGCGCCGGTAGATCGGCTTGAGGGTGATGCCCTCATACGTGGCCGTAAGCATCTTCTTGTCGAACGGCGCGCCCTTGAGCTCGGCTTCGACGAGCTTGCGCCAGTGCTCGTAGCTGACCGGCGGAAAGTCCGCGAGCAACCGGCTTGGGGCGGGTGGGGAGGAGGAGGCGTTCATGGCCGGTCAGCCCTCCATGGTCTCGACGGTCACATCGTGACGCAGTCCGTTGACGGTCACAAACAGGTGTTTGCCGGGCCCGCTGGCGCGGGCGGGTGCGGCGGCGGGAGTCGGGGCGGGCGGTGCAACCGGCGCCGGTGCCGCGATCGTGATCGGAGCGGCGGCAGCCGCCGCTTTGGGCTTGAGCAAGTCCTCGACCTGCTGCGGGAACATGGCGAACAGCACAACAATCTCGTCGGTGGTCGGCAGGCCTTTCTCCGCGCATTGCTTGCGGTATTTCTCCATGCCGGGTTCGAGCAGGTCCGCCGGGCGAACGGTAACCCGCTTCTTCCCCGTTTGTTTTTCCACCTGGGCGAGCACATTGGGGTCAATCGGCCCCGGGGTCAGGCCGTATTTGCCGAGCGCAATGTCCTGGGCGGGCTGGCAGACCATCTTCCAGCGGCCGAATTTCACATTCATCATCGCCTGGGTGCCGACGATCTGCGACGTGGGTGTGACCAGCGGGATCCAGCCGAGCGCCTCGCGGACAATCGGGATCTCTTTCAGCACCGCGTCGAACTTGTCGCTCATGCCCTGCTCCTTCAGTTGGGTGCGGAAATTGGAGAGCATCCCGCCGGGAACCTGATAAATGAGGATGTCGCTGTCGACGCGCTCATTGGCCGGGCTGGTGAACTTGACCAGCTCCTTGTAAACGCCCTCGAAGTAGTCGCGCAGCTTCGCCAGTTTGGCGGTGTCAAACTTCGGGCAGCGCGGATGACCTTCGAGCAGGGCCAGCATGCGCTGGGTGTCGGGTTGCGAGGTGCCGTTGGCAAACGGCACGATGGACACCTCCACCGCATCCACCCCGGCATCGATGGCCGCAAGATAGCTGGACGCACCAAGGCCGGCTGTGTCGTGGGTGTGCAGGGTGATGGGGATGCCGATCTTACCCTTGAGCTCCTTCACCATCCGATAGGCGATCTGGGGTTGGATGATGCCTGACATATCCTTGATGCCAAGGGAGTCGCAGCCCATCTTTTCCAGCTCCACGCCCATTTTCACGAAGTTCTCCACCGTGTGGACCGGGCTGATCGTGTAACAGAGCTCACCCCGGGCATGCTTGCCGTGTTTTTTGGTCGTCCGGATCGAGGTTTCCAAGTTTCGCACGTCATTGAGTGCGTCAAAGATGCGGAGGATATCCTGACCGTTTTCGCAGGTCAGACGGACGAATGTCTCCACCACGTCATCCGGAAAACTGGCATACTGCACAATATTTTGTCCACGCAACAACATGAGCTGTGGTGTCTTGGGCGCGATCCTCTTCAGCGTCCGCAGGCGGTCGAACGGATTCTCGTTCAGGTACCGCAGGCAGGAGTCAATCGTGGCGCCGCCCCAGGTCTCGAGACCGGCAAAACCCATTTCGTCCAAAATGGGAGCGGCCTCCAGCATCTGCGAGGTGGACATGCGGGTGGCCGCCATCGACTGGTGGCCATCACGCAAAACAGTGTTGTTGAAGAGAACGGGTTTCTGTTTCATAAGACGTTAAGGATCAATCTTGTAATACGAGCAAAGGAACTATAGGGCGGCCGGGCGCACAGCTCTTTCTTCATCCGCCAACGGCGGTTCCGGTCGATTCGGTTTGGAATGTGTGGGACGGCCTGCAGAATATTAGAAGAACTTATCATAAGGATAAACTTCAGATGCCTGTAATTATCATGATTCACGTTGAATTATCCAAGGCCATTTGCTGCGCATATTTTAAAAATGCTGCGCATTTTTTGCAGCGAATGGAAGGCCAACGGATATCATATCTAAATGAACATAAGCACTAAACATATTCTTATGGCTCGGCAGGAGGAGTGTAGTCTTTCGTCTGGTGCGCTGAAACAGAAAGCGGCGGGCAATTGGCGGATTTTGTCTTCCTCTGACACGGGCTTTTACCCTTCGGGGTTTTCGGAAATGCCGAGATCCACGCGGTCAGAAACGGCGGACAGTCCATGGGCCGTGAAATTTGTTTCAGTTGGGCGGACAGCTGCGGGAGGGCTGGGCGCATGAATGCGGGTTTGTGGGTGCCAGCTTCAGCGTCAGCTTGCGGTCGGCGTGGGTTGGCTCATCATTCCCGGCATGAGCGATTTCGCCTCCGGTTCCGCAGTCTCCGATGCCCGGCAGATACTCGACCGTCTGCGCGCCAACATGCGACTCACGATCAAGGGCAAGGATGAGGTGGTGGATCAGGTGCTGGTCTGCCTCGTTGCCGGCGGTCACCTGCTCATCGAGGATCTGCCCGGGGTCGGCAAAACCACACTGGCCTATTCGCTGGCGCGTTCGATGGACTGTTCGTTTGCCCGGATCCAGTTCACCAGCGACCTGCTGCCCAGCGATGTGACGGGCGTGGGCATCTACGACGAGCAGGTGAAGGAGTTTGTCTTCAAGAAGGGCCCGGTGTTCGCCAACGTGGTTTTGGCGGATGAAATCAACCGGGCCACGCCCAAGACCCAGTCGGCGCTGCTCGAAGTGATGGAACGGGGCAAGGTCAGCGCCGACGGCTCGACCCACGCGGCGGGCACGCCCTTCATGGTCTTCGCCACCCAGAACCCGGTGGATTACGAGGGGACTTTTCCCCTGCCGGAGAGCCAGCTCGACCGTTTTCTCATGCGGCTCCGGATGGGCTATCCCAAAGCGGCGGACGAACTCGACATCCTGCGCGCGGCCCACACCTCCTATGACTCGATCGCGCTGGAGCCGGTGGCGACCCGGGCTGACATCCTGCGGCTGCAGGCGCTTTCCGGGCAGGTGTTCATCGAGGATTCGGTGTTGGATTTTGTGCTGCGGATCGTGGCGGCGACGCGCACCGAAGTGGAGTTTCGCGCCGGCGTCTCGGTCCGCGGCGGGCTCGCGCTCAAGCGGGCCGCGCAGGCCCGCGCCCTGCTCCTCGGGCGCGACTTCGTGGTGCCCGAGGATGTGCAGGAACTCACCGCTCCGGTCCTGGCGCACCGGCTCGCACTCTGCCGTCCGGGCTCGGATGCCCTCGAGGAACGCCAGATGATCACGGCGGCGATCCGCCGCATCCTCGCGGCGCTGCCGCCACCGGTGTGAACGGACGCGCGCCACGGGGAGCTTGGCGTCCAACATCCAACATTGAATCTTCAACGTCCAAGTGAATACCACCATCGCATCCGCCTTCGCGGAGGGGGTAAGGGCATGAGGGCAGGTGGATGAACACGATGGGTGAAGTTGCAGCCGGTGCGGCAACGTTGGACGTTGAACGTTCGATGTTGGATGTTGCGCGCGACCGCGCGCCGGGCTGGCAGGGCCCCGGTTTCCGCCGCCGGCGGCTCCGGGCGCCGCCGGGGCAGCGCTGGCGCTGGCGGCTTTGGGCGTTGCTGCTGCCGAGGCAGGCCTGGCAGATCCGGCTGACGCTGTCGGGGGCGTTGCTGGTGGCGGTGGCGCTCGGCATTGGCGCGGCGGCCTACAACACCTCGAACAACATCCTCTTCATCGCGCTTTCCCTGCTGCTTTCGTGCCTGCTGCTGAGCGGCGTGCTGTCCTGGCTGAATTTTCGCGGACTCCGCTGGCGGCTGCGGGCCCCACCGCCGTGGCGTGTGGGGGTTGAACACACGGCGGTCGTGGAACTGCGCAATGACCGGCAGGTGCAGCCCGCTTACGCACTTTGGTTTGAGCTGAACGCCACCGGACTGGCTGAGCCGGAGCGAATCGGGATGGACTGCCGGCTTGATCCGGGTGGACAGATGGAGCTGGAATGGCGCCTGCGGCCGACCCGGCGCGGCAGCATGAAGGTGGAGCTGGCGGCGGCGGGCTCCTCCTTCCCCTTTGGCTTCTTGCAAAAGATCGTGGGCGGCGGCCTGGATTGCGAGGGTCTGGTCTGGCCGGCGGCGGTCCCCTACCAGGCCCTCGCCACTTCGGCGGGCTGGCAGCCGCGCCCCGGCGCCCGGCGGGCCCAATCCGGTCCGCGCGGCGGCGACCTGCAGGCGCTGCGGCGATATGCCGCCGGTGATTCGCAACGGGTCATCCACTGGAAGGCGAGTGCGCGGCTCCGGCGTCTGATGGTGCGGGAATTCGCGCCGGAGCTCGAGGAAGGCGTGACCCTATGGCTGCAGACGTCCGCCGAAATCTGGACCCACCCGGAGCAGTTCGAACTGCTGTGCAGCTTCGCCGCCACCCTGGCGGAGGACCTGTTTCGCGCCGGCCGGCTCCGGGCTGTGGCGATCAACGACGGACCGGTCGTCCCACTCCTGCGGCTGGGCGACCTTGAGGCGTTTCTGGACCGGCTGGCCCTGCTGGATCAGGTGCCGGGGCCCCCCTGTGCGCCCGGGCCGGGCCGGGCAGGCATGCTGACGTTTGCACCGGACGGAGGACGGCGGGTTGTGGCCTATGTCGACGGAATCAAAACGGCCGCAGCTTAATTCCGCGGAGCTGCACCAGCTGAAATGGCTGCTCGGCACGCTGCTCGCGCTGCTGTCGGCCTGGGCGGTGCCGTTCATGGACATCGACGCCTGGCCGGCGCTGCTGCTGATCACGGTGGCGACGCCACTGGTGCTCCGGTGGCCCTTCCTGGCGGCGCGCGTGCCAGCTTGGGTGCACTGGCTGGTATTCCCGCTGCTGCTGGCGCTTGCGCTGACCGACTACGCGCTGCAGCGCGACCTCGTGCCGGCGATCGTCCGGCTGACGCTCCTGCTCCTGCTGTATCGGATGGTGATACCCCGGCGGCGGCGGGACGACATGCAGCTGATCGTGCTCGGACTCTTCCTTGTGGTGGTCGCCGGAGTGCTGTCGGTGTCCATCGTGTTTGCCCTGCAGATTCTGGTGTTCACCGGCTGCGCCCTGCTGTTTCTCCTGCTGATCACGCTGACGGACCCGGCGCGACCGGAGGCGCGGGCGCGGGAGTGGACGCGGGCGGGCTGGCTCCCGCTGGCGCGGCGGGTGCGCGAGGTGGCCAACTGGCGGGTGCTGAACCTGGGGGCCGGGCTGTTTCTGGGGCTGGTCGCCGCCTCGACGGCGCTCTTTCTCGTGCTGCCCCGGTTCGACCTCGAAAGCGCCTTGTTTTTCGATCAACTGATGAAAGGCCGGAGCCGGACGGGCTTTTCCGAGGAGGTCAAGCTGACGGATGTCACCAGCATTCAACAGGACACGGCCATCGCTTTTACCGTGGATGTGTCGGATTCCGCCCAGGTGCCCGGCGATCTCTACTGGCGGATGCTGGTCCTCGACAGCTATGCCAACGGTGGGTTCAAGCTTTCAAGCGGATTGAACAACACCCTGATCTCTGGGCCGGAACGGACCACCCGATTTGCGGGCACCGCCAGCCTTCCGAGGGGGGCACCGGTCTGGACGATTTATTTCGAGCCCGGGGTCAGCCGTTACCTTCCCCTGCCGGGCAACTTCTACCAGATTATTTTTGCCGAACCGCAGGACATCGCGGGCAACCCCGCTTTGCGGGTGGTCAAGCTGCCCCGGCCGCCGGTCAAAATGTTTGCCTACCGGGTGGACCGGCTGGATCTCGGACCGACCATTCCCGCTCCCGGGGGTGATGGCACGAAACAGCCGCCGGGGGTGAACGGGCTGACCCCGGCCTACAAAGATCTGCACCGGCTGGGAGCGGACGAAGCGCGACTCAAAGAAATAGTCCAGCCGCTCGAGCCGCGTGACGACGATGTGTCCGGATTTGCCCGCCGGGCATGCCACTGGCTGGCTGAACGGCATGCCTATGGGACGGAGGTCACCCTGCCTGAGGCGCCGGACGCAGCCCATGATCCCATTGTCCACTGGCTGGAGGGCACCCAGCCCGGGCACTGCGAGTTTTTCGCCGGGGCGTTTGTGCTGCTGTCCCGCGAAGCGGGGTATGCGGCCCGACTGGTGGTCGGGTTCAAGGGCGGCACATGGAATCCACACAGCGAAAGTCTGGTGGTGCGCAACTCGAATGCGCATGCTTGGGCGGAGATCTTCGATGGGAATAAAATGGCTTGGCTGAGGGTGGATCCCACCCCCGGGGCCAATTCGTTGGGTGATCCGGCGGGGGTGCTCCGGGGTGAAGCCGCGCTGCAGAACATGACTGACCACACGTTCAGTGCGCGTTTCGACAGCCTGCGGGTCTTCTGGTACCGCCACATCGTGAGCTTTGACCAGGGGGCCCAGCGAGATCTCAGCCGTTCGGCGATCGGGCTGCTGACAAACTTCAAGCAATTCTTCGGCAATAAAATACAGCAGGCCGCGGCCTGGTTCCGGGAGGCTTGGCGACCCGGGCGGCTGGCGCTTCTGGCGGGGATGGGGATTCTGGCCGGGGCCCTGCTCTTGGGCGGGCGATCCCTGCGGCTGGCCTGGCTGGCGTGGCGGGGACCGGCGCAGGTGCGACGGGAGGCGGGGCGGTGGCTGCAGCGCTTGTCCGGGCGGATGGGGCGGGGCAACGGGGCCGCGGCGGCCCTGCGGTCCGAGCTGGAGCGGCTGCGGTACGGGCCGGTGGCCGGCTGGCCGGATCCCGGGCGGACGTTCGGCCGCGCGCGGCGGGCGGGACGGTCTGTATCAGAATAACAACTACAAAGTCGGCTCCGGCCGGCCGGCCGGAGCGTGGCGGAGCGGGGTGATGCATCTCCTTGTCGGCAAAGAATTAAAAATTCTCCAAAAAAAGCTTGATGTGACGGCGCTGGGGCGCATTGTCCGCCCTCCCACTGGGTCGGCAGCGCAGGCTTCGCCGGTCCGGTGGACAGTCTTTGAAAGCTTTTCGGCCGGGTTTGGCGGCAGTTTTAAGATTTTTAAAAAACTTGTTGACGTGCCGGGTACGAAATGCTTTTTTTGACCTCTTTCCCATCTCGGGAAGCTCTTTGAAATTTACTTTGTGCGATTGATTGGGACCCCCAATCAAAATTCAAAAAAGGTGCCGGCTTCGGTCGGCATCAGTTAGTTCAGTAGTTCAAGAATCACTAGGTTCTTATTCTCTGATTTTTCGGAGAGTTTGATCCTGGCTCAGAATGAACGCTGGCGGCGTGGTTAAGACATTCAAGTCGAACGGTTTTTATTGAAGCGCAAGTGGATATAAAAGCAGTGGCGAACGGGTGCG
>CAIQQB010000027.1 GCA_903873805.1 uncultured Opitutia bacterium | reverse complement strand
TCTCCCGGCTGACCGAGGGCAACAAGCGCTTCATCGCCGACGCGCTGACCCATCCCGAGCAATCGGCGGCACGCCGCACCGAGACGGCCCAAGGTCAGCACCCGTTCGCGATTATCCTGACCTGTGCCGATTCGCGCGTCTCGCCCGAGATCATTTTCGACCAGGGGATCGGCGACCTGTTTGTCGTGCGCAATGCCGGCAACCTGCTCGACGACCATGTCATCGGCAGCATTGAATACGCCGTCGAACACCTGCACGCGACCCTCGTCGTCGTGCTGGGCCACACCAAGTGTGGCGCCGTATCGGCCGCCGTCGCCGGGGGCGAGGCGCCCGGTCATCTGAAGAGCATCGTCGCCTCCCTCGCCGATGCCGTGGCAATGGCCCAGAAAAAGCCCGGCGATCAGGTGGACAACACCGTGCGTGTCAGCGCCAAACTCTCCGCCGCCGCCCTCTCCCAGTCCGAGCCGCTGCTCAGCGAAGCCGTGAAATCCGGCCAGATCAAGGTTGTCGCCGCCCGCTACGACATCGCCACCGGCCAGGTAGAATTTTTCCCATAAGCAAACCCCAAAAAATAACTAAGCATAAGGTCCGCCATGTTCAAAAATATGAAACTCGGAGCCAAATTGATTGGCTCATTTATCGCCGTCGCCGCGCTCACCCTCCTCTTGGGCTCGCTAGCCATTTTCAGCATGTTGTCGGTGAAAAAGACCGCCAACGCCTTGGTCGAGAAGAACGTGCCTGAGGTCGGAGTCGCCAACGAGGTTGAGCGCTGGTCGCTGAAAACCATGTATGAGACCCGCGGTTATGCCTTCACCGAGGAAAAGCAATTCCTCGACCGCGCCCACGAGAACCTCGCCAAGGTGAAAGAATTTCTCAAGGCCGCCGCCGACCACGCCGAGAAACACGACATGGCGGAACTGCGCGCCAATGCCAAACTCGCCACCGAAAAGGCGGCGGTTTACGAGCAACTGCTCGCCGACACCGTCAAGGTGACCGAGGCGCTGGATAAAGAAAAAGGCGACCTCAACACCGAAGCGGCCGCCTACATGAAGGCTTGTTACGCCTTCCTCGAAGGTCAGCAAAAGAAACTCGATTCCGATCTTGGGGCCCTCGTCGCGGAGAAGCTCACCGAGGACAAGGTCAAGGAACGCATCAAAAAGACGGATCTCTGTAACGATGTCATCGATCTCGGCAACGCCATCCGCATCGGCGCCTGGAAGTCGATAGCCAATCGCGATCCGGAGCTGTTCAAGGAGACGATGAAAAAATTCGCTGAGGTAAATGCAAAACTCGCGGAGTTAAAACCCATCACCCACCTCGAAGCTGATTTGAAAGACATCGCGGACTGTCAGGCCGCCGGCGATACCTACCATGGCAGCATGGAGACCTTTCTAGCCAATTGGCTCGCCCGAGAAGACTTGGGCGCGAAACGCAACGTCGCCGCCAACGAAGTGCTCGCCGCTGCCGAAGATACCGCCAAGGGCGGCATGAAGAACACCTCAGGTGTTGCCGGCGCCGCCGCCACGTCCCTCGCCTCGTCATCCAACGTGCTGATCGTCGGGTGCATCATCTGCGTCGCGCTCGGCCTGACCCTGGGCATTCTCATCTCCCGCTCGATCACCAAGCCAATCCTCAGCGTGTCGGCTACCCTGTCCTCTGGGGCCGATCAGACCGCCGCCGCCGCCGGCCAGGTTTCGGCCTCCAGCCAGTCCTTGGCTGAAGGTGCTAGCGAACAGGCCGCCTCGCTCGAGGAGACCAGTTCGTCGCTGGAAGAAATGTCCAGCATGACCAAGCGCAACGCCGACAACGCGCAGAAGGCCAACGATCTTTCCCGGGAGGCGCGCCAGGCCGCCGACGCCGGCACCGCCGACATGAAGGCCATGGCCGTCGCCATGACCGACATCAAGACCTCGAGCGACGACATCGCTAAGATCATCAAGACCATCGATGAAATCGCCTTCCAGACCAACATCCTCGCCCTCAATGCAGCGGTGGAGGCGGCCCGCGCAGGCGAGGCAGGCATGGGCTTCGCCGTCGTGGCCGAAGAAGTGCGCAACCTTGCCCAGCGCAGCGCCGTCGCCGCCAAGGAGACTGCCGGCAAAATCGAGGGAGCCATCACCAAGACGGCCCTGGGCGTGCAGTTGAGCGACAAGGTCGCCAAGACTCTGCAGGAGATCGTGGTCAAGGCGCGCCAGGTTGACGAACTCATCAGCGAAGTGGCCACCGCCTCCAAGGAGCAGACACAGGGCATTGCCCAGCTCAACACCGCCATCGGCCAAATCGACAAGGTGACGCAGAGCAACGCCGCCAGTGCCGAAGAGTGCGCGAGTGCCTCTGAGGAAATGAGCGCGCAAACCGAGGCACTCAAGGAGGCCGTAGGTCAGTTACTCGAGCTGGTCAACGGCGCAGAAGGCGCGTCATCAACGACGGCAACAGCCCGGAGCCGGATACCGGCCCGGATCGCACCGCCAGCCAGGTCCACCGTCGCCGGCATCGTGTCGCCGGCCTCCCACAGTCAACCAGCTTCACATGCCCGCGGGCAGGAGAAGCTGAGTTTTGCCAGTGCTCCGGCCAAATCCGGGACCAATGGCCAACACCATGATAACGGCGAGCACTTCGAGAGCTGATTGCAACCCCTCGGGAAATTCTAACCTCAGTCCTCTCCCCATGTCCAACGTAACTACTGATCCCACCGACAAGCTGGCCGAGAAACCCGCTTTGGCCGGCAAATACCTGACCGTCGTCCTGGAAAACGAAGCCTACGGTATCGCTGTCCTTAAGGTGCGCGAAATCATCCGTAATCAAAAAGTCACCCCGGTGCCGCAGATGCCGGACTTCGTGAAGGGCGTCATCAACCTGCGCGGCCGCGTCATCCCCATCGTCGACCTGCGGGTCAAGTTCGGCCTGAAAGCCGAGTTCACTGAGCGCACCTGCATTGTCGTCGTCACCGTCAAACTCAACGCCGAGCAGGTCGTGCAGATGGGCCTCATCGTCTGCGCCGTGGAGGAGGTGGTCACACTCGCCGCTGACATGATCGAGCCGACTCCGGACTTCGGCGCCCGGCTCAACACCGAATA
>CAIQQB010000026.1 GCA_903873805.1 uncultured Opitutia bacterium | reverse complement strand
CTTCAGGGCTTCCAAGCCGACCCGGGCTTTCAGATCGGGACTGTGCTGACGTCGTTTCTTTGACATAGGGATCGTTGTGCTGACTTTGGGTTAACGATCCGACCTGTCCAGTTTCCGGGGACCACCTCAGGGCGACAAGCAGGTTGACCTGACCGTTTCGGTCGCCTCCGGGCCTTGGGAGACCTTCGCCAAGGTGGCCACAACAAACAAGGGCACCTCATCACTTTTTTTACCGATCGATAGTGCTTGGTCAGGAGGAGGCGATAGCGCCAAATCGCCGTTATCAGCTGACGTGCTCCGCGGTGACAATCACTGGAGCCTGCTCATGTTTTGTGAGCCTCATGCCGACGCGAGTTCAGGCATGGAAGTCACCGCCATTCATAACCTCAACCTCGGCCGGCCGGAAAAGCCGATGGAGTGGGACGTGCGGGTGATCGGAGTGGACCAAGCAGGGAAAGAGCATTTTTCCGCGCCCGGCAATTACAGCCAACCTGGCGAAAGCACCGAAACCCACGCCTTCGTCCGGACCATCTACAATTTTCGCGACCTGCCGCCCGCGCAGGCCAAGGAGTTTCTTCTGCAAGTGCGCCCGTTCCAATCGCAGAAGTTCAGCCAGGTGGCACTCGAACCCAAGGCCGCCGCGCCATCCGCCAAACCGTAGGATCCATGTTCGCCTTATTCCTGCGAGTGACACGCCATGATCGTGAGGGCGTCCGCCCCTTCGACTTCGAGCGGTAATTCATTCCCGTCCGGTTCGTCCTTGGCCCGAGCGCGGCCCAATGATATTCCGTTTTCCGGTCTCAACCGCGGTTCATGTATCCGTCCTTCCGCCAACTTCCTGCCGGCTGGTGCGCGCTGGTGCTCCTCGTTCTCATCCTTGCGGGCGCCCGGCTGGCTGCGGCCGTGGACCCGAAGCTGGATGACCGCATGATCATGGAGGCCAAAATCAACGGCCAACCTGTGCTGCTGCAGTTCGACACCGGCGCCGCCGACCTGACCCTCTTCCGTCAATCGGCGGAACGGCTGCAATTGCATGTTCCGGCGCTCCCCCCCGGGCTGAAAAGCCCCCGGGGCCAGGGCCAGACTCCGGGAATCATGTCGGAACCGCTTAACTTACAATTGGGCAACCGGACTTTTACCACCCAGTTCTTCGTCGTGGAAAGTCCAACGACGATCAACCTGGACATCGATGGCGCACTCGGCTGGGGACCGTTGAGTGCCAATGTCTTTGTCATTGCCGGCGTCGAACGCGCGGGGAAGCTCCGGGTTCGAACGGCCATCCTTCCCGCAGCCCCGGCAGGCGTCGAAAACCTGTGGCAACTGCCGCTCCGCCCGAACTCGGATGTTCTCCTACTCGATCTGCCCGGTCCAGCCGGACATCCTGGCACCATGCTGGTGGACACCGGGGCGGATAACGGAGTGACGCTTTCCCCGGCGAAATGGCGCGAATGGAAGACCGCCCATCCCGACGCCCCGACCACGATCGACATCTACTATACCCCCAGCAGCGGATTCATGGTGAATACGGTTTCCTGGGCCCGGGAACTGCAACTGGGGCCGCTGACGCTGAAGGACGTTCCCGTCAACGTCGATCTCTCCCGCGAGACCACGTTTGACGCCATCCTTGGACTTTACGCCTTGAAGCGGGTGGATGTGATCGTGGACGGGCGAAAGGGCGTGGCCTATTTTCAACCGGCCGCCGCGGTCGCACCGCCCTATCCGCACAACCGGTTGGGGGCGGTGTTTGTCCCCCACGGACCGCTGCTCGATCCACTGGTAGCCCAAGTCATTCCCGGGACGCCGGCGGACGAGGCGGGAATCCGCGACGGGGACATCCTGCTGAAGATCGGTCCGCGTGACGTCACGCATTGGCGCAGTTCCCCCGTCGGTTTTGAAAGCGTCGTATTTTGGACCAATCCCGCCGGACTGACTTACTCCCTGACGCTCATGCGCGGCGACAGCGAGTTTACGACGGTCGTCAAATTGCGCGACATCATTGGCCCCCAGCCCACCCCCGCTGGCACCAAGCCCACACCGGGACGCTGAGCGAAGGCGCCCCCCTCCTGAAAGAAGCTCGCTCCCGGCAGCCGCGGATGAAAAATGGCGTGACCTTCAAGTTTGTTGCGGGATTTGGGCTGTGACCGGCGTGTAGAGGATGAACCCACTGCCAAAGCAACCCCTTCCCAGCAGCCCATGAAAACCACCTCCCTGTTCCATCACCGCCTGCCGGCTGCCGGTTTGGCCGCCCTGCTCGCTCTGCCCTTACCGCCCGCGCACGCGGCCGGCCAAACGGGCGGTGACACAGTTTCACTCTCGGCCGGAAACCACCCGTCCGCCCTGATCATCGCCCATGGCGACATCACCATGCCAGACGGGAGTCATAAGCCGGCGACCCTGGCCAATGTGACCGAGGTGATCCGCCAATATTTCCCGTCGGCCAATCTCATCCTGATCGGCACTGCCGATGTGGCTCTCGACAACGTGACGCTGCACTGGAACATCGATGCCCGAAGTTTCAGCCAGCTCGGCTCCGTGTTGCAAGCGCTCGCCGGCTCCAGCGACAACCAGTTCGCGGTCGCCATGCAGGACAAGGGGTTCACCTTTGTGCTCGCGCGCCCCGAGACCGGGAACGGAGAGGCGCAGCGGCATGTCGGGGTGTTCAATGTCGCGCCGCAACGCGACCCCGCCTTTGCTTCCCTGGAAGCCGAACTGCGGAACGCCGAGGGAAAAGTGGCCGAGCTGTCGCAGAAATATTTGGAAAGGAATCCCCTTATGCTGGACGCCCAAAGCCATGTTGACCGGGTCAAAAAGCAGCTGCAACAATTGACCGCGCGCCAGACCTCCGCTATTGATACGCGGCTGAAGGAAATTCAATCCAGTGTGCTCGAAACCCTGCACGACTTGGGAAAAAACGACAAACCCACCTTCCGGTTTCACCCGAATACAAGCCTGCTCATCGTGATTGGCAGCGACGAGGCCATCGGTATCACGGGCAAGATCGTCACGGCCATGGGCGGCAGCAGTGTCGGCGATCCGGGCCAGGCCGAAGCGACGCCCGAACCGACGGCCGGACCGGCGGACCAAGCGCAGGCCGCG
Source organism: uncultured Opitutia bacterium (assembly GCA_903873805.1). Classification (GTDB taxonomy): domain Bacteria; phylum Verrucomicrobiota; class Verrucomicrobiia; order Opitutales; family Opitutaceae; genus CAIQQB01. The sequence continues at coordinate 35,069 of CAIQQB010000026.1, read as the reverse complement.
CCGTCGCCAAGCCCGGATGAACCGGCGCCACCCCAACCCGCTCCCTCGGCGGAAGCCGCCCCGGCTCCAGCCGGCCCATGATTTATTTTGGCCCTGAACCCTTCCATCACCACCTTTCTCCGGCCGTCCGGAATCCGTCCCGTGCCGCTGGACCCAGCCTCCGACGCGCCCGCCTCCGGCGTGGCTGCGCTCACCCGGCGGCTCACCGCCGGTGACGACGCGGCCTTTCGCGAATTCCACGACCTCTATTTTGACCGCCTTTATGCCTTCCTGCTGGCCGTGGCAGACGGCCGCGAGCACGAGGCGCGCGAGGCCCTGCAGGAAACACTGTTGCGCGTGGTCCGGTATGTCCGGAAATTTGAGGACGAGGAGGTCTTCTGGTGCTGGCTTAAAGCCGTTGCGCGCAGCGCCGCCCGGGATGGCGGGCGGCGGCGGCGGCGCTATCTCGCTTTGCTCAACGGGTTTGCCCTCGGCCCGGGCAGGACACCCGGTGCCATCGCCGGACCGCCGGATCACCACCGGCTGACCGACCACCTCGACGAATGCCTGGCCGAATTGAACGCCGCCGACCGCCAGCTGGTCGCCGGCAAATATCTCGAGGGCGCCACCGTGCGCGAACTCGCCGCCGGCACCGGCCTGACGGAAAAGGCGGTGGAGTCCCGCCTGCTGCGGCTCCGCGCCGAACTGCGGGAGCGCCTGCTCAGAAAACTCGCCCGCTCATGAACGACCGCAACCACCAACACCTCTGGCGCGAAATCCTGGCCGACGACGCATCTCTCGGCGCGTTCCGCCAGGCCTCGCTCGACGCCGGACTCGCCGCCCTCGCCCGCCGCCGTCAGCGCCGCCGCCACCTCCGCACCGCCGCCCTGGTCGCACCCGCGCTTCTGCTCGGGTTCGCCCTCGTTGCCCGCTACCAATCGGCCGCTTCCGCCCCTCCGCTGTCATCGGCGGCCGACCGCACCGAGGCCGCGCCCGCGGAGATCACCACCATCTCCGATGATGAGTTGTTTGCTTTGTTTCCCGGACGTTCCCTTGCCCTGGTTGGCCGCCCGGGCGAACAGCAGCTGGTCTTTCTCGATCTGCCGCCGGGATCCGTCGCTTCGAATCCGCCCTAGCGCCGCCAGCCGGACCGCGCGCCAGTCTCCACGTCAGTACTTGACCGTGCAGCCATAGGGCTCGGTCACGGTCTTCTCAACCGGCTTGCCCGCCTTTACGGCGGTGAGCGCCGCCGTCACGTAATTCGTCGCCTTGGCCAGATCGGCCACGTCGGCGGACCGGATGCTGTCGATCGCGCCCTGATAAACGAGGATGCCGGCGGCGTTGATCACATACATGTCCGGGGTGGTCTTCGCCCCGTAGAGCTTGCCCACTTTGCCGTCCTGATCGCGAAAATAAGCCAGCGGCGCCGCGCCCACATTCTTGCTCCACTCCGCAACTTGCTCCGCGGTGTAGTCACCCTGCTGGCCCTTCGCGCCCGAATTGATCGAGAGCCAGACCACCTTGTCAGCAGCCGCCGCTTTCTGCAGCTTGGGGATGTTGCCGCTCTCATAATGTTTCCGCACGAACGGGCACTCGGGGTTCACCCATTCCAACACCACGGTCCGGCCCTTGAACTCGGACAGCTTGTGCATCTGCCCCATCACATCGGTCAGGGTGAAATCGGGGACCGGTTTGCCCACTTCGACGTCGGCCCGCAGGGAGGCACCGAGACCAAGCAGAGCGGCCAGGAGAGCCGCCCGCAGCAAGGGGAAGAGAAACGTGGAGTTCATGGAATTTCGAGACCCGGAAAAATGCACCCTGCATGGTGGATCAAGCGCGCCCCTGAGGCAAGTCGAAGCCAGTCCCGCCCCGCGGCGCTGACGCTGTCTTGCAGATGTCCGTGACTTGCGCTTGTTTCCCTTCCGGCGACCCAACGCCTCCCTGATGCCAGCCACCGCGCCTTCCCCCCGTCCCGCCCTCGGTCCCTTCCCGGCCGGGCCGGCGGCATGGACCGTCCTGGCGCTCGCCGGGCTGCTCACCACCGCTTTTTACGCCCTGTTCTGGCATGAATGGCGGAGCAATCCGGATCTCGCCCACGGCATCTTTGCCCCGGCCCTGTTTCTGGTATTGCTGCACGAAAGCCGGACCCGCGGTCCCTGGCGGTACCTGACGGACGGTCCGGGGCTGACGGTCGCGATTCTGGTCGCTCTGGCGGCGGGTCTGGGCCTGCTGACAATCGGCGGTCTGTACGCGGCCGCGGTGGACTGGTCCCACGCCCTCGTGGGCTTTGTGCTCGCCTCCGCGCTCAGCGCCCTGCTGCTGGCCTCGCTGCTCTGGCTGTCCGGTGAACGCGTGCGCGTGCTGCCGTTTAACTGGCCGGCGCTGGTCGCCATCATGTTGTGGCCGTTGAGTGCGCCAATCCCGCCCGGGACCTACACCCGGCTCACCGTGGAACTCCAACTCTGGGTGACCGGAGTCGTGCTGCATTCCCTGCACTTCCTCGGGGTCCCGGCGCTTCAGAACGGCAACGTCATCCAGCTTGCCACCGGCAGCGTGGGGGTGGAAGAGGCCTGCAGCGGCGTCCGCAGCCTGGTCTCCTGCATCGTCGCCGGCCTCTTTTTCTCCGCCACCCTAGTGCGGCGCCCGGCCGGACGGATCGTGCTGCTGGTGGTCGCCCCGCTTCTCGCCATCGGGATGAACTTCGTCCGTTCGCTCACCCTCACGCTGCTGGCCAACGACGGTATCAATATCAGCGGGGCGTGGCACGACTATACCGGGTTCGCTGTCCTCGGTCTCACCGCGGTGATGCTCGGCGGCCTCGCGCTGCTGCTGGAGGATCGCGGGCCCGCCCAAACCGCACCGCCGGCCGCCGCTCCGGTGTCCCGGCCCCGGCGCTGGTTGCTGCCGGTCGGCCTCGGCCTCGCCGCCACCCTCGTGGCCGTCTTTGCCGTCAATACCCACGCATCCCGCCCGTCCGGCAAGGCCGCGCCCGACCTCAATCAACTCTGTCCGGCCACCCTCCCCGGCTGGCAGTCAGTCAACACCGATCTCTACCGCTTCACCGCCACCCTGCAGACCGATCACCTGCTCCAGCGCACCTACCTCCGGCAGACGCCGCAGGAGACCATTCAGGTCACCGTCTATATCGCCTACTGGCCGCCCGGCCAGGTGCCCGTGAGCCTGGTCGCCTCCCACACCCCCGAAGCCTGCTGGCCCGGCGCGGGTTTTGTGCTGCTACCGCCGGACGCTGCTCCGTTGCCCCTGCGGGTTGGGGGCCGGACCCTGCCCCAACCCGAATCACGCCTGTTCGTCCGGCAACAATCACCGCAATACGTCTGGTACTGGCACCTGTATGACGGCCGGCCGATCACCCAGAGCGATCCCCGCTCCGCCCTCGAACTGCTCCGGCTTGCCTGGCACTACGGCTTCCGCACCGCCGGAGACCAGATGTTCGTGCGCATTTCCAGCAACCAGCCTTGGGAAAAACTCGCGGGGGAACCCCTGCTCGCCGAAGTGTTCGCCCATCTCCAGCCCTTCGGCCTCTGAATCCCATGCTCTTCCGCCTCACCCACCGGGAAGGTTTCGCCCTGGGCTTCGCCGCCCTGCTGCTCGCCCTCGCCCTGCTGCTCGCCCGGTTCGGGTAGGCCGCGGCCGGCCCGCCCCACCCTCACGGCATGGCGGCAATCTCCGCCCGCAGGGAAAGCAGGTCGGGATCCGCCAGCGCCAGAACCCGGAATTCCCGGGCCAGTTGAAACGCCCGCTGCAACCGCGCCCGCGCCCCGGGAAGGTCGCCGAGCTGACAGTCATAGCAGGCCAGGTTGTAATGCAGCAGCGCGCTGGTCGCTCCGTGGTGGGTCTCGCCCTCGATCAGCACTGCCCGGGCGTCAGGCAGCGCTGTCAGCCGCCGCTGGCCGAAGGCCCAGCCGATCCAGGCCCGTTCCTGAGCTGGATCCGCGCGCGCGGCCAGCCGGGCCGCGGTCACCAACGCCGCCCAGTTGCCATCCGCCAGATGCAGCTCGATCCGCGCCAGCAGCACCGGCACGGTCTGCCGGTCGTCGGGGACAACATTGTCCAGCTCCTCGGCCGCCGCCGCGACCAGCCCGAGCTCGATGTATCCATGGGCGTAGGACACCCGGCGGGCGGTGGGGATGCTCGGTCTGGCCATGGGGACGGCAGTTTGCCCACCTTTTTCCCGCTGGCAACCCCCGCCGCCGTTCAAAGCAGCCGGAAGTCCAGCGATTCCAATTCGTCCAGATTGAACGGGGCGCTCGCCAGCACCTCCTGCAGCTTCGCCAGCGCGGCCGGGAGAGTGGCCGTCTCGAACTGGGCCACCCCGTCGTCACTGTCATGCACCTGCAGGGTCCACGGGCTGGTCGCCGCGTCGGCCGTCACCTGCAGCACAAAGCCATAGAGATAATTCCCCGCGATCCCGGGATGCGGGCCGGTGCCGGGCACGAGGAAAAGGGTGTGCAGCGGATCGTGGGCGACCACTTTGGCGTCACCGACATGCTTGGCCCGGTGCTGCACCGGCTTTCCGGCCACCATCAGCCGGCTGGTCTCAGCCCGCGGCCGCCGGTCCGCCGGCAGCGACTGCACGTACCGGCTGTAAATGCTGGCATTCGTTTCCAGCGCCTCCGGCGTAATCTGGCCGGCGATCAGCGCATCCAGGTTGTCAGCATGAAAGACCGGCAGCCGGGTCAGCGAACGCGCGGTCACGTGGCCGTCCTTGTGGTCGGCGTCCGCGTAAGCCTGATGGGAGGCATAGAGCCGTTTCAACGCGTCTTGGTAAGCGGGGGTGCTCGGCACGGCCCCGGTGGGGCTGTGCTCAATCAGGTCGAGGACGGTCTGATCAAAATGGGCGTTGGGGTCGCTGGACATCGGACCGACCAGCTAAACGTCTCCCCACTCCATGACGAGCCCCATCTTGCCACAGGAGGGGCAGCCTTCGCTCTAGCCGGGGTCGGTGACCCGGGGATTGGTCGTTGCAAGCCGATGCAGCAACTCAGAGCGGATCAGCCAGCGGCGCGTCCTTGATCGGCACCTCCTCGGGCGCCGTGCCGTCGGGCCGCGTGACCGTGAAGCTGCCGCGCAGCCGGATGTCCTCCGAGGACGCCCCGACCATCACCGTGAAGCGGCCGGGCTCGACGGTCCAGTGGCCGTCGCGGTCGTAGAGCGCGAGCTGAGAGGGCGCGAGGGTGAAGCTGACCGAGCGGGTTTCCCCGGGTTGCAGCGCGATCCGGGCAAAACCGCGCAGCTCCTTTTCCCACGTTGTTACGCTGGAGTAGTCGTCGCGGAGGTAGAGCTGCACCACCTCGTCACCGGCCCGCGCCCCGGCATTGGTGACGTCGCAGGTGACCTCCACCGGGGCCGCGGCCCCCGGCCGGGCGGGCGAAACCTTGAGGTTGCCGTAGGTGAACTTGGTGTAGCTGAGGCCGAAACCAAACGGAAACAGCGGGCCGGTCACCTGGCCGGGATCGCGCGCGAGCGCACCCGGATGCGCCGGAAAGTTGAGCGGGATCTGGCCCACCGTCCGCGGAAACGTCACCGGCAGCCGGCCCGCCGGATTGTAGTCGCCCGTCAGCACATCGGCCAGGGCCGCCCCGCCCTGCTCGCCGGGAAACCAGAGCTCGACGATGGCCGGAACGTGCTTCACCGCCCAGTTGACGCTGAGCGGCCGGCCGTTGGACAGCACGAGCACGACCGGCTTCCCGGTCGCCTGCAGCGCTTCGAGCAGCTCCTCCTGGTAGCCCGGCAAACCCAGGCTGACGCGGCTCGCCGACTCGCGGCAGAGCTCGTCGTTCTCCCCCAGCACGGCGATGATCTCATCGACGTCGGCCGCGGCCGCGACGGCCGCGTCAATCCCGGCGCGCACGGCGGCGGACGGCGGATCCTTGAGGACATCGCTCTCGGGAAACTTGTCATCCTTGACCGCGCAACCCTGGGCGTAGCGCACCTCGACGGCGGCGCCGAACTTCGCCCGCAGCCCCGCCAGCGGGGTGATGAAATCCAGCTTCTGCGGCGCGTAGCGCGACCACCAGGCGTGAGGATCATCGGCCAGCGGGCCGGTGACGAGGATCTTCTTCAGGCTCTTCGGCAGCGGCAGCGCGCCCGCCGCATTCTTCAGCAGGATGATCGATTCGTGCGCGGCCCGGTCGGCCGCCGCCAGATGGTCGGAAGCCCGCACGATCCGGTCGGCCGCCGCCGGGTCGGCGACGTAGGGCTGGTCAAAAAGCCCGAGCCAGAGTTTCACCCGGAGGATGTCGCGCACCCGCTGATCCACGACCGCCATCGGCAGCCGGCCGCTCCGGACGAGCTCGCGGAGCGGGGCGCCGTAGGTTTCGGGCGGCGTGAAGTTGGTGCGGATGTTGAGGCCGGCCTCGACCGACTCGAGAATCGCGTCGGCCGGCGTCGGCGCCACACGGTGCTTGAGGTGGATGAACTCGACCGCGGCGCTGTCCGACACGACGTAGCCCTTGAAGCCGAACTCGCCCCGCAGGATGTCGGTCAGGAAGAGCTTGTTCGCCTCGATCGGAATCCCGTCGTAGTCGTTGTAGGAGGCCATCACCCCGAGGGCCCCGCCCTCGCGCACCGCGCGGCGGAAAGGCTGGAGGAAGACGGTCTCGACCTCGCGCCAGGTCACCTGCGGGTTGGTCCGCGCCTCGCCGTCGCGCCCGCCCTGCGGCACGCTGTAAACCGCAAAATGTTTCAGCGTCGAGACGACGTGCTGCTCCTGAATGCCGCGCACCTCCTCGACGCCGAGTTCGCCGACGAGGAACGGATCCTCGCCATAGCTCTCGATGATGCGCCCCCAGCGCGGGTCGCGCGCGACCTCGAGGATGGGCGAATAGACATTGGTGTAGCCAAGCGCCCGGCCCTCCGAGCCGGTGATGCGGCCGATCGCGCGCACCAACTCGTGGTCAAATGCGCTCGCCACCCCGAGCTGCGCCGGGAAGCTCGTGGCCTTCGAATGCATCAATCCGCGGATGCCTTCGTTGGTGAAATCCGCCGGAATGCCGAGCCGCGTCTGTTCGACGAAGAACCGCTGCACCTCGTTCAGCGCCCGCGCGTGCAGGGACCACGGCAGATCGTAATGCGGCGACGGGAGGTTGTTCGTCCAGCCCGTGTTGCCGTTCAGGTGCTCGTCGATGTTGCCGATGCCGTCTTTCCAGAACGAGGTGCTCCACTGCGGGGTCGGGAGCTCGTCCTTCAGCACGCGCCCAAAGCCGTAGAGCGTGACCATCTGGGCGGTTTTCTCCTCGGGCGTCATGCGCGCCAGCAGGTCGTCGATCCGCCGCTCGGGATCGAGCGTGGGGTCCTCATAGGGATCCTTGACCCCGTTCTTGTTCAGGTCGATCCAGCCGTCATGGTAAATCGCGGCCGGCGGCCGGTCGTTGACAAAAAGGGATGGGGTCGGGGCCGCCGCGCGGGTGGGAGTGGCGAAGAACGGCGCCAGGGCCAGCAGGAGCAACACGGGGGAACAGGCGGGAAGGTGCATGGGAAAATCGGTTATGGGCGCTGGGCGATTAAACGTGGGGCTATCTTCATCGTGAATTGAAATGGGGTTTTGTCGGGCTCGACCTTGTGTCGAGCCTTGCCGTGGACCGACCCTCGGAAAGGACTCACACAAGGTGGGGCCCTACTTCGGAAGGGCCGAAAATCCCGGGAGCGTCGGCGGCAGCGCGCGCGTCAAGCCGGCGAGGATTTCAACGGCATGCGCGTCGATGGTCGCCGTCGCCGGGGTGAGGCCGGCCCGCGAGGCGGTCACTGTGATCGTGCCGGCGGTGCGCGTCGAGCGGATGGCTACGCGGTTGATGCCGCATTCCGTATCAAGGTAGAGGTTGTTGGTCGAATTGAGCTTCGCAGCGTTGAATCCGCCGCGCCAGATGACCGGACCGGTCACGGCGAAATCCACCCGCGCCTCGTCGGTCGGGCAGCGCCGGCCCTGCGCATCCACCACCTCGAAGTCGATCAACGCGACGTCGCTGCCGTCGGCCAGCAGACCTTGCGGGCCGGTGTGCGGAGTCAGCCGGATGGCGGCGGGCGCGCCGGCTGTCTGGAGTTCCTGCTGGGCGACGATCTGGCCGTCCTTTTTCCCGACGGCCTTGAGCGCTCCGGGCGCAAACGCCACCGCCGGGAAGGCATAGATATAACCGGCCTGAGGAGACTGCTGAATCCCGAGCGACCGGCCGTTGACGAAGAGCTCGACGGCATCGCAGTGGGCGGCGATCACGTAGACTGTCTTTGTCGTGTCCGCCGGATAGCTCCAGTGGCCGAGAATATGGAGGTCGGGCCCGGAGCTTTGCATCACCCGGGTCGCGTAAAAAATCTCCTTGGGCAGGCGCACGCCGTCGACCTTGCCGCTGACCCGCAGCACCTCGCTGCTCTGCTGCCGGCCGTCGGCATCGGAGTCCGACCAATAGATCGAGGCATAGGCCGCATACCTGGCATGCGCCGGATCGGACTGGTCGATGCGGTTGGAGACGAAGCTGAAATAGCGGCGGACCCCCGCGAGTGCGAACGTCTCCGCCGTAAAGTTGTAGCTGTCCATCGGTCCCTTTTTAAATCCGAAATGCGGCGGAGAAAAATCATCCCAAATCGCCCGCGCCCCCTCTTCGCGAAAATCCTCGGTCTCGATCAACGGCGCCTTGTCGCGCATCGCGTCGGTCGCGGGCCGGCCGAGCATCATCCCAAAATACTCCGCCGCCGCGATCGCCCCCGGGTTGCTGAGTGAACGGCAGCCCACAACCCGCCCGCCGCTCGGATCCCATTGCCGCCGCAGCTCCACCATCTGCTGCATGTGGGCCGCGTTGATGGCGGCGTTGCCCGCCTCCCAGAACAGGATGCTGGGGCTGTTGCGGAAGTAGATCATGGAGTCGCGCATGACCTCGGCGCGCTGGTCCCATTGCCGGCCGGTCGTCTCGTGTTCGCCGTCACCCGCCGGGCAGACGTTGGCGATGCCGAACTTGTCGCAGGCGGCGACATCCGCCCGCGTCGGCGAGATGTGCATCCAGCGGACATAGTTGCTGTTGCTTTCGTGCAGGAGGGCGGCGTTGAAATCGTGCATCCAGTCCGGATAGGCCGAACCCAGTCCGGGCCAGTCATCGGCGGCCCGTTGCGAGTAGCCGGTGAGCCAGACAAAATGGTCATTGAGCCAAACCCCGCCGGTGCCCGCGCCGCCCCGGAACTCGGCCTTGCGAAATCCGGTGTGAATCTGGCACACATCGGCCACCTGACCGTTCACCGTCAGCACCGAATAGACGTCGTAGAGATAGGGCGCGTTCACCTCCCAGAAATGCGCTCCGGCGAGCGGACCCGCGGCGGTGAGGGTGGCGGTCTGCCCGGGGGCGAGATTCTGCGCCGGGGCGGAGAACTGCGCCTGGACGGCGCCAACGGCATCCACGACGACCGCGGAGAGCACCACCGCGGCGCCGGCCGCCGACTCATTGCGCACCTGGGACTGGACATTGACCTCGGTGGTCCGACCCTTGATGTCGTAGTTTTTGCCGAAGACATAGACGCCGGTGGTCTGCAGGTTTTCGTAGAGCGGAAGCGTCTGATAGACCTTGCCCAGGACATGCAGCCAGGCGTCGCGGGTGAGACCGCCGAAGTTCGGATTGCTGTTGCTGTTCTTCCATTCGAACTCGGTGCCAGTGGCCGCCTCCTTGTAATCCGGGCGATTGTCCACCTGCACTGCCAGCAGGTTGTCCTGTCCGCCAAATTTGACGAGCGCAGTGAGATCCAGCCCGCAGGCGGTGATGCCGTTTTCAAACAGGCCGACCGGCTGGCCGTTGAGGAAAAAACGCGCTGCCTGCCGGAGGCCCTCAAACTCGACAATGATCTTCCGGCCCTCCGTTCCCGGGGGCAGCTTGAAATGTTTCCGATACCAGCCGATGCCGAGGAAGATGGTCTGATCGCCGTTCGGGTGGCTGATCAGCGCCCGGTAGCTGTCCACATCGTTCCAGGTGTGCGGCAGACCCACGTCCGCCCAGGCGCTGTCGTCAAAGCCAGGGACTTCGGCTCCCGGCACGTCCTGCCGGATGAACTTCCAGCCGGGGTTGAAGTTGTAGGTTGCGCGTGGCGATTCCGGCGGGTTGTAGGCGGCGCGGGTCGGCGCAGTGAACAGCGCGGCCAGCGCCAGCCAGGGGAGCAGACGGGTGCGGGGGAGGAGGTGCATGGGGGTAAATATCGTGGGCAGCCCGGCGGGACGCTCCCCTTGCTTCGGGCCTTGGAAGCGGAACCCAAAAGGCCTCACGCGAGGTGAGGCCCTACAGGATCCAAGCGCAGTCTCAAAGTTTCGGCAGGGCCATGGGACCAGAGAAAACCGGAGGCATCGCCTGCGTCAGACCGCCGACGGTCTCCACGGGGTGCGACTCGATGGTGACGGTGGCGGGCGTGAGACCGGCACGGGTGGCGGTCACCGTGATGGTGCCGCCGGTTGGCGTGGAGCGCACGGCGACGCGGTTGATGCCGCATTCCGTGTCGAGGTAAAGGTTGTTGGTCGAATTGAGCTTCGCGGCATTGAACCCGCCGCGCCAGACCACCGGTCCGGTGACGGCGAAATCCACGCGCGCCTCGTCAGTCGGGCAGCGGCGGCCCTGCGCATCCACCACCTCGAAATCAATCAGCGCGACATCGCTGCCGTCGGCCTGCAGACCCTGCGGCCCGGTGTGCGGGGTGAGCCGGATGGCGGCCGGCGCGCCGGCGGTTTGGAGCTCCTGCTGGGCGACGATCTGGCCGCCCTTGGTGGCCACAGCCTTGAGCGAGCCGGGCGCGAAGGCGACATTGGGAAACGCATAGACGAAACCGGTGTCGCCCTGGTCGCGGTTCCCGCCGTTGAAGGTGTCCACAAAGTTGCACGACTTGGTTTGGACCCCGAGGGACTTCCCGTTCAGGAACAGCTCGACCTGGTCGCAGTGCGACGCGGCGACATACATCGTCTTCACCGTCTTGTCCGGATAGTTCCAGTGGCCGATGATGTGGAGGTCGGGCTGCTCGTTCTGCATCACCCGGTAAACATAGTAGGCCTCCTTGGGAATGCGGACCCCGTCCACCTTGCCGCTCACCCGCAGGACGTAGCTGCCCGTCTGGCGCCCATCGGCATCGGAGTCGGCGAAATAGATCGAGCAGTAGGCCGACCATTTCGAATGCGCCGGATCGGGATTGCTGATCATGTTGCGCACGTAGCTGGTGTAGCGCGTGGCGGCCTCGAGACAGAACGACTCGGAGTTCCAATGCCAGCTGTCCACCGGCCGGCCGTCACCGCCGGTCCCGGTCTTGGGCTTGAAGCCGAAGTGCGGCGGCGAAAATTCGTCCCAGACGTTGCGCCCGGCCTCATCGCGCAGGTCCTCAGTCTCGATCAGCGGGGCCTTGTCGCGGCGGTCCACCGCATAACCCCGGAAGATCTGCCCCGGCTGGGTGATCTGGTCAGTCTGGCGGTCCTGCCCGATCATCACGCCGTAATACTCCGACACCGGCGTCAGCGCCATGTTTTCGGCCGGGAGGTCGTTGTCGCGCGTGCCCATGACGCGACCGCCGTGCGGGTCGAGCTCCTTGCGCATCGCCACCATCTGCTCCATCTGCTCCGGCGTCACGATGGTGTTGCCCGCCTCCCAGAAAAAGATGCTCGGGTTGTTGCGGTAATAAATCATGGCGTCGCGCATGACCTCGGTGCGCTGGTCCCACTGGCGGCCGGTGACGAGCCGCTCCTTGTCACCCGCCGGGCAGACCTCGACCACACCCAACCGGTCGCAGGCCTCGACATCAGCCCGCTGCGGCGAAACGTGCATCCAGCGCATGTAGTTGCCATTGCTTTCGCGCACCATGGCGAGCGTGTAGTCGTGCATCCAGGCGGGGTAGGCTCCGCCGAAGGCGGGCCAGTCGTTGGCCGAGCGCATCGAATAGCCGGTCAGCCAGACGAAGCGGCCGTTCAGCCACACCCCGCCGGTGCCGACGCCGCCCTTGAACTCGGTCTGACGGAAGCCGGTTGTCGTGTCGCAGACATCCACCACTTTGCCTTCCACGCTCAGCATCGTGTAGACATGGTACAAATACGGGTCCTTCACATCCCAGAAATGGGCATTGGCGAGCGTCCCCTCGGCATTGAATACCTCCGACTGCCCGGCGACCAAGTCGGACGTGTTGCCGTCGAGCTTCGCGACCACCACCCCGTTGGCGTCAACCACGACGGCCGACAGCGTGATCGCGGCATAGTCATCGGTCTCGTTGACGACCTGCGCCTCCACCTTGATGTCGGCGGTCTTCTTCCCGAGGTCAATGGAGTCGGGGTAGACATAGATTCCGGTGGTCTTGAGGTTTTCGAAGAGCGGCAACGTCTGGTAGACCTTGCCGGCGAGGATCAGCCGGGCATCGCGGTTGAGCCCGCCGAAGTTGGGGTTGAAATCCTTCGCGTTCCACTCATACGCCGTCCCGGTGGCCTCCTCCTTGTAGCCGGGGCTGTTGTCCACCTTGACCGCGAGCACATTGTCAGTGTCGCCGAACTTGGCGAATTTGCTGACGTCGAGGCCGACGGGCGTGACCCCGTTCTCGTACTTGCCCACAGGCTGCCCATTGAGGAAGAAACGCCCGGCCTGCCGCAGTCCCTGGAATTCGATGAACACCTTCTGGCCCGCTGCGCTGGCCGGAAGCTTGAAGTGTTTCCGATACCAGCCGATGCCGTTGAATTCGCCGCGGTCGCCGCCGCTGTGGCTGATATAGTTGCGGTAGCTGTCCACGTCGTTCCAGGTGTGCGGCAGGCTGACGCTGGTCCACGCGGAGTCGTCGAAGGCGGGATTCTCCGCGCCGGGCAGGTCCTGGCGGATAAATTTCCAGCCGGGATTGAAGTTGAAGACCGCCCGGAGCGAAGCCGGTGGCTGGAAGGCGGCCGGCGCAGCGGCGCAGACTGGCGCAGCGAGCAAGGCCGTGAATGCAAGGAGGGACAGCAGCTGGAAACGGGTGGGTTGGAGCATGGGGAAAAAGCGGGGTGAGCGTTGAAACCAAACGGGCCGGAACCGAGGGTGAAACCTATTCTGCGGAGAAAAAGATTACAAAATAAAATAAAGCCGGTGCGGCCGGCCGGCCGCCAGCCTGGGAAACAACCCGCCGACTCTTTGCTCCAGGGTTCAAAGCTGCGGCATGGCCATCGGGCCGGACAGGCCGGGCGGCAGCGCCCGCGTCAGCCCATCGGTGATTTCCACTGGATGGGAGTCAATCGTCACCGTCGCCGTCGTGAGGCCGGCGCGCGTGGCGGTGAGGGTGATGGGGCCGGACGTGAGGGTGGAGCGGATCGCCACGCGATTGATGCCACACTCGGTGTCGAGGTAGAGGTTGTTGGTCGTGTTGAGCTTGTCGCTGCAAAATCCGCCGCGCCAGACGGCCGGACCGTCACACTTGAAATCCACCCGGGCCTCGTCGGTTGGGCAGCGGTTGCCCTGCGCATCCACCGCCTCGAAGTCCACTAGCACCACATCCGATCCGTCGGCCTGCAAACCCTGCGGGCCGGCATGCACGGTCAGACGAAGCGCCGTCGGCTCACCCGCGGTCTTGAGTTCCTGCGAGGCAACGGACTGGCCGCCCTTCGTCGCCACCGCCTTGAGCGTACCGGAGGCGAAAGCCACATTGGGAAAGGCATACACAAAGCCGGTGTTACCCATGTTCCGGTTCCCGCCGTTATACGTGTCGACAAAATCGCACGGCTTGTTCGCCACCCCGAGGGAGCGGCCGTTGAGGAACAGTTCGACCTGGTCGCAATGGCTGGCGGCGACATAAATGGTCTTCACCGTATTGGCCGGATAGGTCCAGTGGCCGATGATGTGAAGGTCCGGCGTTTCACTCTGCATGACGCGGGAGACGTAATAGAGCTCCTTGGGGAGACGCACGCCGTCCATCTTGCCGCTCACGCGCAGGACCTCGCTGCCGTCCTGGCGCCCATCGGCGTCGGAATCCGTGAAGTAGATGGAGGCATAGGCGGCCCACTTCGAATGCAAGGGGTCGGGATTGTCGATCCGGTTGGACGCATAACCAAGATAGCGGGTGGTGGCCGCCAGCGCGAAGGTCTCCGCGTTCCAGTGGTAGGTGTCCTGGCCCGCCACCGGGTCCCGGGCCACCGGGCCGCCCTTGGGCTTGAAGCCGAAATGCGGCGGCGAATAGTCATCCCAAATGCCCCGCGCGGCTTCGTCGCGAAAATCCTCCGTCTCAATCAGCGGCGCCTTGTCCCGGCGGTCGACACTGTAGCCGCGGAACATCTGGCCAGGCCGGGTGACGCTGTCCGTCTGCCTGTCCTGGCCGATCATCACGCCGTAGAATTCGGAAACCGGAGTGAGCGCGGCGTCGAAGCCGCCGCCGTCACGGGTGCCGACCACGCGCCCGCCGTGGGGATCCCACTGTTTGCGGAGGGCGACGATCTGCAGCATCTGCTCCACCGCCACGCCGGTATTGCCCACCTCCCAGAACAGGATGCTCGGGTTGTTGCGGAAGAAGATCATCGAATCGCGCATCACCTCGGCGCGCTGGTCCCATTGGCGGCCGGTGGCCGCCTTTTCCTTGTCGCCCGCAGGGCAGACGATCCCGACCCCGAACTTGTCGCAGGCCTCGACATCGGCGCGCTCCGGCGACACGTGCATCCAGCGGATATAGTTGCCGTGGCTGCCGCGTACATAGGCGATGGTCAGATCGTGCAACCAGTCGGGATAGGCGCCGCCCAGACCCGGCCAGTCGTTAGCCGAACGCTGCGAGTAGCCGGTCAGCCACACGAAGTGGTCGTTGAGCCAGACGCCCCCGGTGCCCGCCCCGCCCTTGAACTCCGCCTTGCGGAAACCCGTCCGGGTCTTGCACACATCCACGACTTTGCCGTCAGCACTGAGAATGGAGTAAACGTCGTAAAGATACGGGTCGTTGGTGTCCCATAGGCGCGCGTTGGTCAGCGGACCTGTCGCCGCGAGGTTCCCGGTCTGGCCGCTCGCCAGTTGCGCGGTGCTGCCCACCCCAAACTTGGCGCGCACCGTTCCATCGGCGTCCACCACCACGGTTGAAAGGGTGAGGGCGGCGGGGCGGCCCGACTCGTTGCGGACCTCGGCCTCAACGGTCACATCCGCAGTCTTCTTCGCCACGTCCACATTGCGGGGATAGATGTAGACGCCCGATGTCTGCAGGTTTTCATACAGCGGCAAGGTTTGGTAGATCTGGCCCACCACGATGAGTTTCGCATCCCGGTTGAGCCCGCCGAAGTTCGGGTTGAAGTCCTTCGCGTTCCATTCGTAAGGGGTGCCGGTGGCCTCCTCCTTGTAGCCCGCCCGGTTGTCCACCTGCACAGCCAGCAGATTGTCCTGCCCGCCAAACTTGGCGAACTTGGTGATGTCGAGGCCGAGCGCGGTCACCCCGTTTTCATACTTGCCGATGGGCTGGCCGTTGAGAAAGAAATGCCCCGCCTGCCTCATGCCGTCAAATTCCAGAAACACCTTCTGGCCCTCGGCGCTCGCGGGCAGCTTGAAGTGCTTGCGGTACCAGCCGACGCCGAGCTTCTCGGACTGGTCGCCGCCACCGTGGTTGATGTATTTGCGGTAGCTGTCGGTCTCGTTCCAGGTGTGCGGGAGGCTGACATTGGCCCAGGCCGAGTCGTCGAAGGCGGGTTGCTCGGCACCGGCCTGGTCAGCAAAGACAAATTTCCATCCCGGATTGAAGTTGTACGTGGCCCGCGGTGAAGCCGGCGGTTCGTAGGCGGCTGCCGCCCGGATTGGCAGCGCCAGCAGCAGCAGGGGCAGGATCAGGCGGAACGGGGCGGACCGGAGGCGGGGGGGAAAGGTCATGGGCGGGGGGGATTTCGGCCCGGAGACTAAGCCCGCGCCGCTTTGCGGACAAGGGTTGAAATACGCATAAGATGGACATTTTTGCGCAACCGCCCAACCTCTCCGCGGCATGCCCAGGACCAAGCCCCACGCCCCCAAGCGCATCGCATTCGCCTTTCCCTTTGGCCGGGCGTTTGTCGAGGACCTCGTCCACGCCATCCTCGGCTATGCCCGGGAGCGGGAAAACTGGGTCTGTACGCGGTTTCCGGAACGGCTGAGCCCGTCGCTGGACTGGCTGCAGGCGTGGGACGGCGACGGGGCCTTCGTGATCATCTCGACCCGCGAGGACGCGCGGCTGGCCCGCGCCCTGCCCTATCCCGTCGTCAACCTGACCGCCTATTTCCCGGACCCCGGTGTGCCGACGGTCACGGTCGACCACCGGAAGATCGGCCGGCTGGCGGCGCAGCACCTGCTCGAACGCCGGTTCCGCCACTTTGGCTACTACGGCTCGGCCGGCCTCTGGTTCAGCCAGCTGCGCCAGCAGGGTTTCGCCGAAACCGTCCATGAGCATGGCGCCACCTGCGCGGTGCTGGCGGCGACCTCCAACATCGCCAGCGGCCACTCCTGGATGCGCCAGCAGCGGAGTCTGGAGCAATGGCTGCGCGCCCTGCCCCGGCCGATCGGCATCATGGCCAGCACCGATCTCCGCGCGAGCATGCTGCTGGAAACCTGCCGCCAGCTGGGCCTCCGCGTGCCGGACGAGGTGGCGGTCATCGGCGTCGACAACGACCCGGTCGTCTGCGGCTACACCCAGCCGCCGCTCAGCAGCGTGGCCCGCGATGACCGGCGCTCCGGCGAGGTGGCGGCCCGGCTGCTGGCCGAGCTCATGGCCGGCCGGCGCAGCCGCACCGAGCCCATCTTCGTGCCGCCCGGCACGGTGATCGCCCGCCAATCGACCGAGACCATGGCCGTCGACGACCCCGATCTTGCCGATCTGGCCCAGTACGTCCGGGACCATGTGGCGGAACAATTTGGGGTCGAGCGCCTGCTGACCGTCTCCCATTGGTCGCGCCGCACCCTGGAAACCCGTTTCCGACTGAAGCTGGGCCTGCCACCCGGCGCGTTCATCAACCGGCTGCGGCTCAAGCAGGCGGAGAAAATTCTCTCCGCGGAACCGAAGCTGCCGCTCTCGCGCGTCGCGTTGGCCTGCGGGTTCAGCGACCTGCGCCACTTCCGGACCGTCTTCCAGCGCGCCAACGGCCAGACCCCGACCGCCCACCGCCGGAAGCTGCAGCAGCAGTCGGAGGCCGCGACGCGGCGCAACTGAGCTCCGATCCGCCGGAGATAAGTGTCGGTCGTGGTTGCGACCGGGGAAGAAACTGGTTCCCATGCCCGGTGCCATTGTTGCCGCGGTGGCCCGCCCACTTTCCATGAGCCAGACTCCCATTGATCCCCAGGTCCGCATCGGCCACGTGCATCTCAAGGTCGCGGATCTCGACCGCGCCCTCGCCTTCTATTGCG
Organism: uncultured Opitutia bacterium; assembly: GCA_903873805.1. GTDB lineage: Bacteria > Verrucomicrobiota > Verrucomicrobiia > Opitutales > Opitutaceae > CAIQQB01. The sequence continues at coordinate 17,790 of CAIQQB010000026.1, read as the reverse complement.
GCGTGCTGGGCTTCCAGCTGATGCAGCGTTTCGGCGCGGGCGCCGCGTTTATCTCGGCCGGAGGTTACCATCACCACCTCGGCCTCAATACTTGGGAGAGCCTCGGCGGTTCGCCGCCAGCCGCCGGGACGACCGGGCTGTACCACACGGCCATTCTTTACCCCGACCGGGCCTCCCTTGGCGACGCGCTCCGCCGGCTGCTGGCCGCCGGGATCCCCCTCGACGGCGCCAGCGACCACGGCGTGAGCGAAGCCCTCTACCTGCGCGATCCGGACGGCAATGGGGTGGAGTTGTACCGGGACCGCCCTCGCGCCGAATGGCCCCACGCCGCCGACGGCAGCCTGGCCATGGTCACCCGCCCCCTCGATCTCAAGGCCCTGTTGCGCGAAGCCGCCCCCCCTGCAACCATCTAGCCAAGGCGGCCCTTGCGCCCTGCCGAGCCCCGTTTCCGCCCAGACGGCGCTGGCAGCTCACAGACTCGCCGATAGAGCGCCTCGTAGCGCGGCACAATCACGTCGGCCGAAAACAGCTCCCGCGCCCGTCGGCGGGCTGCCTGCCCCAGCTCGTTCCGCCGCACCGGATCCTGCAGCAGCGACTCCACCCCCCGGGCCAGCGCGTCGGCGTCGTCCGGCGGGACCAGCAGCCCACTCTCGCCCGAAACCACCACCTCGGGAATGCCACCGACCGCGGTCGAGACGCTGGGGCAGCCGAAGCACATCGCCTCCAGGATGCTCAGGCAGAAACTTTCGGAGTCCGACGCAAACAGCCCCACGTCGGCGGCCTGCAGATATTCCTCAATGTCGGTGACCTTTTCCCGCACCACCACCCGGCCGGTCAGGCCGAGCCGGCGGACGTCGGCGGCAAAGGGCGCGAAACTGTCGCCCGCAAGGATCACCAGCTTGAAGACTTGGCGCGGCCGGATGCGGGCGGCGGCGGCCAGCAACAGGTCGATGCGCTTGCCGGGACGGAGATTGGACGCATGCAGCACCATCGCGGCCCGGCCCAGGCCGAGCTCGCGCCGCACCGCCAGCCGCGACCGGCGGGGCCGGCCCGGTTTGAAAAAATTGTGGATGACCTCGATGGGGCGGATGACCGAAAGGAGGCGGAGCGTTTCGTCGCGGAGAAAGGCGGAGACCGTCGTGATGGCGTCGGAGCATTCCAACGCGTGCCGGATCGCGGGTCCGTAGCCGGGATCGCGGCCAAGCAGCGTGGTGTCGGTGCCGTGCAGCGTCGTGACAACCTTGGGCTTACGGCCGAGCGGCATCATCGAGCAGGCGAGCAGCGCGGCCGTAGCGTGCGGCACTGCGTAGTGAACGTGGAGCACATCCAGTGAATGGTCGCGGCTGACCTCGGCCATCTTGACAGACAGCGGCAGCGTGTAGTCGGGATACTTGAAGAGCCCGTAACCGTTGACCTGCACGGGATGGAAAAACACCCGCGGACCAGTGGGCAGGCGGAAGGGCCGCTCATAGCTGATGAAATGAACCTCGTGACCGCGCCGCGCGAGCTCCGCCCCCAGCTCGGACGCCAGAATGCCACTGCCCCCGACGGACGGGTAGCAGGTGATGCCGATGCGCAGAGGACGCGGGTTCATGTTCAGGCCGGACAGACCAAGACAGGGTGGGCCGCAAAAAACACAAAAACTCTTTCCGCGTATAAACGGTCCCCTGCGCCTATAGGCGCGCGAGTGACTCCTGGCAGCCGGCAATTCCCTTTGTGCATTTTTGTGACCAAAAACTTCATGGACCTGGGTCAGTATCGCCGGCCGGAGCGGCCGAGCGGCGCAAGGGAATCGACGACGATCGGGTCGTTGGGCCAGAGCGCTTGGGCGAAGGGGACGCCGAGACGCTGACCCAAAACACTCGCGCGGGTCATCTGGAGGAGAGGGTAAGGTCGCGTTTTCAGCTGCGACTGGTGCGCCTCCATCGCCCTGCGCCAAACGTCCTGCACCTCGCTGATGTCAATGAACACCGGCGTCACATCGTGCGGCTCGGCGTCGGGGGAAACAGCATAGAAGAACAGCTGGCCAATGCCGTGGGGCTTGGCGCGGAGCAACTCCTTCACGCCCCCGTAGCGCGCAAGGCGGGCGGCATCGCGCACCATGCGGCCCAGCTTGGCGTGGTCGGGATGCTGGTTGTCCACCGTACTCGGGGCGAGCACGAGACCGGGGCGCACCCGGCGGATGATCATCGCGAGCGCCAGCACATGAACCGAATGCTCCTCGAAATGCGCATCGCCCCCGAGGTCGGCAAATTCGATGGTTGCACCGAGTAGTTTCGCGGCCCGTTTGGCCTCGGCCGTGCGCTGGGCCGGCGTGCCATTGGTTCCGGACTCACCCCGCGAGCAGACGGCAAAATGCACGGGCCGGCCCGCGCGCGCTTCGGTGGCGACAATGCCACCGCAGCCGAATTCAATATCGTCCGGATGTGCGCCGAAAGCGAGAAGCGGGGCGTGGTCAGACGGGGAGTTCGGTGTAGGCTTCATCGGAGCGTTCAATGGGGTCGCGGTTGACAAAGGTTATCTCAGGGGCGTCGGCGCGATTCAAGTAAGCCTGTTCACCGGCGCCGGCGATGTAATGGGTGCAGTGAACCACCGATTGCATCCAGCGCAATCGGCTGTCGCGCGTCGGACTGACCTGGTCCCGGGCAAAGGGAACCGCCGGCAGCGTCACAAACGCCTCGCCACCCTCGTGCAGCCGGAGCCCGCCGGCCTGGTGCCGGGCGCGCACCACCTCACCCTCGTGGATCACATCCACGAAGTAATCCGCCACGTCGCAGGCGGCCCGGCGGACGGCCGGATCACCCGAACGGACGACGCGGATGCCATCGAGCAGCCCCATGCGGCGATACATCTCCAGGCAGAAGTCCGCGACACAGGTGGCCGTCGTGAGCTTGAACGCCTCGACCCAGCGACGGTCGACATAGTTGGGCAGCTGACGCGCGGTCTGCGCCGGCCAGTCCGCCGGGATGCGTTTGAGAAACAGCGGTGAAAACTTGCGTTGGAGCCGGTTGGCGAAGGTGAAATTAAAGGTCTGCGGCGCACCGGACAGCCGGTACCGCAGGGTCGTCTGGGTTTCGCGCGGATCGTGGTCGCTGTCGTGGCAGAAGAAAACGATTTCTCCGCCCAGCTCCGCCTGGAGCCGCCGGGCGGTGGCAAACTTGGCGTAAAGAAACCGCCGCGGGAAGAATCCGCACGGTTGCTGGCCGAAACAGATGACGGGGGCGGCCATCAGGAGAAAACCTCCCGCGAATCACGCGGATGGACGCGAATGGAAACAGGCGGCATGGTCCGAATCATCGAGCGGTTGCCCTCGCCCGAAATCTCCCGCTTCTCCCGAAGCGGGCTACATCCAGATCGTAGCCCTGCGCGTGAGCGTAGGGACCAGGCGCCAACAGCTGCAGTGGTATCCCCGGTTAACGATTGGTGCATCGCTGTAAATCCCGCCTTCATCCGCGCCCATCCGTCTGATTCGCGGGCAGGAATGCCTGAATCGCCAAGCTAAACGCAATGCAGGCCCCGCAGCCGATCGGATTGAGCCAGAGGTAGCCGATTTCGTGCTCCGGGTAGGCCTTGCCGAAGGCGAAGATCGCCAGCACGAACAACTGGGCCACGATCGCGCCCCAGAACACCGCCGACCCGCCCACCTTCTTCAGGAAAAACGCGACGAGGAACACACCCAGCAGCGCCGGATAAAAAATCGAGGCCACGATGTTGAGCGCCTCGATCAGGTTCTCGGTGAAGCTGACAAAGAGCGCAAAGCCGATGGCGAACAGCCCCCAGGCGGCGGTGAACCATTTGGCGTTGCGCACATTTCGCGCCTCGTCGTGCGCCGCGAGCGGCCGGAAATACCGCCAGAGGTCGATCGTGCTGGTCGTGCCCAGCGCGTTGAGCTCGCTCGCCTTCGACGAAAGCGCCGAGGCGAACATCACGGCGATCAGCAGACCGATCGCACCGTGCGGGAGCTGGCTGAGGATGAAGGTGATGAAAACGTAGTCCGAATCCTTGGTCTTCTTCGCCGCCGGGTCCGCAGTCTGCAGTGTTACGAGTGCCTGTTGCCGCACGGTTTCGGACGCCTGCTGGGCCTGAGTCAGGGCCTTCCGGGCCTCGGCCTCGACCCGGGCATCGCCCCCTTCCTGCGCCGCCACCCACGTGCGGATCTTCGCCAGTTGGTCCGCATGGAGCGCGGCATGCCTGGTCTCAAGCTCATGAAAGACCGCCCCGCCCGGTCCGTCCGCCTGCCGCCGCCACTGGGTCTGGTTGAAGACCACCGGCGTGTCGGGCTGGAACTGATAGAACACAAACAGCAGCGCGCCCAGCATCACGATGAAGAACTGCATCGGAATCTTGAGGAGCGCATTGAACATCAGTCCGAGCCGGCCCTCCCGCAAAGCCGCGCCGCCGATGTAGCGCTGCACCTGCGACTGGTCGGTGCCAAAATAGGACAGCGAGAGAAAGAACCCGCCCAGCACTCCGCTCCAGAGCGTGTAGCGCACCTTGGGGTCCGGCGTGTAGTCCACCCCGTGCAGCTTGCCCATCACGCCCGCGATATGGAGCGCATCGGCCGGCAGGCGGGCCAGCAGCACGCCAAACGCAGTGAGCATGCCGCCAAAGATCACCGCCATCTGCCACTTCTGCGTGAGGTTCACCGCCGCGCTGCCACCGGTCACCGTGTAGACAATCGCGATCAGTCCGGTGAAGATGATCGTCAGGTCGAGCCGCCAGCCCAGCACCGTCGCCAGGATGATCGCCGGGGCGTAGATCGTGATGCCCGCCTGCAGCCCGCGCTGCACGAGGAAGAGCCCCGCCCCGAGCAGCCGGGTCTTGGCGTCAAACCGCCGCCCGAGGTATTCATAAGCCGTATACACGCCGAGCTTCCGGTAGATCGGCAGAAACACGGCGCACACCACGATCAGCGCCAGCGGCAGGCCGAAATAATTCTGGATGAAGGAGATTCCGTTCTCGTAGGCCTGCCCGGGCAGCGAGAGGTAGGTGATCGTGCTCGCCTGGGTCGCCATCACCGAGAGGCCGATCGTGAACCACCGGGTCGTGCTGCTGCCGCGGAGGTAGGTGTTGAGATTGTCCGTGTGCCGCGTCCGCCAGGTGGCGTAGGCCGCGATTCCGAGCATCGTCCCGAGGAGCACGAGCCAGTCGAGCAGGTTCATGCGAGGACGCGGGTGAAGATGGTCAGCGCCACGACGACCGCGACGAAGCAGACGAAGACAAATAGATACACCCCGCCCCAGGTACGAAACCCGGGCACCCCAGGGGAGTTGTCGTCAGGTTCGGGCGGGGAAGAAGGCATCGGTAGTTAACCACTAAATCACGCTATGTTGGCACTAAACGTAACGGGCTCACTTGAGGGGAGTGATCCAGCGAACCGTATTTGCCGACCGTAGGGCTCGACCTCGTGTCGAGCCTTGGCGGGCGGGTCGGACGCAGAAAGGCCTCACACGAGGTGAGGCCCTACAAGAATCAAAGCTATCCGGGATCCAGGATTTAGTGCCCATGAGTGTATTTCGTGGTTAAACGGTTTGCATGTCCGGCTCATTTGCCGAGCGAGACCAAGTTGGCGAACAGCCGGTAGGCGCCCGGCACGCCGGCAGGGAGCTGGCGGAAGAACGCCAGACTGGTGTAGACGTAAAAGCCCTTGCCGTGCGGCGCGATCAGCAGGCTGCTTTCCGGCTGGGTCTCGCCAGGATCGCTCATCGCGAGCGGGGCGGCGTAGTGGCTGCCATCCCAACTGCTCGCAAAATACGCTCCGCGCTCCTGCACCCAACCGGCAAAGTCGGCCGCGGTGATCTTATTCGGCGTGTTGAGGGCGGGATGATCCGGCAGCAGAAAGGTGACAGGCGCGGTTTCGTCGGTCACGCGCAGTGCCGGCGCCTGACCGGCGATCGAAAGCGGATAGGGCCCGAGCTGCGGGGTGCGCAGGCCGTTGGGACGGTTGTATTGCGCGATGACCGTGCCGCCCTGCTCGGCATAAGCGAGGAGGCCGGGTAGGTTGGCGGCGAGGTCGGTGCGCTCGTTGAAAGCCCGGACGCCAAGTACCACGGCGTCGAGGCCGCGCAGCTTCTCCACGGTGAGGTCGGCGCCGGTGAGCGTCGTCACCGTGTAGCCGAGTTGCTGGAGGCTCGACGCCGTGTCGTCGCCCGCACCCGGCAGGTAGCCGACGGCCTTGCCGCGAATGGCGAAATCAAACGCTGCGACCTTGAGCCGCGCCGGCGGCTGGAGAATTTGCACCGGAATGTGAGCGTAATGGATCTCGTCATGCTGGTTGCTGTAGCGCGTGCCATCCGCCATCTCGGCAACGGCGAGCAGGCTCCCGGACGCGGTCGCCGCGGGCGCGGTCACAGTAAAAGCCAGCTTGGTCTTCTCCCCGGTCTGACTAAACTTGAACGGCTGGCTGGCCGGCGAAATGGACCAGCCGGCCGGTGACTCGAGATGCAACGTGCCGGTCGCACCCGATCGTGCCGCGGTCACCTCGACCTCGACGGACTTCTTCGCGCCGGGCGTGAACAGGGCGACGACGGAGCCAAAGCTCAACGACACCGGCGAGATCACCGCGAGCCGGCGGGCGGACTCGCCGGGTTGGGTCGCCGGAGCGTGCGGCTCGTCGGGGATGACAAGATCTTGGTCACCGACAACAAAAACATACTCGACCATGAACGGCGGAGGATTCTCCGGCTGGCCGATTAGCTTCGTTTCCGCCACACGGAACATCCCTGGTGCGGCCTCCTCACGGAGCCAGTATGGTTGAGAAATTAGTGCGGACTGCTGAACGGTAAGCTGCCGCAAATTTCGTGGATCACTCTTCCAAGGCCGCCCTGGCGATAGATTCATTAGCAATCTGCTGCCCTCTACGAAAGGCCGATAGATTTCTGCCGGTAACATTCCGTCAATGGAAACCGGAACCGACGACCGCACAGTTGCGGTGCCGGAATATTGCAACTGTTCCCCAGACACCAACTCGGCGACTTGCGTGGTGGTCTCGACGGTCAGCCCGAGACTGTGCTGGAGGATGCGGTCAAACAGCCCCCGCTTCTCCGCCACGACTGGGTCGTAGCTCTGGAACGCCGTGAGCTTCGCGCGCAGCGCGAGGATGGCGGGGACACTGGCGGCAGGGTCGTCGGTTTTGAAATTGGTGATCAGCTCGTCGGCGAGCTGGGCGATTTCCGCGCCACCAAAGGGGACGCGCGCCCACGTCGTGTCCACGCCGTCCATGATGTCATTCGTCGCCGGGGTGCCGGCGAGAAACGTAAAGCCTTCCTGACGGGGCGGCCCGAAGTTGCCGCCGACGCCTTGGGTCTTGTGCTGCGCGCTGGTGCGGGCGGCCATGGCCTGAAAGGTCTCCCCGGTCGCGGGGTTGCTGCCGCTCGGATTGAGCACCAGACTGGCGCCGCCGTTTTGCACGATGCGCGTGGGCTGCCAGGGCGCCAGCCCCTCGGCCAGCTGCTCGGGATACGCCTTGGGATCGCCGGCGAGCTTGAAAGCTTCCAGCGCGAGCACCGCGGACGCGGTGTGGTGGCCGTGCTGGTTGGGGTTCGGCTGCGTCGAGAAGCGCGTGATGACCACATCGGGCCGGAAGGTGCGGATGACGCGCACGACGTCGCCGAGCACCTCTTGGTGGCCCCAGATGGCGAGCGATTCGGGCAGACTTTTCGAGTAGCCGAAATCGATCGCGCGGGTGAAAAACTGCCGCGCGCCGTCGATCCGGCGGCCGGCGAGCAGTTCCTGGGTGCGGATGACGCCGAGGATTTCGCCGAACTCGGAGCCGATCTCGTTCTGCCCACCATCGCCGCGGTTGATAGAGAGATACCCGGTGCGGTAGTCGCGTCCCTTCGAGAGATAGGCCAGCAGCACGCGGTTCTCGTCGTCCGGATGCGCCGCAACCATCAGCACCGTGCCGAAGGTGCGGAATTCCTTCAGCTCCTGCAGAATCTCCGCTCCGGAAGGCGAGGCGGGCATGGCCGCCGGCTGGGCCGCAGGTTCGGCGGAACGGACCGCGGCCGAGAAACCCGCGAGCACGCAGGCCGCGGCGGCCGCAAGGCGGACAACCCTGGACCCTGATCGCATGACGGCAGCGCTGCGGCGGGGCGTTACTTCTTGATCGAGAACGGCAGCGAGAACTGCGTGGTTTCCCAAGTGATCTTGATGACACCGCTGGTCGCCGGCGCCGGATCGGCCGCCACTGCGATCGTGAGCTGGTCGACCGACTTCTCGACGGCGTCCTTCTTCAGGTCAACTCGAGCCACGTCATGCGTCTCGTCCACGGGGATGCCCCATTTGCCGAGGTTCGAGCTGAAGGCCAGCTTGGAGACGCCCTTCTCGGAGGGCACCATGTAAATCGTGTAGGCACCGGGCGCGATGGTCGTCTCGCCGATCACCAGCGACTGCTGGGTGATGAGCAGAGTGGCTTCGTCGGAGCCGAGCCGCCACGCCTTCTCCCACGGGACCAGCGTGCCCCAGATCTTGCGGATTTCGGCCGACTTCGGGTCCTTGGAGAACGGACGCCCGTAGGTGATAGTGACGCGGTTGCCGTTGCGGCCGCCAATGACGGCGCCGGTGGTCTCATGCGGGCTGTTGCCGCCGGAGGAGTTGACGCGGACGGCGGCAGGAGCCTGCGCCGCCAGCGGCAGAGCGGTGGCGAAAGCCGCCGCAATCAGGATCAGGGTCGGGGTGAGGTTTTTCATGGGAGGTAGGACTGGTGGGGAGGATGCGAACCTAGGTGTGGAGCAGGGCGGTTAGCAACGAGGAACTCAATCCGGCGGAGCGGGGGAATATCGCGGTTTCTGGTCAAGCGGCGGTCGGGCCGTTGGGCGCCCTCACTCAGCAGGAACTGAAGCGGCGTGAGCGATGCTAGGCCAGCCGACTCAAGGTGGAGGGTTCGAATAGGAGGCAACTTTGGCGGCTAACGATTTTGCCGATTCTGCAAGAACCTGCGATGCGGTCAGGCTCGGAAGCGATTGACGTTTAATGTTCAGCCAGTCAAGTATTCATGACTCGCGGACAATGCCCGATCAACTCTTCCCGCTATGAAAGTCTTCGCGCAATACCTCTTGGGTTTTGTGGCGTTGGCTTTCATTTCCGGTCTGGTTAGCGCGCTTATCGGCGAATTAGCATTCCCAACAACTCAAGACTCTTGGATTCCAACAGGGCCAGTATTTGCGCTTCTTGGGCTGACCGTCTCATCTATTTCCTACATTCCCTGCCTGCTTTTTTGCGCACTCTTTTTTAAGACAAAAGACCAGCCGGATTGGCGATGGGGTAATATCTATCATGCAATCATCGCCGCAATGTTACTGACTTTGGTTGCGGTGATGATCTACGCCTCAATGGTTCACAATCACCGAACAAATTCTCCTCATTAATGTGACGTTAGTTCGCGGCCTTTAGGCCTTTTTCGGCTTCAGCCAACCCTCACGGATCATCAACTCGGCGTTCTGGATCGCGTTGAGCGCCGCGCCCTTCCAGAGGTTGTCGCCACTCACCCAGAACGACAGGCCGTTCTCAAACGCCGTGTCCAGGCGCAGGCGGCCCACGCCGCACTTCACCTTCTCGGCGAAATCCAGCGGGGTCGGATACTTCTTCTCCGCCGGCTCGTCGACCAGCACGGCACCCGGAAACGCCGCCACGGCGGCCCGGGCCTCGGCCACGCTGACCGGCCGCTCGAATTCCGCGCTGACAGAGATCGAATGCGCCCGCACCACGGGCACGCGCACGCAGGTCGCCGACACCTTGAGGTTCGGCAGGCCCATGATCTTGCGGCTTTCCTGGGCCATCTTGGTCTCCTCGCCGGTGTAACCGGTCGCGTCGAACGAATCCACCTGCGGGATGCAGTTGAACGCGATCTGGTAGGGATAAACCTTCTTGGTCACCGGCCGGCCATGGGCGTGCGCCTGCACCTGGTCCTCGAGCTCGCGCACCGCCTCGGCGCCCGTGCCGGAAACCGACTGGTAGGTGGAGATGATGACGCGCTTCACCCCGAACTTCTGGTGCAGCGGCCACAGGCCCATCAGCATCACCGCCGTCGAGCAATTCGGGTTGGCAATCAGCCCCTGGTGGGTGCGCAGCTGCTCCGGGTTGATCTCCGGAATGACGAGCGGCACCTTCGGGTCCATCCGCAGCGCCGAGCTTTTGTCGATCACGAGACAACCCGCCTTGACCGCATCGGCGGCGAGCGCGCGCGTCACCGGACCGCCGGCGGCGAAAAACGCCAGGTCCACGCCGGCGAACGCGCCCAGCTTGGCCTCGGCGATCGTGTATTTCTTCCCGTTGCGCTCCACGACCTTGCCCGCCGAACGGGCCGACGCGAAGAGCCGCAGCTCGCCCACGGGGAAATTGCGCTCGTGCATCAGCCGCACAAGCTCTTGACCGACGGCGCCTGTGGCCCCGACGATGCCGACAACATAGCTTTTATTGTTCACGATGGAGACTCCTTTGAGAACGGTCAGCGAAACATGCGCCCGCCTCGGTATCAAGCCCGCAGAGCGGATTCTGGTCGTGCGCCTCGAGCCGCAAACCCTGCAATTTTACCGGGGCGGCGGGCTCGTGCGCAGCCATCCCGTCTCCACTTCCCTCCGCCCGCCCTCGAACATCAAGAACTCGCTTGGCACCCCGCGCGGCCTGCATGAGATCGCCGAGCGCATCGGCGCCGGCCAGCCGCCCGGGATGGTCTTCAAGTCCCGCGTGCCCACCGGCCACCACTTCAGCGAGTTCAGCGAGGAGGAAAACCGCGCCAACCTCGTCACCACCCGCATCCTCTGGCTTCGCGGGCTCGAACCCGGGGTGAACCTCGGCGGCGAGGTCGACACCCACGACCGCTACATCTACCTCCACGGCACGAACCACGAGGACAAGATCGGCCAGCCCTGCAGCGCCGGCTGCGTTCTGCTGCGCAACCTCGACCTCATCGCGCTCTACGACGAGGTACGCGTGGGCGATCAGGTGTGGATCGGGGATTGAGCCGCCAGGTTCGAATCATTCTCGTTCTCAGAATCCGCATTCGTTCCGAGCTGCGCGCGGGAGAACGAGAACGATGGCTGAACGGGATCCTCCGAAGTGGGGACGGGGCGCCCTCGCCCCGTTCTGCGCCCGTCGGCCCCCCCTTTCACCACCGCAGCGACAGGCAGCTCAACGCGCCGTCCATTTTCCGGAACTCGGACATCTCCAGTTCGACCACCCGCAACCCGAGCCCGCGCACGGCTGCCGACATCTGCGGGAATCCCGCCGGCACCAACATGGCGTCGTTCACCCGCAGAATATTCGCCGCATACGCCTCGCCCGCCGGCACCCGCAGCATGTCCCAGTCCCGAAAGGCCGGATGATCTGCCAATTCTCCGATGGCCGCCAGTCGCCGGCCACCCAGATGGGACAGCCCGCTCTTCAGGTGCAACAGGCCACCCAAGCCGCGGATATCCACCATCGCCGACCTGTAGCCCAGCCCGGCGAGCCACCGGGCGAGCTGCTGGGCCCCCGCCTCGTTGGAGCGCTGTGAAAGTCCGATAAAGAAGAATCCATCCGCCTCACACACGTCGCCACCGTCCAATGTGCCCGGTGCCTGGATCGTCGCGATGGGCTGAAAATATTCTGACAGCGCTCGCCCCACCCCGGCCACCTCACCCCGCCGGCTCTCCTCGCCCGGCCGGGTCAGCAGCACCCCGCGCGCCGTCACGACCGCCGTGTCCTCGATGAATGTCCCGTCGGGGAAATCCGCCGCCGCCGCCAGGTGCGTGACCTCCAGTCCCTCCGCTTCCAACGCCCGCACATAGCTCTCGTGTTGCGCTTTCGCCAGGGTGACATCCGGTGCGCCCAGCCCGGCCGTCGTTTGCCCGGCGGCAAAATGGTCGCCCGGTGGGCAAACAATGGCGCGCGTGAAACGCATCGAAGCTTCACCGGTTCTTCCCAAACAGCAGCCGCAGCGAATTCAGGCACACGACCACGGTGCTGCCCTCGTGCGCGGCGACGCCGACCGCGAGCGGCACGATCCCGAAGATCGCCGCCACCGCCATCAGCACCACCACGCCCAGCGAAATGGTCAGGTTCTGCCGGATAATCGCCTTCGCGCGCCGGCTCAGCTTAAAGGCCGCTAGGAAGTTCTCGATGCGGTCGTGCATCAGGATGACCTCCGCTTGCTCCAGGGCCGCGTCACTCCCCCGCGCGCCCATTGCCACGCTCACATCCGCCGCCGCGAGGCATGGCGCATCGTTCACGCCGTCGCCCATCATTGCGACCTTCCTGCCTCCGACCCGCAACGCCTGGATCGCCTCGACTTTCTGTTCGGGGGACAAACCGGACTTCACTTCGTCGAGGCCCAGCTCACGCGCGACCGCCTCGGCCGCCTGCCGCCGGTCGCCCGTCAACATGACCGTCCGGATGCCCGCGGCCTTCAGCGCCGTGAGCACCCCGCGCGATGCGCTGCGGATTTCGTCGCGCAGCAGCACCCGGCCGACCATGTCCTGGCCGATGACCCACACCTCGGCGAGTTCTGCGGGCGCGGGCGGCAGCTGGTTGGCCCAGGCCGCCAGCGGACCCTGTTCCAGCAGTTCGCGCCGGCCGAGCAGCACCTGCCCGCCCCCGACGCGTCCGCGCACGCCTTTCCCGGTGAGCGATTGAAATTCCTCGATCTCCGCCGCCCGCACACCCCGCGCCTGCGCATCGCGCACGATGGCGCGGGCCAGCGGGTGTTGCGAGTTGGCCTCCAACGCATGGGCCAGCGCGATGACCTCCTGCTCCCGGCCGGGCGGAAAACTTTCGTAGCCAACCACCGCCAGCTCGCCCGTCGTAAGCGTCCCGGTTTTGTCCAGCGCGACCACGTTAACGTCCGCCAGTTTCTCAATCGCCGCCCCGCCGCGGAACAGCACCCCGTGGCGCGCCCCCCAGGCGATCGCGGCGAGGATGGCCGAGGGAATCGAGAGGACCAGCGCGCATGGGCTGGTGACAACCAGCAGGGTCATCGTCCGGTAAAATGCCGAGGTGGTGCCCGGTGCGTTGGCGAAGGCCGGCAGCCTGAAGCCCAGCCACCACACGAAAAACATCACCGCGCATCCGCCCAGCACCGCGAGCGTGTAGCTGCCGCCGAACTTGTCGGTAAACCGCTCGCTCGGCGCGCGCAGCTTCTGCGCCGTCTGGATGAGCCGGATGATCTTTTGCAGCGTGCTCTCACCCGGCAGTCGTTTCACCTCGAACTCGACCGCCCCCCAGAGGTTGAGCGTGCCGCTGAAAACCGGATCGCCGATACCCTTTTCGACCGGCACGGCCTCGCCCGTCAGCGCCGCCTCGTCGCTGGCGCTCCGCCCTTTCAGCACATTGCCGTCGGCCGGAAATGCCCCGCCCGGCCGCACCAGCACCCGGTCACCGAGTTTGAGCAGCTCCACCGGCACTTCGCGCTCACCGCCGTCGGCTAGCATCAGCGTAGCGAACTTCGGCGCCGTCTTGAGCAGGGCGCTGACCTCGCGGTGCGTCCGGTCGAGCGCAAACTCCTCCATCGCTCCCGAGGAGGAGAACAGGAACAGCAGCAGCACCGCCTCGCCCCACGCGCCGATGGCCACCGCCCCGATGGCGACGGCGAGCATCAGAAAATGGATGTCGAGCTTCCGGACGCGGAGGTTTTCCCAGGAATCCTTGGCGGCGTCCCAGCCGCCAGCGATTAGCGCGATGCCGTAGAGAATCCGTGCGCCCGGTTCCGGCAGCAAAGCAAACTGGCCCGTGATCCAACCGGCCAGACCCGCCACGCCGCACACGGCAGCCAACGCGGTGAGGGCCTTCCATTCCGGCTCGGCAGGCTCGGCCGTGGCGACGGTCGGCGGCTCGGGCCAGGCAAACTCCCGCCACTTCCAGAGCTTGGGGGCGGTCGCACAGGTTTCCCCGGCCAGCTCGGTGACGCCACCATCGTGACGCAGCGTGAATCCGGCGGGAGCCTTCTCTTGAATGCCGAACTGCGCCTCGATGGCGGCCAGAGTCTCGGCGAGCCGCACCCGCAGGGCCGCCTCGTCCACCGCCCCGAACGTGGCCACGGAAACCTTGCGCGCAACCGGGTCGAGCCGCACCGCCTCGATGCCCGGTGCGGCGCTGAGGAACGCGGCCAGCGTCTCGGTCCAGTTCGGTGGCGTGGCGGAAGCAGTCATTGCCACACCATCACGCGCCCGGCCCGCCCGCGCAAATGCGAAGTGGGGGGGTGGGGCGAAGCAATAATCGCGGATTGCGCAATCCATCGCGGCAAAAGAGCGGTTTTGTAGGGGCGCAGACTTGCTGCGCCCTTGGTGTCGTTCGACCGCTTGCAACGGGCGCAGCAAGACTGCGCCCCTACAAGACAGAATGCGTCGGAACCAGGTCAGCGACCTGGCCTACAGTTTCAGAAGCATTTTGCCGGTTGCGCGAAGGGTGCCGGCGGGGCCATTTTGAACCTTCATGATCGGTCTCCAGGAAGAGCACGACGCCCCACCCCCGCCACCCGCCCACGCGCCGCGGCTGGCGGCGCGCATCTTCGCAGCCGACGGCGTCCTCGCCTCCGCCCTGAAGCTAGAACACCGGCCGCAGCAGGAGAAAATGGCCCGCGCCGTCGCCGCCGCCCTCAAGGCCGACGAGCCGCTGCTGTTCGAGGCCGGCACGGGCGTCGGCAAGTCGCTCGCCTACCTGCTGCCGGGCATCATCCACGCGGTGGACCAGAGCCGTCAGCTCGTGGTCTCGACCCATACGATTGCGCTGCAGGAGCAGCTGGAGCAGGCGGACCTGCCGCTGTGCCGCCGGGTGCTGGCCGCGGCGCCGGAGCTGGAGGCCTACGGAAAGTTCAAGTCGGCCGTGCTTGTGGGCAAAGCCAACTACCTCTGCACGACCCGGCTGGTGGCGGCGCTGCGCGACAAGCATGAGCTATTCGCCACGCCCGAGCACGCCGAATTGCAACGCATCGCCGCCTGGGCTGAGACGGCCGCCGAGGGCCTGCGCCACGAACTGTCGCCCCCGCCGGCGCCCGAGGTGTGGGAGCTGATCAACGCCGACTCGTCGGGCTGCGCGCGCAAATACTGCGACTGCACGCGCTGCTTCTATCAGCGCGCCCGCGCCCGGCTGCGGAGCGCGCAGGTCATCATCGTCAACCATTCGCTGCTCTTCGCCCACCTCGCCGGCGGCGGGGCGGCGGAAAAGGGCGGCGCGCGCGGGGTGCTGTTTCCCGACGACTTCGTGGTGCTCGACGAGGCCCACACCGTGCCGGACGTGGCGACCGACCATTTCGGAATGCGCGTCAGCAGCTACGGGACCGACCGGTTGCTCAAGCACCTTTACAACCCGAAGACGAAACGCGGTCTGCTGGCAAAATTTGGCGACGCCCGCGACCGGCAGCTGGTCGATGATGCGCTGGAGGCGGCGCACCAGTTTTTCGCGTTTGTGGACGAGCGGTTGCTCACCAAGCAGGCCGTCGTCCGGGTCCGGGAGGCCGGCTTCGCCGAGCCGTGGATGGACGAACCGCTGGGGGCGCTGCACCTGGCGATGAAGAAGCGGGCGGACAAGCTGGAGGATGGCCGCGAGCGGGACGAGTTGCAGGAGCAGGCGGGGAAAGTCCGCACCCTGCAGACGAGCCTGCGCCAGTTCCTGAACGTGGCCGACACCGACCAGCAGGTCTACTGGGTGGAGCGTTCGGGCCGGCGGCAGACCATCGTGACGCTGCGCACGGCGCCGATTGACGTGGCGCCGCTGTTGCGCGAGGCGCTGCTGGAGCGGCACACCGCGGTGGTATTTACCAGCGCGACCCTGGCGGTGGGCGGGGACATCGGGGCGTTCCAGCAGCGCGTGGGCGCAGCGGGGGCGAGGACGGCAGTCGAAGCGTCGCCCTTCGACTTCGCGCGCAATCTGCGGGTGTTTGTCGCCACCGACGTGCCGCTGCCCTCGGCGCAGGACGCTCGGCTCGCCCTGGAAACGCTGACGGATTATATCGATTTCTGCACCCGCCGGACGGCCGGCGGGTCGCTCGTGCTCTTCACAAGCTATGCCGATATGCGGGCGGTCGCGGCGGTGTTGGAGCCCGTTTATGACGGGGCGCGGCGGCCATTCTTCCTGCAGGGGCGCGACACCTCGCGGACGGAGCTGGCACGACAGCTTCGCGCAGCCGGCAACGGCGTGCTGTTCGGCACGGACAGCTTCTGGACGGGGATCGATGTGCCGGGCGACGCACTGTCGCAGGTGATCATCACCCGTCTGCCGTTCGAGGTGCCGTCGCACCCGGTGCTGGAGGCACGGGCGGAGTGGATCCGCGAGCGGGGCGGCGACCCCTTCACCGAGCTGACACTCCCCGACGCCCTGATCAAGTTCCGCCAGGGTGCGGGACGGCTCATCCGCACCGCCCGGGACCGCGGCGTGCTGACCATCCTCGACTCGCGCATCGTGCAGAAATCCTACGGCCGGCGATTTCTGGAGTGCCTGCCGGGACGTGGCCCGGTGCGGATGAATCAAACCGACCGCGTCGAACGATTTCAGCCGTTTCTGTAGGTGACGGCTTGCACGCCGCGCGTGGCCGCTCCATCGTGAGTATCCATCCCCATGAAGCTCCGTTCCGCCGCCCTCAGCAACATCGGCAAAGTTCGCCTCCAGAATGAGGACAACTTCCTTTGCCGGGAGGAGCTCGGATTGTTCGGCGTGGCGGACGGAGTTGGCGGCCTCCCCAATGGTGGAGAGGCCTCGGAATGTGCGGTCCGCACCGTCGCCCGCAGCGTGATGGATGGCTGCAACAGCTCAGGTTCGTTGGAACAAGTCGTCAGGGCAACCAACGAGGCTGTGCTGCGACTTGGCAGGCTGCTCAGTCCCGATTCCGGCATTGGCACCACTCTGACGGTGGGACACTTCACCGGCACCAAGGTCCAGCTGGCCCACGTGGGCGATTCGCGCTGCTATCTGTTTCGCGCGGGACAGCTCACCCATCAAACCGAGGATCATACCATGGAAAACGAGGCCCGGCGGCGGCGGGCCCTGGGCGAAGTGGTGCCGGCAGCATCCCATCACCCCTATACGCTCACCCGGTGCATCGGCCAGCCTGACGCCCTCGACATTGACCTCAGCGAGCACGAAGTACTGCCGGGAGACCGCTGGCTCTTCGTCAGCGACGGTGTCACCGGCATGGTGGCCGATGCCGAGCTGGCGATTGTGCTGTCGCAGGACAGCTCGCCCAAGGAGTGCCTGGAGGAGATCATCAAGCGGGCCCTGCTGCACGGCGGCCATGACAATGCCACTGGTGTGCTCGTCCGGGTGGATGAGCCCGGCGGATGACACGGTCAGCCCAATTCGCGGCCCTCGTGGCGCAACAGCCGGACAACGAGTTGTTCCGTTTCAGTCTGGCCCAGGCCCTGGCCGCGGAATCCCGTTTATCCGAGGCCGTGGAACACTGGCAGTTTTGCGCCACCCGGAAGACCGAATGGATGATGCCCCGCATCCTTCTGGGCAAGGCGCTGCTGCAGCTTGGACGCACGGACGAGGCCCGGAACGTGTTGGAGTCTGCGCTGGCTCTGGCGCAGACCCAGAATCACGAGGAACCGGCAGCCGAGCTCACGGCACTGCTCGGTGCGACCAGCGCTCGTTGAACAGGTGGATTAGCGCCCAGTGCGAGGCAAACACGCACTGAATGCGGTTGTTACCCGCCGACTGGGCAAGCCATAGCTTGGATGGCTCCCGGCACTATGCCGCCACACATCTTGGCTAAATGTCATTTACTGTGGGTAAGCCCGGGAGCCCGAAATGGTGGAAACGGACTGGTCTTCGCCTCCGGCTCCGATCCACAATCCGCTTTGAATGAAGGATGAAACCAGCGTT
>CAIQQB010000025.1 GCA_903873805.1 uncultured Opitutia bacterium | reverse complement strand
GGAGCGATAGCGACCCCGACTGGAGGGCCCCCCAACTCGCCGACGCCGCCGGCCGGGGGGGACTGGGCGGTGCCGGAGGCGGATCTCGATGCCAACGGAATGGCCGCGGGCGGGGAGATTGGCGGCGACCATTCGCCGGTGCCGCCGGAGGATGACGCCGAGGCGCCGTCGGGGATGATGCCGGAGATGTCCGAGGCCTTGCCGGAAGACGAGAACATGCCGGTTCGCCCGCCGCGCTTCGGCGTCGGTCGGCCCCGGGGACCGCGGCGGCAGCCAGCCGAGCCGGTCGTTGATGCGGCGGCGGCCAAGCTCACCCCCGAGCAGCGGTTGCTGATCCTGGATACCTGGCAGCGCAGCGGCCTGCCCGCCGGGGACTTTGCCGAATTGGTGAGCGTAACCAAGCACACGCTCTATAGCTGGAAGAAGCGCTTTGATGATCAGGGCCCCGGCGGGCTGATGGATCATCCCCGGGGCAAGACCGGCTCGAAGCTGCCGGAACTCACCAAGCGCTCGATCCTCATGCTCAAGCAGGCTCACCCCGATTACGGCTGCCAGCGGATCAGCGACATGCTGGCCCGCGGGCCGGGATTACCCGCCAGCGCCGGGGCCGTCGCCCGCGTGCTGCAGGAGGCCGGGTATGTCAGTGAAGAACAGCCCACCAAGCCGCATCCCGATCACATCCGGACCTTTGAGCGGGCCACCCCCAACCAACTCTGGCAGACCGACCTGTTTACCTTCATGCTCAAGCGGCAGAACCGCCGGGTCTACCTGGTGGCGTTCATGGACGATCACAGCCGCTTTATCGTCAGCTACGGCCTGCACGCCAGCCAGTCGGCGGCACTGGTGCTGGAAGTGTTCCGCGCCGGCATCACCTCCTGCGGCAACCCCGAGGAAGTGCTCACCGACAACGGCACGCAGTACATCACCTGGCGCGGCAAGAGCGCCTTTGCCCGGGAACTCGAGAAGCGGGGCATCCGCCACGTCGTGGCCAGTCCGCACCGGCCGCAGACCCTGGGCAAGATCGAACGCTTCTGGGGCAGCCTGTGGCGCGAATGCCTGGAGGCGGCGGTGTTCGTGGACCTCGCCGATGCCCAGCGGCGGATCGGCCACTTCATCGACTACTACAACTTCCAGCGGCCGCACCAAGCGCTCGACGGGCTGGTGCCCGCCGACCGCTTCTTCCACGCCGCCCCGGAAGTCAAAAAGCAGTTGCAGACACGGGTGGCGAATAGCGCCCTGGAACTGGCCCGCAACGGTCTGCCCAAGGCCCCGTTCTATCTCACCGGCCAAGTGGGCGGCAAGAGCTTCAGCGTCCACGCCGAAGGCGAACGGGTAATCATGACCCAGGAAGGCCAGCAGCGGCGGGAGATCGACCTGACCCCGCCGGCACGGCCGCCGGAGACGATGCCGGTGCCGCTGGCCGGTCACGGGGTCGTGCATACGGACCTGCCCATGCCCGAAGCCACGCCGCCGGGCGTCTCGCCGCTGGATGAAGGGATGCGGAAGATCCAGGCGGCGCTGACGCCGCCAGTGGAAGGAGGTCGGTCATGAGTGCCGTTCCGACCACGGCGCCGCCGGTGAAGCGGGTCCCGCGGGGCACCAACCAGGTTAAGAAGCTGCAGCTGGACCGGGTCTCGCCGGAGGCCCGGAAGAACGCCGCAGCGGTGCTGGAAGTGCTGGCGGGATTGCGTACGCCCACACAGGCGGCGCAGGTGCTGGGCCTGGCGTTGCCGGGCTACTACAACCTCGAACTCCGTGCGTTAAACGGCCTGATGAGCAGTTGCGAACCGCCCCGGAAGGGCCGGCAGAAGGATGCGCACCGTGAACTGGCCGAGGCCCGCGCCCAGTGCAAGAAGCTCGCCGCCGAGGTTCAGCGTTATCAGGCGCTGGCCCGGGCGACCCAGCGGACGATCGGCCTGGCGGCTCCGCCGGCCACGCCGGGCAAGACCGAGTCCGGGCGCAAGCGGCGTAAGCCGGTGGTGCGGGCGCTGCAGGCCATCGCGCTGATCAAGGGCCCGCCGGAGGCGGCGCCTCTGGCGGCGGCCGGATAAGTCACATGTGAGATGTTCCCCGGCCGATGGAGAAGCTAGCAACTCTCCATCGGCCGGTTTAATGCAATGAACAGGTAATGGGAGGTGATCATGGGACGACGACCGGATCCTGCCGCGATCATCACGCGGCTGGCGGGTTCTCAGCAAGCGCAGCAGCGGCTAAACCTGATGCTTCAGACACTGACGGGACAGTCCCCGATCCCCGAGGCCGCAGCGCGGCTGGGACTGGGACGTTCCCGCCTTTGCCTGTTGCGCCAGGAGATGCTGCAGGCGGCGCTGGAAGCACTGGAACCCAAGACCCGCGGGCGACCGCCGACCGAGAACACGCCGCAGGAACAGCAGATCGCGGAACTGCAGGAACAGGTTCTGGCGCTCAAGATCGACCTGAAGGCGGCGCAGATCCGCGAGGAACTGGCGCTGCTCATGCCGCACCTGCTGCACAAAAAGAACCCGAAGAAGCCGGCCGTAAAAAAAAACGCCACTGACCGGGGGTCCCGCCGTCGGCGTGGCGGTCCGGCGGCGCAGCCAGCGCCACGCCCGGACCCTCCGTCAGATCGGAGAAGTCATGAAGCCTAAGCACGCTCGGCCCCTGGGCGATCAGCAGCAACCCCGCCGTTGCCTGGAACGCCGGATCCGCCGGGAAGCCGTGGCCTTCGTCCGCTGGGCCGAGGCGACGGGTCTGCCGTCCGACGTAGCGGCGGAGCGGCTGGGCCTTCTTCCCCGCACGTTACGCCGGTGGCGCCGTCGTTGGAGGCGGGATCGCCTGCCTGCCACGGACCGTGGCCGTCCACGCCAACTGGCTGATCCCATCACGCGCAGCGCCGTGGTGGAAGTGCTCGAAGAATGGGGGCCGTCCGTCGGCGTGCCCGCCCTCAAGACGATGTTCCCCACCGTCGTTCGCAGCGAACTGGGAGCCTGTTGCCGCGACTACCGTCGCGGGCTCTATATCGCCGCCACCGACGATGCCTGCCAACTCACCTGGCATGGGCCCGGCCGGGTCTGGGCCACCGACTTTACCAAGCCCCCCGTGCCCATTGACGGCCTCTTCCCGTATGTGCTGCTGGTTCGCGATCTGGCCAGTTCCCGCCAACTCCTGGCGATGCCGGCCTTAGCGCCGACGGCGGAAGCGGCGATGGCAGCGTTGCAGGAGTTGTTCCTGCAGCACGGCCCGCCGCTGGTCTTGAAGGCCGACAACGGCAGCAGCTTCATCGCCGAGGAGTTTATGGACCTGCTGGGTCAGAACTCCGTTGCGCCGCTGTTCTCACCGCCGGTGACTCCGCAGTACAATGGGTCCATCGAGGCGGGCAACGGATCGCTTAAATCCCACGCCCGCCACGAAGCCCTCCGCCATGGTCGTTGCGTCTGGACATCCGATGATCTGGAGGCCGCATGCACCAGTGCCAACATCTTCGCCCGCCCCTGGGGCGACACCGGGCCCAGCCCCGAGCAGCGCTGGCAATCCCGCCGGCCCATCACCGTCGCCGAGCGCCGTCACTTCCAGAAAACACTTGCCGCAATCAAAACGCAGGTCATGCTCGAGAAGGATCTGCGCCCCGAAGATCTCATCCGTCGCGCCGTGCGGGCCGATGTGGACCGCACCGCGACCCGCGAGACGCTCAAACGTCTCGCTTATCTTTTTGTCCTGGGAGGGCCGGTTCGTCCACCATTAAAATCGGAAAATGGTCTGTTAATTACGTAGGGCGCACATATGATGGAACGGGAAGGCGTATCGTTGAGTCGGTTACGATCTCCACTCCGGTGCCCGAAACAACCACCACTGATCTGTATTATTCCTCGCAG
>CAIQQB010000024.1 GCA_903873805.1 uncultured Opitutia bacterium | reverse complement strand
ATGATGAATTGCGCTCTCTGGGCACCGCCGACATGGAGGCGTTTCGCGCCTGCACGACGCTGTATCGAATCCATCATCCCGAATCCTCGGTGAACGAAGCGCGGCGTTTGGTGGCGGAGTGGATCGACCATCACATCGTCCGCCACGCCAGCGGCCCAACGCCGGGATGCGAATGCGCCTGATCCTGTCTGCGGCCTTGCTGTCGGCCGCCTTCTTCGCTCATGCACAGGCGACCGAGACCGCCGGTCGCTGGTGGACTGAGGACAAGCGCGACGTTTTGGAAGTCTCGCCTTGTCCGGAGGGGCTGTGCGGTCGGCTGGTTGGTCTGTCCGAGCCCAATGACGAGAAGGGGCAGCCCCAGGGCTGTTCAACGCTGATCAGATTTTCTTGTATGCCAAGATATGATCGAGGCTGAGGGCTCCGTCCCAGAGGGCTTTGGCTACGTTGGTGACGCGGTTTGTCCGCAAGATGTTGAGGGCGAAGCTGCGGGCGCGAGCCATGATGCCGGGGTTGTCGCGGATGCGGCATTTGTCCTCGTCGCAGGAGACGTCGCGAACATAGTGATTGCGGTTCTCGATGCCCCAATGCCCGCGGATGGCGTTGCCCCATGCGGTTGCGGTGAGGCCTGTGGCGGAGGAGAGGTAGAAGGCGACCTCGCCGCGTTGATCCCACAAACCGGTGGCGGCAGATCGGAGCCATGTGCGGCGGGTGACGCGGACGATGGTCTTGACGAAGGGCTGCCACTCGGTTGCGGCCAAGACGTC
Source organism: uncultured Opitutia bacterium (assembly GCA_903873805.1). Lineage (GTDB taxonomy): Bacteria > Verrucomicrobiota > Verrucomicrobiia > Opitutales > Opitutaceae > CAIQQB01. The sequence continues at coordinate 1,002 of CAIQQB010000024.1, read as the reverse complement.
GCCTGCGGGAAAGACCTCGACGGTGCGGCTTTCCTGACGGGAGCGGCCGGTGTTGTGGGCGATGGCGGTATCGTCAGGGGTGGTGGTGTCGGCAATGACGCAGACGGCGTCAAACAGTTTGGCCTGATTGGCCTTCAGTTGAACCAGCAGGTGGTTGCCGGTTTCGCGGGCAATTTCAAACGTTTTTTTGACAGTGCATCGCATCGAGGGTGAACAGGCGTCCGGTCAGGCCGAGTGTGGCGATCATCTCCTGGGCGGCGGGGATCTCGTTGCTTTTCTCCGCAATCGCCAGGTGGCCGAGAATGATCTGGCCGTCGGCGGCAAAAGCGCTCAGCAGATGCGCCGCCTTGCGGTCGTGGAAAGCGTCGAAGCTGCCACGCAGGGTTTTGCCATCGATGGCCACCGCCGCAGGGATGCTCTCGCCGTCGGCCGGAACGTCCGCCAGTCCGTTGTCCACCAGTCCGGCGGCATGAGTGCGGAACGCCCGCTCGACCTCTGCGGCGTCGAGGCCGCGCAGAATGAAGCGCACCGACGAATAGGCCGGCGCGCGGCGCAGCGACAGGCCGAAGGCGCTGTTCAGGCGATCCAGATGGGTCCGGATGAACGCGTGAACTTGCCGATACGACCGCGCTCCGGCCAGCATCGCCAGCACGGTGAACAGCAGGATCGGCGGCAAAGGATACATCTTTCCCTGATTGCGGCGTGGATCGGGGAGTTCGGAGAACAACGTCAGCAGCACACTCGACATCGGGGCAACCCTTCGCGATGGTTGCCCGACATAGATTCAGACAAATCGCGCCGAGGGAATCGGCTTCTTTTGTCCGACCCAGCACCGCTCACGCGATCAAGTTGCGAGCGTTGAACAGCCCTGGTATCCGGGGTCCTTCTTCAGGGATGGCGTCGTTGAGTAACCGTTGGCCTGCGCCAAAATGATGTAACCATCGGGCGCCACATCCTTGACATAGCGGGTGCCGAGCAAAGTATCGGCACCAGGCCGATCTT
>CAIQQB010000023.1 GCA_903873805.1 uncultured Opitutia bacterium | reverse complement strand
TCCGGCGAACGCACCCGACAACGCCACCGCCACGGTTTAACCTTGTCCTCTCACCCCAATCCTTCATGACCTCCAATCCTCTTCAGGGTGGCTGCATTTAACCCGATCTTTGCTGGCTGTATTTAACCCGACCGGTGACACCCTCAAAGCCAGCCTGGCCGGCGTGCTGCCCGAAAAGTGGGCGGTGCGGTCGGCCGGGAACAATGCCGTGCCCTACAACCTCGGCATCAAGCCCGGCGCGCGTCGGGGGACGAGGGTCGAACTGGTCGGCCCCGCCACGGTCAAAGGGCCGCGCGGCATCAACGATGAGCCGGAGTCGTTCACGCTCTGGCTGATGCCGGCCGATTACACCCCCATTCCCCCCGAAACGTTTGCCCAGTTTCAGGACGCACAGCAGCTCGGCGCAAACGAGGCCATGGCGGTCTACTGCACCACCTTTACGACCGGCACGCCCACCTGGCCGGAGTGGAAGAGCGACATCGTGAAGGCCCTCAAGCTCAAGGTTCCCACCGGAACGGCCAACGCGCCCGCCGGACCGTGAACCCAGGCGGGCCGGGTTGGTCCGGGCGCCCAATCCCCGCAGCTCGCCGCTCGCCGCCCGTGACCGCCCAATCAGTGTTCCGACTCGCCGGGGTTTTCCGGGATGCCGGGGTCATCAAGGATCTGCACCGCCGAAGCCGATCCAACGGTCTTCCAGTCCTGAAGCACCCAGACAACTTTCTTATCGGGCGTCACCTCGACAAGCTGGGGACCCTTGCCTGCGGTCGTGCCCCGCGAACAGAGAATCGTGTTGCCGTTGGCCAGCCGCGTGGCGCTCTGCGGAGCCGAGGAAAACCGGAAGGCCTCCGGCAGTTCGCTGGACTTGAACTCCCAGACCGTCTCTCCCTTGGCGTTGACCTCGCGGGTGAGGCTCTCCGCCTCGTCGGTGATCAGCGTGTGGCCGTTCTTGAGCCGGATGGCCGCCCAAGGTGAACGGATCTTGTAGCTCCAGATTTCGTTGAAATCTTTGTCGTATTCCGCAACCCGGTTCATCGTGAGGAACGGCACGAGGTAGGTGCCCTGTGCGGTGTAACGCACGCGGCGGAACTCGCCATGAACATTCTTGGGGTCGGGCGGCTGGACGAATGGAAGCGCATGGTCCACCTCGACGGCCCCGGTCTTGATGTTCACGACCATCAGCTTCGGGGGCAAGCCGTTCACGATGAAGAGCACGCGGTCCAAGCCGATGGGCTGGCAACCGTGGACCTCGGTGTGGTTGGGGCCGGCGGGGACGGAGCAGTCGTAGCGCCAGATCACCTTTTTGTCCGGCGTGATCTCGGCAAGATACTGCATGCGGCTGAAGAGAATGTTGCCGTTGGACAGCAGCCAGAGGTCGTCGTATTCGAAGCCGCCGCCCGTCTGGTAGGTCCAGAGCACCTTGCCCTGGTTGACGAGGAACATCTTGTTGTAGTTCTCGCCGGCATAGAGCATCGGGTGCTCAGCGAGGCCGTGGCCCGGCAGATTGTCGGGCGTGAGCGCCTTGGTCCAGGCCCCGGCCGGAGCGAGCGTTTCGCCAGGACCCATCGCGGGCACCTCCGGGGCAGTGAAGCGGTCAAGCACCTCCATGCACGGCGTCGCGGACGTCGCGCTGGTGGCCGGCACATGGCAGCCGGTGACGAGGGCCGCGATGCCGAGAGCGGAGAGAGCAATGGGGAACGGGTGAAACAGTGGTTTCATGGGTTGGAGTAAGTTTTTTTTTTGGGGGGGGACAGTCAGATCTTTTTCAACAATTCCTGCAAACGTGCCCACGCCTCGTCGCGGGCTTTGCGGTCGGGGGCGGTGGCGCCCTTGTAATCCGGTTCGCCGTGGGCCATGAAGCCGTGCCCCGCCCCGGCGTAGATGACGGGCTCAAAGATTTTGCCCGCCTTTTTCATTTCCTCCTGACCGGGCGCCACGGTAAGTGTCACCCGCGCATCGTTCTCGCCGTAGAAGCCATAAACCGGACATTGGATCTTCTGGATGCCGTCGGCGGCCTTCGGCGGAAAACCGTAAAACACAAACGTCGCCTTCAGATCGGTGCGGTTGCAGGCCGCAATCGAGGCCTGCGATCCGCCCCAACAAAAGCCGGCGATCACCAGTTTGCCGTTCGCCGTGGGTCGGGCCTTTACGTAACTGGCGGCAGCCTCCAGATCCGCCGCAATCTGGGCCGGCGGCAGTTTCTTGAGTTCGAGATCGAGTTCATTCTGCCCGGGAAACGACGCCGTGCCCCCACCCTTCGGACCGGTGCCCGACAGGAAGTCCGGCACGATGGCGAGGTAGCCCTCCGCCGCCAGTTCGTCGGCCGAGAGCCGCGCCCAGTCGGTGAGACCGGAGCTGTCGTGAATGACGAGGACGGCCGTGGCCTTGTCGGTGCCGGCGGGATATGCGACCCAGCACTGCACGGCGCGCGTGCCATGGGTCAGCGTGACGTATTCGGCGTGGAGGGGGGATTTTTCCACCCGGGCCTTCGCCCAGTCCTGGGCGGAAGCCGACCCCGCGACGCAGAGGAAAAGGACCAGGCCGTGCAATGTGGTTTTCATGAAATAAGCATCAGGAGGCCAGCGGGGCCGGAGACGGCAACGTTGTTCTCACCGCTGTTGCTCGCCTTGTTCCGGCACCCCGGGCTCGTCGAGCAACTGGATGACCGAGGCCGGACCGAGGTCGCCCGGGTCCGCCCAGGCGCGCAACGCCCAGACGACCTGCTTGTCCGGCGTCACCTCGAGCACCTGCACGGAGCCCGGCCAGTCCTTGGGATTCTTGATCGCGTTGGGGCACCAGTTGCACAGGATCGTGTTGCCGTTGGCCAGGCGTTCGGCCCCCTGCAGGACGAACAATTTGATGTCGGGCACGTCCTTTTGCGTGAACTCCCAGACGGTTTCACCCTTGGGATTGAGCTCGCGAGCAAAACCCCGGTTGCTGGTGACGAGGGTGTTGCCGTTTTTCAGCCGCACGGTCGCCCAAGGCGCGGGTACGGCAACGGACCAGATTTCCTTCCCGTCCATGGCATATTCGGCGACTTTGCCGTTGTCCATGTGCGCCGCCAGAATGGTCCCGGCGGCAGTAAGACGCACCCCGCGGAACTGGGTGTGCGCGGTCTTGGGTTTTCCCGTTGGCAGCACAGTTTCCCGTTCGGTCCGGCCGGTGACGGTATTGATGATCATCACCTTCGCGGGGTCGCCATTTTGCACCATCATCACGCGATCGGTGCCGATGGGTTCGACGGTATGCACCTCAAAGCCCGTGGGGGCGTCGTAATTCCAGACCAGCTTCTTGTCGGGCGTCACCTCGCCGGCACCGGTCTTGCGGGCAAACACCACGTTGCCATTCGACAGCAGGGTGGCGTCGCTGAACTCCTGGAGGATTTTGGTACCGTCGGCGGCGATGAGGTTGGTCTCGATGTCATATGACCAGGCAATCTTCCCGTCGCGCACGATGAAGACGGTCTGAGTCTTCTTGGGATAATTCCACTCGCCGATATAGAGGAATGGATGTTGCAGGAGCCCGTGGCCGGGCAGCACGGCTGGCGAGAACGGGGCGGCCGGGGCGGCGGTGGCCGAAGTGGAGTTGGCGGTCGCGGCGGGAGCGGTCAGAGTGACGCTGGCCGTGATTGGTGCCGCCGCATCCGCCGGAGCGGCGGAAGCATCCGCGGCGTGGGCGACGGGCAGATTTAACACCGTGGAGCCGAGCACAACGAAGCCAAGGGATTGCAAGACACCACAGGCGGGGGATGAACGATATTTCATGGGTGAGGGAAAAGGAGGATCGGGGCCGGCCTCAATTGGCGGCAGCCACAAAATCGATGACAAAAAGCGCCACCGCCTGGCGCGGAAGGTTGAGTTGCAGAGTGGTGGTCCCGTTACTGACGGCGGTGGTGGGGGGACTCTCGTCTTGCTGGAGCTGGCCGGCCTTCTCCAACTGCGCGTATTGTTCCGGGGGGGGATTTTGCGGCGAACCCAGCTGCTTCCAGACGGTGAAAGCATTGCTGTGGTTTTCGTCGATCCGGTATTGGACGAGTTTGGCCTCGGTCAAACCGGCCGGGAGGCCGGTGACCTGGAGCGTCACGCTGGCGTCGGGTCCGGCCACGTCATCATCATGATAATGCCAGACCATCACACAAAGTCTGTCCTTCCCATGGGTAGCCAGCGCCGAGACATCGGGTGCGCCGCGCACCCCGCTGCGGATAAGTTCATCAAGCGCGATCGCACTGGTGCTGGCAACGGCGACGCGCTGGCCGTCCATTTTGCCATACATCCGGAAGAGATTGAGAATGGGCAGGTCGATGCCGTTGGTGGCGAGCACGCGCTGCCCCTTGAAGTAGGGCTCATTTTCAAATTCAAACGACCAATTCAGGGCCCCTTCGAGATTTACGCCCAGGCGGTCAGCCAGTTCGAATTCACGGGGAATGCAGGCCGCCGTGTAGCTGGCGAAGAGCGCGCCAGGGCGGTAGGCGAGATTCGGCCCGATGCACGCCGCGCAGCCATCGGGATCGGACTCGCCGATGACGATGGGGAGCGGTTTGGTCTGGGGAAACGAAGCCACCAGAGCAAAGCCGTTGCTGATCGCCCGCAGCTGGCCACCGAGGCCCATGCGCACATGACCGTTGACCATAGTCGGCGTCGAGCCTTTGGCGTGAAAGGAGAGAAAGTCGAGCGGGGTGCCGGTCTGGCCGGTGACGCAATTGGTGCCGGTCAGGCAATGCTCGATGAACTGGCGCGTCCAAGCGCCGCCGCCGCTGGTGGCGTCGGCCCCGCCGACTTTGGCCTTCGGCACGGCGCGGCGCACGGCGGCGATGGCATAATCATAGAGCTTGTGATATTCGGCAGCCGGGGCGCACAGGTAGCCAATGCCACTTTGGGCGCCGGTGTCGGCCTCGTTCCAAACCTCCCAATACCATTTTTCAACCTCGGCCAGGCCGTAGCGATCGACGCAGTGCCGGGCCCATTGGTAGACCAGCTCACCCCATTTGTTGTAATCCTTGGCTAAATGTCATTTACTGTGGGTAAGCCCGGGAGCCCGAAATGGTGGAAACGGACTGGTCTTCGCCTCCGGCTCCGATCCACAATCCGCTTTGAATGAAGGATGAAACCAGCGTT
>CAIQQB010000022.1 GCA_903873805.1 uncultured Opitutia bacterium | reverse complement strand
CTCAATGCCCTTCAGGGCTTCCAAGCCGACCCGGGCTTTCAGATCGGGACTGTGCTGACGTCGTTTCTTTGACATAGGGATCGTTGTGCTGACTTTGGGTTAACGATCCGACCTGTCCAGTTTCCGGGGACCACCTCACATTTCCAGAGCCAGGTCGGCGACCTGGCCTACAGTTCAGCAAGGGGACCGGCAATCCGGCGGGGTGGCAGGCTGTCGCTCCGCTCGGTAACGGCGACCTACATCAATCCCAATCGGCGGGGTTCGGCGACCCCGCCCTACAACGGAAAGAGACGAATACATTTCGGAACCCGGTCTCACTTCACTCGCACGGCCATATCGGACACGAGGGCGAGGAGGAAGGCGGGGTCGCCCGGAAGGCGGCGCAGGGCGGTCTGGGCGGCGTCGCTGTGCTCGCGGGCGAGGCGCCGGGAGGCTTCGAGGCCGTGCAGCTTGACGAAGGTGGTCTTGTCCGCCTGCGCATCCTTGCCGGCGGTCTTGCCGAGGGTGGCGGTGTCGGCGGTGGCATCGAGAATGTCGTCGATGATCTGGAACGCCAGACCGAGGTGCCGGCCGGCGGTGCGCAGGGTGTCGAGCTGGGCGTCGGTCGCGGCACCGCACAGGCCGCCGGCGACGAGCGACGCGGTGATCATCGCGGCGGTCTTGTTGAGATGGATGAACTCGAGTTCGGCGGCGGTGGCATCGGCTTTCTTCTCGGCCAGCAGGTCCGCCATCTGGCCGCCGATGAGGCGGCGGCTGCCGGCGGCGTCGGCGAGTTCGCGGACGAGCGCGTGGGCGAGCGCGGGCGTGGCGGTGTAGGCGGTGGCGAGGAGAGCGAAAGCGTGGGTGAGCAGGGCGTCGCCGGCGAGCAGGGCGGTGGCCTCGTCGAACTGCCGGTGCGCGGTGGGGCGGCCGCGGCGCAGGTCATCGTTGTCCATGCACGGCAGGTCGTCATGGATGAGCGAGTAGGTGTGGATGCACTCGAGGGCCACGGCGGCGGGCAGGGCATCCAAAATTTTGGAATTTGGAATTTGGATTTGGGATTGAGGGGCACCAGCGGAAAAGAGGTCGAAGGTGGCCAGGGTGAGGACGGGGCGCAGGCGCTTGCCGCCGGCCTGCAGGCTGTACCGCATGGCTGTGTGGAGCCGGGCCGGGCGGGTGTCGGCCGGCGGGAGGTGGAGGTCGAGACCGTGTTCAACGCGGGCGACGTGGGCTTTGAGCTGGGCGGAGAAATCCATGGGAGCGGTCCGGATGGGGACGCTGTCAGCGCAATGCCGGGGCGCGGGCGCGATGGCAAACGCCTTTTGCGGTGGCGGGTGTGGGAGGGGCAACCGGATTGAGGCCCAACCTGCGGGGTGAGGGCACCCCGCCTACATTTCGGATGAGAGCAACACGGAAAACGCGACGAGGGCGTCGCGTCCCCATGGTCCGGAAGCGGGTTGAGGGCAGCCCGCGGCAAGGGGGGCGGGAACTGTCCGGCGCGTTGAAATCGCGATGGGTTCAAAGCCTCGAAGCCAGCATCGGGCATCGAGACCCAGTGCGCGTGATCCCGACACGGCGATTCCGGAAGACCGGCCCGTTCACACCCGCGCGAGCAGGGCCTGGAGGTCGACGTGATCAGTGATTAGCTTCTTGATGATCGGAATCTTGTCGGTGTCCTGCGGCTGGGTCTTCACTGTCATCGCGTAAATCTTCGAGGTGATGGTGTAGCTCTCCTCCTTGGCGGCGATCACCGGGATGTCGGTCTGCGCGAGCAGCTCGGCGATCTTGGGGTGGGGCGGGACGTCGTTGGTGAGCACGAGACCGGCGATGGCGCTCCCGCCGGCGAGCCGGGCGGTGGCGGTGGCGGCAAGGATGATGTCGTCGCGGTCGCCCGGGGTGATGATGAGCGTGCCGGGCTGGAGGTAGTCCACGATGCCGTTGGCGGACATGGCGCCGACGACGACGCGCTGGACGCGCTGCTTGGCGCCAGCCTTGCGGCCGTTGAGCCACCGGCCTTTGATCTCCTCGGCGATCTGGACGAGATTGGGCTCGGACAGCATGCTCCGCACGGGCAGGACGCCGAGGAGCGGCACGCTGAGGCGCTTAAGCCCGAGGCCGGCGTACTCGGCGACGGTGGCGAGCTTGTCGTGGGCGACCTTGTTGAGGATGGCGCCGACGACCTCGACCCCGGCCTGGTCGAAGAGGGCCTTGTTGAGCGCGATTTCGTCGATGGGGCGGCCGATGCCGCCGGGGCAGACGATGATGACCTTGGCGTTGAGCAGTCGGGCGACGCTGGCGTTGGAGAGGTCAAAAACGGAGCCCACGCCGGCGTGGCCGGTGCCCTCGATCAAGGTGAAATCCTTTTCCCAGGAAACGCGGTCGAAGGCGCGGCAGATCCTGTCCTTCAGCTCGGCATGCATCGGGCCGGGGTTCTTGAGGAAACGGCGGGTGAAGGTGCCGTCCACCGTCACGGGGCTCATGCTTTCGATCGGCACGCGGACGTTGTAGATGGTGTCGAGCAGGTAGGAATCTTCGTCCACCTGCTGGCCCTGGACCTCGATGAAACGCTGGCCGACGGGTTTGATGAAGCCGACGCGGGGGTGCAGGGCCTGGAGCGCGGCGAAGAGGCCGAGGCAGACGGTAGTCTTGCCGTCGTTCATGCGGGTGGCGGCGACGAAGATGCGCCGCGTGACCGTGTTGGTCGGGCCGCCGAGGAGCGGCAGGGCGGGTCGCAGAAACGGGTTTTGCGGGACGGTAGCCACGGGAGGGGCGTCCGCCGGCCCGGCGGCGGGCTCAGACAGTGCCATAGAGGAGGCGGGCATCGATGGCCTGGCAGCCGGCGATGGCGGCGGCGCCGAAGACGTCGTGGGCGCTGGCGCCGCGGCTGATCTCGGCGGCGGGTTTGGCGAGACCGGTGATGACCTGGCCGTAGGTGTTGGCGCCGGCCAGCTGCTGGACGAGCTTGTAGGCAATGTTGCCGCTGTTGAGATCGGGGAAGATGAGCACGTTGGCCTTGCCGGCGACGGAGCTGGCGATGCCCTTGGTCTGCGCGACCAGGGGATCGAGCGCGGCGTCGACCTGGAGCTCGCCGTCGATTTCCATTTCGAGGCGGGCCGACTTGGCCTTGACGCGCGCCAGCCCGGTGGCGGTGCGCATCTTGACGAGCGAAGGCTGGTTCGAGCTGCTCTTGGAGGCGTAGCTCAGCATGGCGACGCGCGGGATCTCGCCGGTGAGGTGGCGGGCGATCATCGCGGTGGAGAGGGCGATGTCGCAGAGCTGCTCGGCGGTCGGCTCGGGGATGACGGCGCAGTCGGCGAGGAACAGCGAGCCGCCGCTGCCGACCTTCTTCTCATCGAAATCGAGCACCATCAGTGAGGACGCAGTTTGGACGTTCTCCAGCCGCTGGATGATCTGGAAGAGCGGGCGCAGCGCGCTGGAGGCGGTGACCGTGGCTCCGGAGATGAGCGCGTCGGCCTGGCCGGTGGCCAGCATCATCGTGGCAAAGTAATTGGTGTCCATCATCGCCTGGCGGGCTTCGTCGGGCTGGAGTTCCTTGCCCTTGATGCGCCGCAGTTGCTCGAACTGGGCGAGAAAGCCCGCGAAGTCCTCGCTGCGCTCGGGTTCGATCAGGCGCATGCCCTCCAGGTTGATGTTGAGGCGGGCGGCGGCGTCCTTGATGATCGTACGATCGCCGAGCAGGATGGGGACGCCCATCCGGCGGGTGACCCACTGGCGGGCGGCCTGCAGGATGCGCGGGTCCGCGCCTTCGGTGAAGACGACACGTTTAGGGTGACGCTGGAGCCGGGCGACAAGTTTGGGGATGAGCGGCATGACGGGCGACGAAGCTGGGTGGTTCAATGCGCTGCGTCAATGCCAGTTCCGGGTGACCGCGCGGGCCGGGGGGCTTCGTTTGGCCGCCCGGTCCCAACGGCTCAAAGCTGGTCGCTCATTTGGAAGGTTGTCGTCCAGTCATACGCCTGATGCGTCGGGGTCGGTCCGAGGGGGCCGACCTTGCGAAAGGCCTCGAGCACGGACTTGTCGAAATCGCTGTTGCCGGAGGAGCGCACGATCCGGGCGCCGCTGACGGTGCCGTCGGCGCTGATATGGAACGAAACATCGGCCTGGAGCAGGTTGCTCAAGCCGTCGGGGTTGGTATGGGCGTCGCGCAGGCGTTGAATGAGGAAGGCCTGGTAGGCTGCCAGCTGGTCGGCGGCTTCGCGGGAGAGGGCGGTGCCGCCGGCCCCGCCGATCTTGTTGGCGGTGGAGCCGCCCTTGACCCCGTTGGCAATGCCGAGGCCGTCGATATGGGTGGGCTTGAGGGCCGAAGGGGATTTGGCCGCCGTGCCGTTCTTGGCGGCGTTTTGTTTGTCGAATTCTGCCTTGGTGATCGCCGCGGCGGCCGCCTGATCCTTTTTGATCTGCCGCTCGGCGGCGGCGACCTTGTTGTCGACCACCCGTTCGACCATGCGCGCCATGGAAACGGGCGGTTTGGTCGCGGGTGCGGGCTTGACCGCCGGGGCCACCGGAGCGACCGGGGTGGGGCGGGGCGGGACCGGTGTGACGGCCGGGGCCGGCGGGAGCGGCTGGGCCGCGGGCTGCGGGCCGTCAAACTTGACGCCGTCGGGCGTGCCGAGGGCGGGCGCTTCGGTGGCCATGTAGTTGTCGCCCCCTCCGGCGACCATGGTCAGAATATGCGAGGTTTCGACCGGGGCCGGTTGTGACGACCAGGCCAAGACCAGCACCAATGCCACCACCAGCCCATGGGTGGCGGCCGAAAGCAGGAAGGCGTTGGGGGAGCGGGCGGTCATGGCACCGAAGAATAACGGGCGGATCAGGCGTTTCTTAGCCGGAAGTCTGGGTGGGGAGGTCGACCCGGGTCAGGTTATACTTGGTCAGCAATTCCACCACAGAAATAAACTGCTGCATGCTGGCCTTGGCATCCGTCCGGATGCGGATCACGGGAGGTTTCGCCCGGGCGGCGAACCCCGCCATGGCCTGCGAAAGCTGGGACAGGGTCAATTGCCGTCCGCCGAGCATCAGCGTGGCATCGGCCTTGATGGTGATGGTTTCAAAAACGTCCGCGGGGTCGGGCTTGGTCTGGAGGCGCTTCGACTCGATGGGCAGGTTGATGGACTCCTTCTGCTCCTGGTTGATGAGGGGCGTGGCGATCATGAAGATGATCAGCAGGGTGAAGCCGAGGTCGATCAGGTTGGTGACGTTCAGCTCCGCGATGGGATGCATCTGGCGGTTGCGGCGGAAAGTGCGGGCCATGGAAGGGGAGATTGCTTGTTTGTTATTGGTTGTCGCTTATCCGTTATTTGGCGGAGAGCAGTCACGCCGTGCGCAGAGAGGCGCCGAGGATGCGTTTCAGGACAGCGCATTCCTCGGTAATCCCGGTGAGCAGGGCTGGCTTTAGCAGTCCGCTTCGCGCGATGATTCTCAGCCAAACAGAGGTTTCGTTCAATTCTTTGACGACGATGCGTAGCTTGTGGATGAAGTCCGACCGACTCTCGGCTGAGCGCGCCTCGGAATAATTTGGCGCAGGGGAAGTGCCTGAGCGCACGATTTGTCTGGCAATGTGTTTGCCCGCGAGAGTGGGACCAAGTTGGTTGGTTAATGTGATGACGCGCACGGCGAAATCAACCAGCCGCTCCCCCAACGCCTCCGGTGTCAGTTTGTTAGGGGTTTCGTCCGACATAACCAAATAAGCTTTAACCAATAACCAATAAGAAATTATCCCCTCTATTTCGATTCCAGTTCGATGCGGTCCGCCAGGGAGCTGGCGTAGTTTTCCAGTTCGGTGACCAGCCGCTTGGTGCTGGCGAGGAGCACATTGTAGCCGAAGAGCGAGGGGATCGCGACGATGAGGCCGGCGATGGTGGTCATAAGCGCGGCCGAGACGCCGGGGGCGAGGGATTGGATGCTGGAGGCGCCCCCGGGCGTGGCGGCGGCGTCGAAGGCCTCCATCACCCCCCAGACCGTGCCCAGAAGGCCGAGAAAGGGCGCGCCGGAAACGATGCTGGCGAGAAAGATCATGCTCGATTCATAGCGGAGCGTCTGCCGGGCCAGCGCGCGCTGGAGCGCGTTTTCCGTGTGTTCGAGACGGAAGCGCACGGAATCGTCGCCCTTCGCGTGCCCGATTGCGCCGGCGCGCGCATAGGCCTCGACGGCGTCCGCATACAGGTCGCCGTAGGGGACCTGGCGGTGCTGGCGGTAGGATTCGGGGGTGTCGAGGATGGCCCGCTCGTCGCGCAGGCTGCGCTCGAAGGACTGGTTGAGCGCCCGCAATTTTCGCAGCTCGAAATGTTTGCCGAACATGATGGTCCAGGCGATGAGGCTGAACACGGCGAGGCCGACGATGATGGTCTGGCCCACCACATCGGTATTCTCGAACATGTGGACCAGGTTGGCGGCGAAAATGGGTGTCATGGCGTGGGCGCGGAGAAGATGCGGGAAGCGATGGCGGAATTGCCGCGTCCATTCAATCGCAAAGCCGGGTCCGCGGTCACGATTCTTTTTGCTGCGGCGGGATGAAAGCTTGCTCGCCATCCACCGGTGTTTCCCCCAGCCTCGCCGCCATGCCTCTGAAACAAAAGCCCGCCGGCAGGTTCATCACGTTCGAAGGCTCCGAGGGGAGCGGCAAGTCGACGCAAATCGCGCGCCTCGCCAAACACATCCAGGACACCGGCCGGAATGTCCTCACCACCCGCGAGCCGGGCGGCACCGAGATCGGCGAGCAGATCCGCAACATCATTGTCCATAATTCCCGCGGTGACGAAATGACCGCGGAGACGGAGTTGCTGCTCTTCGCCGCATCGCGCGCCCAGCACGTCCGAGAGGTCATCGCCCCCAACCTCACCCGCGGCGTCGTCGTGCTCTGCGACCGGTTTCTCGACTCCAGCACGGTTTACCAGGGGGTCGCGCGCAATCTCGCCCCGGACCCGGTCAGCCAGATCAACCAGTTCGCCATCGGCAACGTAATGCCGGACCTCACGATCATCCTCGACGTGCCCACTGAGGTCAGCCTCGCCCGGGTCAAGCAGCGTGCCTCGGACCTGCCCGACCGGATGGAGCGGGAGAACATCGAGTTTTACAACAAGGTGCGGGAGGGCTACCTGCTCCTCGCCAAGAGCCTGCCGGAGCGCTTTTTCGTCCTTGACGGCACCCTCGGCGAGGAAGTCGTAGCGAAGAAGATCTGGGTCGAGGCGCAAAAGATTTTGAAGACTTGAGGTCGGTTGCAACCAGAGCGCCGGCGCGGCGTCTGATGGTTTGGATCAGACAAATGGGTCTGATCTTCGCATGAGCCATACGGAAACCGCCTCGATCCCGCCGCTGCCCCCGCCGCCAAAATCCGCGGGGAACCGGTCACAACTGAGAGGGCTGCTCGCCGCCGCGGTGGTGGTGGAGTCCGGCGCCCTAGTGTTCTTCCTGTGGTTTCTGCTGCCCAAACTTGCGGTGCTGCTCAACGACCTCCGCGACAAGGATTCGTTTCTCCCGTTGGTTTTCAGTCTGCGCACCGGCCTTTCGCTGTTTGCGCTCGGTGCAACCATCGCGGCCATTTGGACTTTGTCCCGAGCCAAAGAGAAAGCCGGCGTTTGGATTCTGGCCGGTTTGTTTCTGCTTATGCTCATCGTGCTCGGGCTGATTCCCTGGGCGGTGGTTACTTTGCCCATCGGCGGACTTTCTTCATCCATTCGTTAACCTATTCAGGTGCTGATGACCGACTCCGTCCGGCCCGGGTCTGAAGTTCCAACCGGCCCGACGCCGTCGCCATATTCGAGCGCGCCATCATCCGGCAGCGACTCGCCCATGGCGTCCTGCATTTGCAATGGGTCCGATAGCACGAAGCTGGCTTCGGCTTGGTTGTAGCCGGGGTCGCAACGAGTGCGGCTGCCTCGGCGGTTGACCCCGGCGCCTTGGAATTCCGAACTTCGATCCCCGGGGTCAGCGACCCCGGCTACAGTGGATCTGCAACGCCCCGGGGAGGCTAACACCTTGGCCGTCGCCCCGTCCTTACCCATCCATCCGTGAATCGATGCTGCCCGGGGTATTGTCAACCAATAGTTGACATTTTCATCGGAGCCATTGCGGCTGGGTAGGTCGGAGAGATCTGGGATTGGCTGGTGGGTGGACGGGTTGGATGAGCGCGACGGTTTTGCGCCACAATGTGCTGGCGTGCGCGGTCTGACCGGGAGTGGCCGAAAAAACCGCTTGCGTTCGCCCGGGAAAGCCTGATTTTTTAACCCTCTTGTTTGGAGACGGGCTCTTAGCTCAGTTGGTAGAGCGCCTCAATGGCATTGAGGAGGTCAGCGGTTCGAACCCGCTAGGGTCCACCAGACACCGGGCTTAGCCCGGCTACAGAGGTAGCGGTTTGAGCTTGAAGGAGCCGAATTGAGCCCTTTTGATGGCTTAATGGCGACCAAACGGCGACCAACTGACGACCAAAAAGGCGACCAGAATCTACCCCGCGGCATCCGTTTCTACCTGAAACCAAACCGGCCGAAGCCGTTCTTCGTCGAGTGGCGCGAGTTTGGGAAGCGAAAGACCCTCGCGTTTGAGTTGAAATCCGAACGGCAGGTATGGACGGATGACTTCATGAAGCAGCGCCATGACAACGGGGCCAAGGTCGTGGCTGCGTTCGACGGTCGGGAATGGGCGCGGTGGATCGAGTTCAAACGGATCGTGGGCGACGAAGCGGATCCGCTGCAAATCGCCCTAGAATGGAAGCAGCGGCAGGGCGAGGCCAAGGTTGCGCTCGCCGACGCCGCCGAGCGTTACCTTGCGGCCCGCAAGATCGAGGGCATGGGCGACGGGACTTATTCCCATGCCACGGTCGAGGTGAAGCGGCTGAAGGAGTTTTTTGGGGCCGTCACCCTGGGCGAGATCACACCGGAGCGGGTCCGGGCGCTGATGAGCTGGATGGCCACGAAATACAGCGCCCATACCGTGCGCGGGCATCGGAAGCGGTTGTGCGCGTTGTTCAACTGGGCGAAGCGCGAGGGGATTTCGTCGGGGAACCCATGCGAGTCGGTCGCGCCTCCGGCAAGGGTGGAGGAGGAGGTTTCGACCCTCACTGTGGAGGACGCAGTGGAGCTCTTCAAGACGGCTTGGAAGAAACGGCCGGCGGCGGCCCCCCGGCTGGCATTGGAGGCGTTCGCGGGGCTTAGGTTCTCTTCGGCGGCAAGGTTGGTGAAGGAGGACGTGAATTTCGCGGACAAGGGGGTGACGCTGCCGGCGGCAAAGATCAAAACGCGGCGGAGGCACTACATCGAAGGCCTGCCCGACAACCTGTGGGTGTGGCTGAAGGCGGCCACCGACGAGACTTGGACCATGACTGAGCGGCAATACCTGGAGGCCAAGAGCGATACGTTCGAGCTGGCCGGTGTGACGAATCCCGGGAACGTGCTGCGGCACTCGTTTTGCAGCTACCATGTGAGCCTGCACGCGGATGCGGCGCGGACAGCGGTCATTCTCTGTCACGCCAGCCCGCGCACGCTCTACCAGCATTACCGGGGCAGGGCGACGGCGGCCGACGGGAAAAAGTATTTTGGAATTGTGCCGGGGGAAAGAAACTGACGGGGTGACGCATGGCCTTACAGAACGAGCAAATTCAGATTGACCCGACAGCGAACGGAGGGCCGACGGCAGGGGGGGCAGCCTCGCGGAAGCTGACGTGCATCGACCTCTTTGCCGGCTGTGGCGGGCTTTCCCTTGGCCTTGAACAAGCTGGTTTTCTTCCCCTGCTTTTCAGTGAAATCAACCTTTCTGCTGCCGAGACCTACATCATTAATCGCCCTGGGCTTGACGTGATTCCTGTCGGCGACGTTTACAATCTGACGGACGGCGACCTTGAGCTGATGAAGATTTATTGGCGGACCAAGGGATTTCCCGAGGTTGACCTCGTGGCAGGCGGCCCGCCCTGCCAGGGTTTTTCGGGTATTGGCCATCGGCGGACGTTCAAGCTCGCAAAGGAGGAGATCCCCTCGAACCACCTCTACGAGGAAATGGTGCGGGTGATCAGCGTGGTGCGGCCCCGTGCTTTTCTCTTTGAGAACGTTAAGGGTTTGCTCAGCGGCAAATGGAACAAAACTGGGCAGAACGGAGAGATTTTCCGGGATGTGCTCCGCGCGTTCAAGGGCCTTGACGAATACCACATTCGTTGGGACTTGGTCCATGCAAAGAATTATGGCGTGCCACAAAATCGCCCCCGGGTGCTGATGGTTGGCTATCGCCACGATGTCCTTTTCCCGGAGAAACAAGGGATGCTCTTTGAGCCCCCCGTGCTGTCCTTCGATCAACCCAGCGCAGTCGAGAAGGGTTTTTTGCCTCTACCCAGTGGCGTCCCTCCGACCCTGCCCGAATTGCTCTCCGATCTGGAGGACCCGAAATATCCGGCGCAGTTAACTACGGAGTGGTATCCTCGACCACCGCAAAGTGAAATTCAGCGCCAGCTCCGCGAAAAAAACGGGCATTCAGTCGGCGCGCCGAACTCCGTGACGGAGCAGGATTACAGCGACCATGCCCCATACATCCGCACGAAGTTCGCGCACATGATTGCCAATGACGGCAAAATCCCAGCTCGGTTCCAGACCAAGAAATTTGCCCAGAGGGTTTTCCCGACAACTTGGGGCGAGGGTGGGCCGAACATCACCGCTACTTCCCTGCCTGAGGATTACGTCCACTATTCCCAGCCGCGTGGGCCCACGGTGCGCGAGTGGGCGCGGATCCAAACTTTCCCCGACTGGTATCAGTTTGCTGGATCTCGGACAACTGGCGGTAGGCGGCGTGCTGGTGACCCGAGCAAGGGGCTTTGGGCGCGGGATGTTCCGAAGTATACTCAGATTGGGAACGCCGTCCCAGTGATGCTTGCACGGAAGATTGGAGAACACCTCGCTGGAATTCTTCGAGGCCGAGCCCTGCCACCTGCATGAACAGCCGCCCGCTGAATCCACACGAAGCAGGAAATTTGGCGTGTCTCAACCAGGCTGGGAAAGTTAGCGCTCTGTTGTTTCTGACCGGGACAGGACTGGGCAAAGGCATACTGGATGCGACAGAGCCCATGCGAAGGCTGCTGTTGGATGCTGGGGTTCACGACTACGCAGCACAGCCGCAAGGTGACGAGCATAAGCGGATGCTGGAAGGGCAGGTCCACACCGATGAAGGAGCGGTCGCGATTGCTGTTTCTCTCTACAGGCCCAGAGCGAAAAAAGGGGATCCTCGAATCTGGTTCGCACGGTTTAGGGCCTATGTTCAACCGGATGATGTTTGTGCCGTGTTTATCCACGCAGGGAAAATTAATGTCCTAAACCTTACGCGGTCCTCGCTCGTTTTGCAGATCAGGAATTCGCCAAATGCACCGCTGGCGAAATTTTTTACGGCACTGGCGAATGCCGCAAACTTCTTTGCGGAAGAATTGCTTGGGAAGCTCCGTAGAATTGCTGCGGGTGGCCCCATTGAAGCAGTTTGTGAGGGATCGACGGCAGTTGGACGGAGTGTTGAAGCAGCTCTCGGTATCGCAATAAACTCGTCGAGGGATCCAGATTATCATGGCATTGAGATAAAGTCAGCCCGAGTTGGAGGTCGCTCTAGTGACAATCGGACGACCCTTTTTGCATGCGTGCCCGATTGGAGGCTCAGCCGATGCAAGAGCAGCACGGAAATTCTGAATGAGTTTGGCTACCAGCGTGGAGAAGATTTCAAGCTCTACTGCACCGTATCGGCAAGAATTCCAAATTCTCAGGGGCTTGTCTTTGAGTTTGAGGACGCAAGGCGCTGGTTGCTAGAAAACTGCAAAATAGAACCAGAGCGTGAAGTTGCCGTTTGGCGCTTGGAAACTCTTGAAAACAGTCTCGCTGCAAAACATCGGGAGACGTTTTGGATTAAAGCAAAACCACAACGTCGTGGTAACAGGGAGCTTTTCCAGTTGATAGAGGTTACCCACACCCGAAATCCAAATATTCCCCAACTTGAGCGGATGCTCCGTGATGGCATGGTTACGATGGATCACCTCATCAAGCGGAAGCCGAGCGGTGCGGGGGCTGAAAAAGGTCCATTGTTCAAAATTCAGCGTGACCAGATCCCCGAGCTTTTTCTTGGCGAGCCAAAGCAGTATGCATTTCGCTGATGGCGAGCATAAAACTGTTCTCCGGTTTGACGCGCTCTGAGTTGATGGCTCGTATCCGCAGCACGGGCAACAAGGCCACGGAGCTTCGGCTGGCGACGGTGTTCCGCGCGCAGGGGATCACGGGCTGGCGGCGGCACCGGGCGCTGGTTCTCGTGCCGGCCGGCCGGGTGCGGCCGGACTTCGTTTTCCCCCGGCTCAGGGTCGCGGTGTTCGTCGATGGCTGCTTCTGGCATGGCTGTCCCCGGCACGGCACCCAGCCCAAGCAAAATGCAAGATTCTGGCGCGAGAAAATCGCGGTGAATCAGACCCGGGACCGCCTTGTGAACCGGGGCCTGCGTCGGGCTGGATGGCGCGTCCTACGCATCTGGGAGCACGAGCTTTCCAAAAAAAACGAGGTGCGCTTACTCATGCGGTTGGAACGGTTAACGGATGGTGAATAACTTTTGCTTGATGGGGGTCAAGGGGGGCTGCTTGAGTTTTGGGCGAAGTCGTCAACTGGCGTGCGAAGCGTGTCCCCACCCGCCAGCCGACCTTCCCGGCAGGTGCCGGGTCCCGCTCCCCGGGCGTTCCGGGGGATTTGGATGCGGTTTTTGTCCATGTCAGATGAGTTCGAGATTCCAATGCCGGCCTACAAGCCG
>CAIQQB010000021.1 GCA_903873805.1 uncultured Opitutia bacterium | reverse complement strand
GCTCAATGCCCTTCAGGGCTTCCAAGCCGACCCGGGCTTTCAGATCGGGACTGTGCTGACGTCGTTTCTTTGACATAGGGATCGTTGTGCTGACTTTGGGTTAACGATCCGACCTGTCCAGTTTCCGGGGACCACCTCAGGGTGTAGGTGACGTTGACGGTGAGGTTGCCGGGATAGTTCTCCTCGCCGTCCTTGCTGACATACGTGAGCTGCACGGCGGCGCCGTCCTTCGACGCGGGCGCGGTGGCTTGCCAGACGACCTTGTTGAAGCCGATGCGTCCACCGTGGAGCTGATTGAGTCCGTCGTTGGCGAAG
This sequence comes from uncultured Opitutia bacterium, assembly GCA_903873805.1. GTDB lineage: Bacteria > Verrucomicrobiota > Verrucomicrobiia > Opitutales > Opitutaceae > CAIQQB01. The sequence continues at coordinate 3,125 of CAIQQB010000021.1, read as the reverse complement.
AGCGCATAATCATGACCGTCGAGGGTGAAGTGCGCGCCAGCGATGCGGTTGGCCACGCGGCCCATCACGGAGGCTGCCTGAAAATTTCGCTGGTAAGCTGCGAGCGTGGGGGAGCCGAGAACCACGCCGGTGAATTTTCCGTCGCGGTCCGGCACATTCAGTTCGGTCACGGTGGCGCCAAACGTGATGACCTTGGCGGTGAGCCCGTGGCGGTTCGTAAGGGTGTAAAGTTCCACCGCGGTGCCGTTTGCCAGCTGGCCAAAGGTGGACTTTTGGACCCCGGTGGCGGCCGGAGCGGCGGGGACCGGGGCGGGTGCGTCGGCGGCAAAAAGGGCGGGGATCAACAGCAATCCGAGAAGCAGGCGGAGTGGGGTGCGCATGGGTAAAGGAGGGGAGGCCGGACTCTTGGGCGCGTCCGGGTGGGAGGCAATCCTGCCCTGGCTTGGAAGGTCGGGCGGGGTGCGGCGACTCGACCCGCACGGTCCGTTCAGATTTCGTTCCACCGAATGCACGCCACTTCCCGCGCGGGGCCGGCGGCCGCGAGCGGCGGGATCGCCGCCCTGCACCGTTCTTGCGCATGCGGACAGCGCGGGTGAAAGGCGCAGCCCGCCGGCGGGTTGATCGGGGAGGGTGGGTCGCCCGGGAGCATAATGCGTTTGCGGGCTCGCTCCACGTCGGGATCGGGCACGGGAATCGCGCTCACCAGCGCCCGCGTGTAGGGATGCAGCGGGCGTTCAATCACCTCGGCCGCCGGGCCCAGTTCGACGATCTTGCCGAGATACATCACCGCGATGCGGTCGGAGATGTGCTTTACCACCGCCAGGTCATGCGCGATGAAAATCAGGCTCAGCCCCATCTGCCGCACGAGCGAGGCGAGAAGGTTGAGGATTTGGGCCTGGATTGAGACGTCGAGCGCCGACACCGGCTCGTCGGCGATCACAACCTTGGGCCGCAGCGCGAGGGCGCGCGCAATGGCGATGCGCTGGCGCTGGCCGCCGGAAAACTCATGCGGGTATTTGCGCAAGTAGCGCGGCGAAAGCCCGACGAGCGTCATTAGCTCGGCGACGCGGGCCTCCACCTCGGAACGCGGGCAGACCCGGTGGACGATGAGCGGCTCGGCGAGGGTCGCGAACACCGACAGGCGCGGATTGAGCGAGGCATAAGGATCCTGGAAGATCATCTGCAGGTCGCGGCGAATGAGCTTCACTTCGGCGGGCGTGCCGGTGGTGAGATTCCGGCCCTCCAGCACCACGCTGCCGCCGGTGGTGGGCACAAGCTGAAGGATGGTGCGGGCCAGGGTGGATTTGCCGCAGCCCGATTCGCCGACCAGGCCGAGCACCTCGCCGCTGCGGAGGGAGAGGGAAACGCCGTCCACCGCCTTCACCGTTCCCGCCAGGCGTTTGAACACGAAGCCATGGTGGACCGGAAAGTGGGTCTGGACATTGATAAGCTGGAGAATCGGATCAGGCATTTATGAAACCGCTAATCTTCGCTTATCTGCGCTAATCTCAAAGCCAGAATGGCAGGGAAGAGGAAAGCAAAGCTGGTATGATTTGCGAAGATTAGCGCGGATTAGCGGTTAAATTTCCCCAGCCTGGACGCGGAGGCAGGATTGGCGGTGGCCGGGGGTGAGCTCCGTCAGTACCGTTTCGCCGGTGAGGCAGCGATCGGCGGCCTGCGGACACCGCGGGGCGAAGGCGCAGCCGGGCGGCAGCCGCGAGACGTCGGGCGGCAGACCCGGAATGGTGAACAGCTCGCCGCCCTTGGGCTGCAAGGCCGGGATCGAGCGCTGCAGGGCCTGCGTGTACGGATGCCGCGGCGCGTGAAAGAGCGTACGGGTGTCGGTCGACTCCACCACGCGGCCGGCATACATCACCTGCACGCGGTCGCAGAGGCCCGATACCACGCCGAGATCGTGGGTGATGAAGATCACCGCCATGCCGAGCTGATGCTGCATGGACTTGATGAGTTCCAGGATCTGCGCCTGCACCGTCACGTCGAGCGCGGTGGTCGGTTCGTCGGCGATGAGCAGCTCGGGCTTGGTGATCAACGCCATCGCGATCATCACGCGCTGCCGCATGCCGCCGGAAAACTCGTGCGGGTAGGCGTCGAACCGCCGGGCGGCGTCGTTGACCCCCACCGACTCCAGCATGGCGAGGCCGCGGCGGCGGGCGTCGGTCTGGGATATCTTCTCATGGATCAGCAGCGGCTCGATCAGCTGGTCGCCGATCCGCAGATACGGGTTCAACGACGTCATCGGATCCTGGAAGATCATGCTGATGCGCTTCCCACGGATGGCGCGGGCCTGCGCGGGCGTGCAGTGCAGCAGGTCGAGTCCGTCAAACAGCGCGGAGCCGCTTTCGACGCGTCCGGGCGGCTGCGGAATGAGGCCCATCAGGGTGAGACAGGTGACGGATTTGCCGGAGCCGGATTCGCCGACGATGCCGAGGGTTTCGCCGCGATCGAGGGTGAAGTCCACCCCGTCGACCGCACGATAGATCCCGTTGCGGGTGTGGAAGCTGGTGCGGAGATTGGCGACGGTCAGCAGCGGCATTGAAGGTGGGAAAGGCGGGTGCGGCGATGCCGCAGGGAGGAGACAGAAGCGCCCCGCCCGCCTCGGCAATGGCAAAGCGGCCCGACCGCCAAGCCGAGAGGATCTCGAAATGCGGGCGTATTGTCCTCACCCCACGGATGGGCCGCAGCCCAACGTCTCGTCCACGCCGCCGGCCCTTGGTTTTTACGCATACCTTTGATCCTAATAAACGCCGTTGAAACCACGGATGAGCACGGATTGTGCGGGATCATTATTTTTCAATCCTTGGAATCCGTGTCATCGGTGTACTCCGTGGTTGGATTGAACTGCCAAAAACAGTTTGATTGGCCACAAAGAAGCACAAGGAGCGCAAAAAGGACTGCGGTGCTTGTGCGCTTTGAGCTTTCTCGTGGCCAACCATCAGCCTTCCTCTCTCGGGCATGTGGGCGACGTGTGAGGTGGTCCCCGGAAACTGGACAGGTCGGATCGTTAACCCAAAGTCAGCACAACGATCCCTATGTCAAAGAAACGACGTCAGCACAGTCCCGATCTGAAAGCCCGGGTCGGCTTGGAAGCCCTGAAGGGCATTGAG
>CAIQQB010000020.1 GCA_903873805.1 uncultured Opitutia bacterium | reverse complement strand
TTGAGGCCGAGCTTCTGGTTGATCTTGTAGCGCCCGACGCGGCCGAGGTCGTAGCGCTTGGGGTCGAAGAACAGGCGCTTGAGCAGGGCCTTGGCGTTGGCGGTGGTGGGCGGCTCGCCGGGGCGGAGGCGCTTGTAGATTTCCTTGAGGGCCTCCTCCTCGTTGCGGGTCGGGTCCTTCTTGATCGCGCGGATGATCGCGCCCTCGTCGACCGCGGTGTCGATGATGCGGATGGTGGCGATGTCGTGCTTCTCGAAGGTGCGGACGATCTGCTTGGTCAGCGGCTCGAAGGCGCGGGCGAGGACGACGCCCTTCTGGGCGTCGATCGCATCCTCGACGAGGACGAGGGTGGAGACGTTTTCGAGGTCGAGGGCCTTGGCGACCTTGAGGTCCTTGATCTCGTAGAACAGGTTGAGGATGTCGATGTCGCTCGAATAGCCGATGGCGCGGAGCAGCGTCGTGATGAGAAACTTGCGGCGGCGGCGCCGGCGGTCGAGGTAGACGTAGAGCAGGTCGTTGTTGTCGAACTGGACCTCGAGCCAGGTGCCGCGGTCGGGGATGACGCGGAAGCTGTGGAGGGGCTTGCCGTTGGCGTGGGGGGTGACCTCGAAGGCGATGCCGGGGGAGCGATGGAGCTGGGAGACGACGACGCGCTCGGCGCCGTTGATGATGAAGGAGCCGCGCTCAGTCACCATCGGGATCTCGCCCATGTAGATCTCCTCGTCCTTGATGAAGGCCTCCTCGCGCAGGCGGAGCTTGACGTAGAGCGGCACGGAATACGTAATGCCCTCACGGATACACTCGATCTCGGTGTTCTTGGCGTCACCGATGGTGTAGGAGACGTACTCCAGCGTCAGCCGGGCGTCGTAGGACTCGATCGGGAAAACCTCGCGGAAGACGGCCTCGAGGCCCTGGTTCTTGCGCTGCTTCTCGGGCACGCCCTTCTGCAGGTAGTCCAGGTACGAGGTGATCTGCAGCTCGATGAGGTTCGGCGGCTGGATGACTTCGCGGAGCTTGCCAAAGTTGACGCGGTCAGTGTGGATGCGGTCGGCCATGAGAGTGTCCCGGTTGGATGAAAGGAAGGGGCGCGCCCGGCGGGCGGGCGGTCAGGCGCCGCCCAGCCGGCGGTGAGGCGCGGTCGGACGGACGGACGAAAAAGAACGGTGGATGAAAACGGCAAAGGACAGGCCGCCGGTGGGCGCGGCCTGTCCCGAAAAAATGGCAAACGGTGCGGGTCGGGGAACCAAAGCGGCTTTACTTCAGCTCGACCTTGGCGCCGGCGGCCTCGAGCTTCTTCTTGATTTCCTCGGCGTCGGCCTTGGAAGCGCCCTCCTTGACGTTCTTCGGCGCGCCCTCGACGAGGTCCTTGGCCTCCTTGAGGCCGAGGCCGGTGATGGCCCGGACTTCCTTGATGACGCCGATCTTGTTCGCACCGGCCTCCTTGAGGACGATGGTGAACTCGGTCTGCTCCTCGGCGGCGGCGGCGGGCGCGGCGGCGGCGGCGGCAGCCGGGCCGGCGGCGGCGGCGGCGGAAACGCCCCACTTGCCCTCAAGGGTCTTGACCAGCTCGGCGAGCTGCAAAACCGTCTTGCTGTTCAGCCACTCGATGCCCTGTTCGTCTGTGATGTTGCTCATGTTGGTTTCTCCTTGGGCGGACTAGCGGTTTCGGGAAGTGAAACGCGTTTAAGGGACGTATCCCCTAGCCCACCCCGTTGGATATTGGGTTGCCGGCGAGGCCGGAAAAATTGGGTTGAGGAAACTCGGTTACGCGGCGGGCGCCGCGGCCGGCGACTCCTTCTTGACCCGGGCGTCGAGGACGCGGACGAGGGCGGCGGCGTTGCTGGTGAGCAGGCCGAGGAACTGCGAGCGGAGCGACGCGAACGGCGGCAGGTCGGCGATCTTGGCGAGCTCGGCGGCGGTGAAGACCTTGCGGTCGAGCACGCCGATCTTGACCTCCAGCTTCTGCTTTTCCTCGAAGAATTTCTTGAGGATCTTGGACACGCCGGCGGCGTTCTTGCCGCCGACAACGACCGCGGTCGGGCCGGTCAGCGCGGCATCCACGCCGGGCAGGCCGAGCGCCTTGGCGGCGACCCGGAACGAGCTGTTCTTGACGACGTGAAACTCGGCCTTCTCGGCGTCCAGGCGTTTGCGCAGTTCGGCGACATCGGCGACGCTGACCTTGCTGAAGTTGGCGAGGATGACGTAGTCGGACTTCTTGAGGTGGGTTTCAACCTCGGCGATCAGGAATTTTTTTTCGGCTCTCATGGTCGGGGCTCCGGTTAGAACTGGTTGAATTCGGTCGCAGCCAGGCGGATGCCTGGGCTCATGCTGGAGGACAGCGCGACATTGAGGATGAAGTTGCCGCCCTTGAACGTGGCCGGCTTGGCCTTGCCCACGGCCTCGATGACCGCGCGGACGTTCTCGACGATCTGATCGGGGGTGAAGGAGCGCTTGCCGACGCCGACGCCGATGCCGGCGGCCTTGTCCATCTTGAACTCCACGCGGCCGGCCTTGACGGCCTTGATGCCGGCGGGGATGTCGTCGGTGACGGTGCCGGACTTGGGGTTCGGCATGAGGCCCTTGGGGCCGAGGACGCGGGCGAGGGTGCGGACGCTCTTCATCGCCTCGGTGGTGGCGATGGCGATGTCAAACTCGAGCCAGCCGCCGTTGATCTTGGCCATCAGGTCCTGGAGGCCGGCGAAATCGGCGCCGGCGGCGAGGGCCTTGGCGGAGTCGTCGGTGAAGACGAGGACGCGGACCTTCTTGCCCGAGCCGTTGGGCAGGGGGGTGGTGCCGCGCACCATCTGTTCGCCGGCGGCGGGATCGACGCCGAGGCGGAAGGAAAGCTCGACGGTCTCGTCGAACTTGGCTTGGGGAAACTTCGCGAGGATGGCGACCGCGTCTTTCAACGGGTATTCCTTGGCGAGGTCGGCGACCTGGAGGGCGCTGCGGTAGCGTTTGCTGGGTTTTTTCATGGACAACTCCTGGCGGTGCGAACGTCCCCCGGACGGGACTCCCGCGTTGAGTGGTGCGGTTGCGGAAAAGGGATCAGTCGATGA
>CAIQQB010000019.1 GCA_903873805.1 uncultured Opitutia bacterium | reverse complement strand
GCGCCGCCGGGCTGCGCGCCCGCGGGCGCGGTGGCATTGGCCGTGGCGTTGCCCGGCGGTTGGGCGAAAGCGACAGCGAAGGTGAGACCAAGCAGGGTGGCGCGGAACGCGTGGACGATGACGGACGGTTTCATGGGTAAGGTTAGGAAGTTGGGGGTGAGCTTCCGAAGGCACGTCGGCGCATGGGCGCCTTCGGATGGGATCGCTCGAGTTAGCTCGGTGCGGCGGGTGTCGGTCCGGTGGCGGGCGCGGCGGGTTGGGCGGCGGGAGTGGTGCCCGGGGTGGCGGCGGGCGGCGGACCGCCCCGGCGGCCGCCGCGGTTGCCCCCGCCGTTACCGCCCGGATGGGTGGGCACGGCGACCGGCGCGGGGGTAGGCGCGTTTTCCAAATCGCGATCCAAGGCCGCGCCGTCGAACGGAATCACCAGGACCTTGCTGCCGTGGATGTCGTTGCCCAGCTCGAGATTCTTTTCCACATCGAGCACTGCGAGGGTGACGGCGGTGACGTGGCCGTTTTCGACGAGCACGCCGGGGCGCTCCATCTTGAACCAGTGGTTCACCGTGCCGTCGGTGTAACGCACAAAGTCCTTGGTCGGATCGTAGGCCAGGCCGCGGAACACCCAATTGGTAATGCCGTCTTTCGAGGTGAGGTGATACGCCTTCCGCGGGCTCCAGCCGTTGACCACGATGTGATAGAGGCCGCCGCTATACCACACGACCGGATCCTCAAGGGTGGTCAGGGGTAGCTGGTCCACCGAGGGATAAATCCCCGGGGCGGCGACCTTGTAAGGCCCCAGGATGCCGTCGGCGGCCTTGCTGATCAGGATTTCACCGGAGCGGGGCACGATCTCAAAATCGCCGTCGGGCCGGACCATGATGCTCACATTGGACGCGCGCCAGTTGGGCTTGTCGACCTTGATGGAGCCGAGCTGGGTCCACGGTCCGTCGAGGGACTTGGAAACGAAGACATCGGCATTGGGTCGCGTTTCGCTGACCACGACAGCGTAACGGCCGTCGGGCAGGACCAGCGCCGTCACATTGTGGCCCTTGCCGCCGAGATTATCGGGCCAGGTCATGCCGGTGTCATGGTAGGGGCCGGTGACCTTGTCGCTGACCGCGTGGATGGCGACCGAGTTGGGCCAGCCATTGTGGCCCTTGGACTGATCCCAGCGGCTGGCAAACATGTGATATTTGCCGTCGGGGGCCTTGATGATCTGACCGTCCCAGTAGCACCACTGTTTGATGGTGGGGTCCTCGAGTCCGTTCTGCTGGTCGCGGGGAAGCACATTGGGTGCGCCCCAGGCTTCCTGGGACAACGCGCCCGTGATCGGGGTGGGCAGGAAGTAGTCGATGAAGGTCTTGGCGGCCGGTGCGGCCGGTGCGACCACGGTCGGGGTGCCCTGGGCCAGGCTTAGGGAGGTTGCGGCGAGGCCGGCCAGTGCCGCGACGACAAGCCCCGGACCGCAGCCGCGGTGCCGGGGGGAACGATCAGGGTGGGGGGCGAACATGGGTGGAATGGGTGCAGGATGGAGTTGGGGTGGTGCGGCTCAGGTCGAGGCGGACGTGAGGCCGGGACCGCTGACGCGGAAGCCGTAGGCGTAGTCGCCGACTTTCGTTTCGGGCAGCGAGAGGACGAGGCCGGTGCTGTCGCGGGTGAACTTGAGCGGTTCGTTCAACCCGAGCAGTTCGACGCGATCGATGGCGCCCGGGGCGTGCAAGGAGCCTTGGGCGAGGGCGGTGAGCGTAAGCTTGCCATCGGCCGGCCAGCCCATCGCGAACGCATAGAGCGTCTCCCCCTTCTGCACATAGCGGAAGTCCTGGGCGGTATACGGGCGCACGTCGCGCGCGCCGCCAAACTGGCCGCGCGGCTGGGCGACGGTGGACGGACCTTCGCCATAGGTTTTCCACGGGCGCGTGGCGAAGATGCCTTCGCCGTTGCGGTCCATCCAGACGGTGAGATCGGCGAGGAACTTGAGCTCGTCCGCGTCGGGCGTGCCGCGGCCGGGCAGCGGGACGCTCAGCTGGAGGTTGCCGTTTTTGCTTACGATATCGACGAGCATCTGGGCCACCTGGGAGGCGGTCTTGTATTTGTGCTGGTCGAAGATGCTCTTTTCGTAATGCCACGAGCCGATGCAGGTGTCGGTCTGCCACGGCAGCGCCTCGGCCCCCGCGGTGACGCCGCGTTCGACGTCGAGCAGCAGGGCGCGGCGCTGGTCCGGATTGAGACCCTTCGTGGCGATCACGGCTTCCAGTTTGCCGTTGCGCGCGAGGTTGGTGTTGTAGAGGTAGGCGGCGATGCGCAGGCCGATGTCGGTGGAGGGATAGATGGGCAGCACCGTGTCGTCAAAATACAGCAGGTCGGGATGGTGCTGGTCGATCAAGTCGATGATGCGGTTGAAGAACTTCTCGCTGTAGGCCTTCGCCAGCGGGGGACTGCCGCTCTGGGTCCAGGGATAGCGGCCGGGCGGGTGATATTGCGCGTAGTAATCCTGCGGATCGAGGCCCTCCCACCAAAGGCCCTTGCCGTCGGCTTTGCTGAGGAGGCCGTCATAGGGCACGCCCGCGAGCGGACCGCTCAGGTCGGACTTCTGGGCATCCTGATACCAGCTCCAGGCGCGGTCGCCGTGGCAGGTGAGGGAGAGGCGCAGGCCGGCGTTGCGCGTGGCGCGCGCCCAGCCGCCGACGATGTCTTTTTTCGGTCCGACCGCGACGCTGTTCCACGGCTGGAACTTCGAGTTGAACATGTCGAAGTTGTCGTGGTGGTTGGCCATGGCCGCGAAATACTTCGCGCCGGCGCGCTTGTAGAGGCCGATGAGGTGCTCGGGATCCCATTCCTCGGCCTTCCACTCGTTGACCACATCCTTGAAGCCGAACTTCGAGGGATGGCCGTATTTTTCGACGTGGAATTTGTACACCTGGTTGCCGAACTGGTACATCTTCTGCGCATACCAGTCGCCCTGCTCCGGCTGGCACTGCGGACCCCAGTGCGCCCAGATACCGAACTTGGCGTCGCGGAACCAGTCGGGCGTCTGATAGTTCGAGATCGATTCCCACGTCGGCTGGAACGGCCCGGGGGCGACGCCGAAGCCAGGCGAGGTGGCGATGGGGGCCGGCGCCGGCGGATAGTTAATCGGGGCCGCGGTGGCGGCGGGGACGGCGGCCGGCTGGGCGGCGCCGGCCGCGGCCGCGTTGGGGTCTTCGGCGGCGCGGAGGCCGGCCGGGACGAGGCGCGCGGCGGCGACGGCGCCGGCGGCCAGGGCGGAGTTCTTCAGAAAATCGCGACGGGAGACGGAGGTTTTTTTCATGGGATGGAGGTAAGTGGGGTCGTTGGCGCTGGGGCTGCGGGACGGGTTGAGTGCGCGGGACCGGCGGGGATGACAGAGAGGGTGGTGAGTCGCAGATGGGTGGAACCGTACGGCACCAGTGTCATCGACTGACTTTCGCCTGGCGATTCGAATTCGGCGGGAGCGGGCAGGGCGGCCGGGCTTTGCGGTGCGTTGTGCTGGCCGATACCTGGTGGGCGGAGCAAACGCTGGGGCCCGGGCCGGGCGGGGATCCTACGGCTCATTTTCCCTCCTCCAACCGCACTTCGCGGGTTTCGATCACGTCGACCCCGGCGACGGACAGCGCGATGTGGGCGTCATTGAACTGGAGATGGGAGCGGTCGGTGATGTAGATGGGCGCATCCTCCCGCAGCGGGAGAATCTTCAGCACCAGGCCGTCCCGATACACCGAAGGGCCATAGCGGCGAAGGCCGATTTCCAGGGCCCGGGCGTGGTAGAAATCATCGGCGATCAGTTTGTCGCCGAGATAGGCGCGGGCGACGTCGCCGGTGTAACGCACGCGCAAACGGAGGTCGCGGTTGGCGTCGACACTGGCGGGCAGCTGCACCCGCCAGACGGCAGCATGAGCGAATTCCGCGTCCTCGGGCTGCATCGCCATGCCCTGCTTGCGGGCGGGAACCGACGGTGCGATCGGAACCGTGCGGGCCGGACCGGCGGGTTGCACTTGCGCTACGCTCGCTTGCAGCGGCGCCACCGGTGCGAGCGGGGGCGAGAATCGGCGGAAGAGGCCGTCGTCCTTCGCCGGCACCGCCCCGCGGCCGTCGGTGAGGCTCGCGGGAGCGGGCAGGATGGCGACGGAACAGTCGGCCGGATTTTCCGTGCGCAGGCGCAAAGCGGCACCGTCGAGCAGAAAAGCCGCATGCGTCACGAACAACCGTTCCTGACCCTGCCATTCGCCCTTCCAGAGGTCCAATGACGTTGCCTCGGTGAGTAGAACGATGACGTGCTTGCTTCCATCCTTGCCGTGCAACTGGATGGCTGCACCGAGACCCGGTTGAACGTTGCGTACATGGATCTGCGTGCTTTCGTCCGTGATTTTTCCGGTGGCAGCATCCACCGTGACGGTCGCTCCGTCGAAAACAAATTCTGTCGGCACCCCGGTGGTTTGCTTGAAGACGGTGTAGCGCGTCGTCCGGTCACTGACCTGCGCAATCGGCTGGGCGGAAGCGCAGATGAGCTTCACGCCGCCCAGGTCGAGATTGAGCGGCCAGAAAAATCGGCTATTGCCGGGAAGGGTGACCGGCTCGGATGGCACGGTGACCTCAGCACCGGCGAACCGGACCCGGAACTGGACGTTTTCCCGGTTTGGCTGCGGCGACAAGTGCTGGTACTGGCTCACGAAGAGGTAGCCGCCGTCGCCATCAGAACGCACGGCCCAGTTGACCGGACCGCGGACGGTGGGCGTGCGCGACGCCATGCCGGATAACCCGGGGCCGAAGTCCTGCAAAAACAAGCCGAGCAGGCGCAGAAAATGGTAATGTTCGCGCTCCTGACCGTATTGGCCGAGCGGAGCCTGGAAGTCGTAATTTTTCACGGGCAGATCATTCCAGTAGTTGGTCGCCTGCGTTTCGTTGAGGTTGGACAGTTTCCCGTCGGGATTTTCACCGCCGTGATACATGTAAAAGCCCAGGAGATTCGTGCCTGAACCGAGTTTGATCAGGGCCAGAGATTCGGTGTCCTCGGGATCCATGAAAACGCGCCGGTGGTAGCTCGCCATCATCCCGCCGCCGAGTTCGCAGGTGAAGCTGGGATAGACTCCGCTGACCACCGGCGGGGACGGGGCTGCGGGAGTCGCGGTCGGATCGCCCCCGAGCATGCCCATCGCCGCCGCATTGCCGCGCCGCGCCCCGGAAAAATTCAGCACGCCGCCATATCCGCCGCCGCGCAGCGAGCGGTCCCAGAAGCCGTCCACATAGGAACCCGAAAACGGAGCGATTTCCCCAAACGGCGCCGCTCCGCCCGAGCCCCAACCCGTGCAGGTGTAAAGCGGCACATCCAAGGCTGCCTCGCGGGCGATTTGCTTCAGCGTCATCAGGTGCTGGGTCGGACCGCTGTATTCGTTTTCCAACTGGACGGCGATGATCGGTCCGCCGTCCTTCCAGAGCAGTCCCTTGGTCTGCTGGCCGATCTGCGCGTAAAGCTGTTTCACGTAGCCGAGATACCGCGGATTGTCCCGGCGCAGTTCGAACGCCTTGTCGTCGCCCAGCTTCTGCAGCCAGTCGGGGAAGCCACCATTGCGCACCTCGCCATGGCACCAGGGGCCGATGCGCAGCAGCACGTTTAGACCGACCTCCTGACACGTCTCGAGGAACTTCCGCAGGTTGCGCTGGCCGGACCAATCCCACTGGCCCTCGATCTCCTCGTGATGGATCCAAAAAATATAGGTGGCGACGACGCTGACGCCGCCGGCCTTCAGCTTGAGCAATTCGTCGCGCCATTCCGATTCCGGGTAGCGTGAAAAATGGAATTCGCCTGAAATGAGCACCCACGGCTTGCCGTCGCGCAGCAGACTGCGGCTGTCCAGCATCAGGGTGTGGCCGCCGGGTGCGGTGGCCGTGCCCATGTGAAACCCATCCGAGCTGGCGGCCGGCGGACGGGCCGAGGCGTCAAGCGTCAGCACACTACCGGCGGGCGAAGCCGAAGTCGGCCCGGGAACTGTCGGAGCGGCAGGTGCGCCGGTTTCGGCGGCGAACGCGGACAACGCCAGCAGTCCGGCCGCCGCGCCTGCGAGCAGCGCGGAGATGAGAAGGCGAAAACGAGGGAGGGGAAGGAGGTTCACGGTAAAATCAGGGGTGAGGCATGATCACGGGGCAGTTGGAAAAATGCGAACGAGCACGACGCCATGCGAGGCGACCGGGGCCTCAAACCGGTCGCTGAACACGCCGACGTCCTGCTGCCGCCAGAGGTCGCGCACGCGCTGCGGACCGGTGAGCTTCAGGTCGGCCCAGCTGGCCGTGGCGGTGGCCGTCTCAGGGCCGGTGTTGAAGAGACCGACGGCGAGCGAGCCGTCGTCGAGCGGCTTGGCGTAAACCTTCAACGGACCGCGCCCGCCGGCGACCTGCACGGCCTGTTTGCAGAGCGGGTCCTGATCAACCTCCAGCACCTCGTCATTGGAGAGCAGACCGAAGGTGAAATCGTCCATTTTCTCCAGATCGCAGCCGATGAGCAGCGGGCTTGTGAGCAAGCACCACAGGCTGATGTGCGTGTATTGCTCGTCGGGCGTGAGCTTGCTGGGATGAAGTTGACTGGGGACCCGGCCGCCGAGTTGGCCAACCACGAGCATGTCGGCGTCGTTGTAATGGCCGGGCCGGGCGTAGGGTGCCCATGGATCCTGCGCGAAGCCGATGTCATTGGCGACGCGGCTCCAGGCGTCGGTGATGTCCGTCGTTGTGCGCCAGGACTGCGCCCACGGGCCGACTTCGCCGATGATCGGCAGGAGCTTTTTGACGTGGTTGTTCGACAGGCTGAGCACGATATCGCGGCCGGCCACGCGAAGCGCCTGGTGCATTTCCTTCGTCTCGGGCGCTTCGACCGGGCCCCAGTCAAGCTTGAGGTAATCGAAGCCCCACTCGGAAAACTGCTTCGCGTCCTGATAGGTGAACCGATACTGGCCGATGGCAAAGGGCAGCTGCTTGGCGTTCTTGGCGGCGTCGGGCGCCCCGAGCGGGGGCCAGTTGCCATCCATCTTTTCGGAGCTCCCGCCCAGCCGGCCGCCGTAGGTTTCAGTCCACGGAGTCGAGTACAGCCCGGCTTTCAAACCGAGCGAATGGATCTCATCCACCATTGCTTTGATGTCGGTGAAGCGCTGGGGGTCGGCCTGCAGCGCATGGTACGGCCCGCCCCGCTGGCGGCCCATCCAGCCGTCGTCCATGTTGATGTAGGTCCAGCCGTGCCGGTCGAGGCCGAGTTTCACCAGGGCGTGCGCCGCGCGCAGGGCGAGGTCCTGGGTGATGCGTTCGCCGAAGCAGTTGTAGCTGTTCCAGCCCAGTGGCGGCGTGAGCGCAATTTCTTCACCGACGACGATGCGCAGGGGTTTTGCGGCGGTGCCGAGCGCATTGGTCGCGCGAAGGGTCGTCTGGAATTCGCCGGGTTGCGCCAAAGCGCCGGTGATCCGGCCGGTGGGGGCGTCGAGTGTGAGTCCGGCGGGCAGGCCGTCGGCGGCGAAGGTCATTGGCCGGTCGCCGGTTGCGGGGATCGAGTAAAGAAACGGCACGCCGGGGCGCACGCCGAAGATTTTCGGGCCGTTGAGGCGCGGCGTGGCTGGGGACTTGGGAGTGAGGATGACCGCCGGTGCCGTCGCTGGTGCGACGGATGCTGGAGTTGTAGCCGCCGGGGCGTCGGCCGCGGAGAGCGAGGTCGTGCCGAGGAGGGCGAGAAGGCCAACGAATCGGGCGGAGTGGTTTTTCACGCGATTGAAAATCAGGGCGCGGCCGTGGCGGAAGCGAGGGACCACTCGCAGGAATCGACGATCTCGCGACCGGAGTCGCGGCCGACGGCGCGCACCGTGTTTTTCCCGGGCTGGAGTTGCACGTCGGCCCAGTGAGCGATGCGGGTGGCGTCGGGCTTCACCCGGCCGAGCGACACACCGTTGAGCAGCAGTTCGACCTCGGGGCAGTTGGAGTAGACCTTCACCTCGGTCACGGCCTGCGTGCGGGGGGTCAGCCGGCGCGAGGCGAGGTAAACCATGGGCGTGCGGCTCCAGTTGGCCTGGAAGAAATAGAACGCATCCTTTTTCACCCGCCGGTCCTGGGTGACGAGCCCCTTGTCGTTGATGCCGTCCTGGCCGCCCTCGCTCCGTCCGTCGCTCGAAAAATCAAACATCGCCCACACGAAGGTGCCCCAGAGCCGGGGGTTGCTCTGCAGCTGCGCCCAGTCGCGCTCGTGCACGTAGGCCTGCCATTCCTCGGGATGAACGGGGCCGCCGTTGGCCTGCGGTGCCTTGGGCGGGCCCTCCTGGTGCTGGGCGGGATTACCGCCCGCGCCGTATTCGCTGAGGGCGATACGGTGGTTTTTCTGCTCGGCGAAACGCTGGCCGACCAGACCGCCGATGTCGCCGGTCGGGCCGGATCCAAAGGCTGAATACCAGCCGGGATAGACGTTGTAGGCGATGCGGTCCGGCACGAAGTTGGTCGGGTTGGCCAGCTTGTCCGACGCGCCGACGGTGATCCGGGCGGGATCGAGCTCGTGGGCGAGGGCGTTGAGTCGTCGCACCTCGGGCAGCGCCACCGCATTCATCTGTCCCGGACGGAGCTCGTTGAACAGGCCCCAGAATGCGACGGAGGGATGGTTGTAGCGCTGCAGGATCATCTCGCGCAGCTGTTCCTCGAGGTTGGCGTTGAAGGCCTGCGTCTGCGCCGAAGGCTGGTCGGGGGGCTCCGCCGGGTTGGGGGTCTCGTTGACGAAGGGCACCTCGTTCCAAAGCAGCAGCCCGGCCCGGTCGCAGAGAGTGTGGAAGTAGTCGCTCTGCGGATAGTGAGCCAGGCGGATGGCGGTCGCGCCCAGTTCCCCAATGAGTGCGACATCGCGTTCGTGGTCGGCCGCGGTGAGCGCCCAGCCGTGATCGCGCAGGTCCTGGTGGCGGTTGACTCCAAAAATAGGATACGGCTGGCCGTTGAGCAGGAAACCATCCGCCTCGGTGATGGCGATGGTGCGCAGCCCGAGCGGCTGGACGACTTCATCCACCACGCGGCCCGCGATCACGATTTGCACCGCGACCGAGTAGAGGTAGGCGTCTTTGGTGCCGTTCCAGCGGTGCGGGCTGGCGACGGTCAGAGTCTGCGTGACCGGTTGGGCCGCACCGCCGGGCGCGAGGGTGAACGGGGTGCGTTGGGTCGCGACCACGCGGCCCGACAGTTCCCGGATTTCGGTGACCGCTTCGCCCGTGATGGCGGCGGCGGCGCCATTGGAAACAAGTGTTTTCACCTCCACCTGCGCCGTAGCGTCGCTGAGCGATTTGGTTGTGAGGTAAACGCCCGGCGAGGCATGATCGAGGGGCGTGATGCACACCGGATCGGTGACGAGCAAATGCAAGGGGCGGTAGAGGCCGCCGTCCACGTTGAAGTCGCCCGCGAGCGGGGCGATGGTGCGGTCGAGGGAATTGTCCACTTGCACCCGGAGCTCGTTGGGCTCGCCGAATTTCAGGCGGGGCGTCAGCTCAAAGGCAAACGCGGTGAACGAGCCCCGGTGTTCGCCCAGCGGCTGGCCGTTGAGAAATACCTTGGCCACCTGCGAGGCCGCCTCGAACACGAGGAACACGCGCCGGCCCTGCCAGGCTTGGGGAAGATCGAGCGGCCGGGCATACCAGGTCACGCCGCGGAAGTAGTCGCTCCCGCGCTCCCCGGGCCGCGCCGTTGCGCCGGGGGTATGATGATCCTGCCCGTCGAGAGCGTTCCAAGTGTGGGGCACGGTGACAGTTTCCCACGCCGAAGGGTCGGCGGCTAGGCCGGCATCGGCACGAATGAATTTCCAGCCGGTGGCGAGCTCTTGGAACTCGCGCGGTGCATTCTGTGCGGAGCCGGGAGAGGCGACGAGGGCGAACAGCAGGGCGGCGGCGGAAAAAAAGCGCATGCGCGAGGAAGGTCAGGGGACGGCCGGAGCCGGTGTGGCGGGCTTGGCCGACCAGGGGGAACGGCCGTACCGGGCGCTCTCCAGCAGCACGAAGTCGGGCTGGGTTTTGGCCACGTGGATCTTGCCGTCCGCGTCGAACTCAACCTTCACGAGGGCCGGCATCTCGCGGAACGGGGCCGCACCGTCATTGCCAAAATAGGTGCACCACCAGCTGCCCGCGTTGTCCTGAAAATAATCGCCGCCTCCGCCGCCGGGCACGGCTTCATGGCGGAGGTCATACGGGCCGTAAACGTGGTCCGACACCGCCACCAGGCTCGAGTAGCGGCCGAGATAGGTGTCGGCGGCCGTCAGGTAGTATTTGCCGTTCCGCTTGAAAAGGCAGGGGCCCTCGTGACCGATGTCCTTGTAGCCGCGGGTGATGCTGGTCGTGGCATGGTGCGTGGGATCGAGGTCGGGGTGGAGCAGTTCGGGGTTATGGCGCTCCTCGGCCAGGCCGCTCAGATCATCCTTCATCCGCGCAATGTAGGCGGGGCCCCAGGTGGCGTAGACGGTGCCGTCGTCATCCTCAAACAGGCTGAGGTCGATCTCGCCCGCGAGCTTGCCGTTGTCGGCGAGCGCATTCACATACGGTCCTTCGGGTTTTCCCGTGGAGCTCTTGAGAATCCCGCGGTCGCCCGGCGGCATGCTGTAGGTGAGAAAATAGTTTTTCAGTCGTTTGATATATACGATCTCCGGGGCCCAGAGCGTGCGCGCATACTTGGTTCCGGTCACGTGCTGCGGTTCCCACGTGCCTTCGCGCGCGAGATTCCAGACTACGCCGAGATAATCCCACGTCTGCAAATCGGTCGAGCGCCACAGCTCGATGCCGGTGGTGTTCTGGTGCCAGATGTCCGCTCCGGTGGAACCCGTCAGATAATAATATCCGTCGCCGCCCGGCCGGATGATGGTGTCGCGGATGTGCAGGTCGATCAGCGGTTGCAACGGCGGCAGCAGACCGTTCCGCACCACCGTGGAGTTGGGGTTGACCCGCTGCCGGTAAACGGTGCCGTCCAGGCTGAAGCGCGCCCCCGGCCCGCTGCGGCCTGGTTCGGGGGCGGGTGTGGTGAGCGGCACCGGGATTCCCACCGGTGCCGGCACCGGGACAGACGGGGGCGGCTGCCCGCTGAGCTCGCAAACGGCGGCTACCAAACCCAGCAGAAGCCGGAGGCGTTGTTGATGGGTAATCTGACTGATGATAGGGCAGGAGGGCCGTGACATTTCGAAGGGGTGGAATGGCGCCGCGGGCGGACGGCGATCTTGAGGTGTCCGGGCGATATTCAGGGAGCGACCGTCTTGGCGGCGGCGGTCGGAGGTGTGGCGGGCCCGGGGAGCTTCGCGGTGTCGGCGGGGGAACCCCCGGACCATGGGGATTGGCCGTGGCGGGCGGATTCGATGAGTACAAAATCGGGCTGCTTTTTGGCGAGATGGATGAGTCCCTGATTATCGAATTCGATTCGGATAATGCCGGGCTTTTCGCGCCAGGGCGACGGCGCATCATTGCCAAAATAGGTGCACCACCAGTTGCCGTCCTTGTCCCGAAAGAAGTTCCCGCCCGCACCGCAGGGCACGGCCTCGGCGTAGCCGCGGTACGGACCCTCAATCTTGTCCGCCACCGCATCCATGCTGCTATAGCGGCCCTGCACGGTCTGCGCGCCGCCGATGTAATATTTGCCGTTGGCCTTGAAGAGCGAGGCGCCCTCGTGGCCGGGACCGCCGTTGGCGTGGCTGCCGTCCGAATAGGTGATGGAGATCGCGGTGCCTTCGAAGCCGGAGAGGTCGGGCTTCAGCTTGCGGATGGAGCCGCCGCCGCCATCAGTGTAATAGACAGTGCCATCGTCGTCCTCGAACAGGGCGGCGTCGATGCGGTTTGGGGTGGCGACGGCGTCTTGGGCGAGCGGGTTGGCGTAGGGGCCCTCGGGCTTACCGGAAGTGCTCCGGAGAATGCCGGTGGGACCGCCGGGGCCCCAGCCGAGCGCGATGCAGTAGGTGTTCAGTTTTTTCAAATAGACGATCTGCGGCGCCCAGATGTAGCGGTATTGTTTCTGCCAGGTGGCGTCCTTCGCCATGCTCCAGACCAGGCCGAGGTAGTCCCAATGCTGGAGGTCCGGGGAACGCCAGAGCTCCACGCCGTCCACGCGGTCCCAGATGTTGTCGCCGGTGGAACCGGTCATGTAATAATTGCCATCACCCCCCAGGCAGATCGTGGTGTCGCGCAGGTGGAGCTCCCAGATCGGGCGCAGGGGCGGGAGCAGGCCGGAGCGGACGGCGGAGGCGCTGGCCCGGTCACCCAGATCGAGCCAGCCGGGCTTGGCCGCGTCAGGCCCCTTGTACATGGTGCCATCCTTGCCGGTGCGATACCCGCCCCAACCGTCACCGACCACCGTATGGCCGGGGCCGGAAAGGCCCGAATAGGCCTCGGGGTGGGTCGTGTAGAGGGGCGTGGGATTCCACCGGCCGGTGGCGTCCAGCGGGCTGGCATTGCCCGGGGCGACGGCCGTCGCAGCGGGGAGCGGCATGACGCCGGCCAGTCCGAAGAGGAAGGCCACGCAACAATCGGACTGGAAACGGGATTTGGTCACGGGATCGTAGGGGATGGAGCGGCGGTGGCGGCCGGTGCGGGCGTCTTCCGCCAGAGGGTTGGCGTACCGTCGCGCAGGATGAAGGCAGGCTGTTCGTCGGCGATCCGGATGCAGCCGTCCGCCGCAAAATCGATCTTCACGATGCCGGGCTTTTCCCGGAAAGGCGAGGCCTCGTCGTTGCCGAAATAGGTGCAATACCAGGCGCCCGACTTGTCCTGAAAATAGTTTCCGCCCGCTCCGCAGGGCACAGCCTCCTCCCATTGCGTGTAGGGGCCATAGATGCTGTCCGCGATCGCGACACAGCTGCTGTAGCGGCCATTCTTGCCGGTCTGCCGGTTGACGCCGCCGATGAACAACGCCCCGCCGAGGTAATACCGGCCCTTCCATTTGAAAAGAGACGGACCTTCGGACGCCACGCCGCTGCTGACGCCGAGCGCGCGGGCTTTCTGCTGGCTGGCGGGATCGAGCGAAAGATGGTGCGGTCCGTCCACAAAACCACTGAAGTCGTCCTTCAGTTGGTAGATCGTGTCGCCATGGCCGGAGGTGTAATAGATCTTGCCGTCGTCATCCTCGAAGACCGTCGAGTCGATCCCGCCGGTGACGCGCGCGTCGGGGCGGAACCGGTTGACATACGGCCCCTCGGGCTTGCCGGTGGCGCTCACCAGGAAACCGGTGCCGCTCGGGCTGCTGCCGACGCAGAGGGTCAGGACATAGGTTTTCTTGATCGGCAAATAATGGAGTTCGGGCGCCCAGACATACCGCGCCCCGCGCTGCCAGGTGGCGTCGTTGGCCAGACTCCAGACGAGGCCGAGGTAGTCCCAGGTTTTCAGATCGGCGGATTTCCAGAGCTCAATGCCGTCATTGCGGTCCCAGATGTTATCGCCCGAGGAGCCGGTCATATAATAGAGTCCGTCGCCCCCGAGCGTGATGATGGTGTCGCGGAGATGGAGCTCCCAGAGGGGCTTGAGGGGCGGGAGCAGACCCAGGTCGATGACCTGGTCGGTCGACGTTGCCTTGGCATCCCAGTCGAGCTGCCAGCCGGTCTTGGGGTGGGGACCCTTGTAGCGGACGCCGTCGTTGCCGCTGCGCCAGCCCCCAAGGCCGCTCCCGGTGACCGGCTCGCCCGGGCCGCTGAGACCGGAATAGACCTCCGCCGGGGAGGTGAAGGGCATCGTGAGGTTGCGCCCCGCGATGGGCGGAACCGTCCAGTTGGCCGCCGGAGCGGTGTCCGCCGCGAGCAGCCGGAGACCGGCCAGGAGCAGGAGGCAAAGCGGGCGGAGGAGCGGGGGCATGGGGTGGAGGCGGACCGGGAGCCGGGGTGGTGGTCCGGACGCAGCCCCAAAAATCCCCGGTTCCCCGACCCACCGCCATGCTTAAGATGTGACAATCGGCGAAAACATTGTGATGTTTTGCGCACCGGCCAAACCCATGAAGACCCGTTCCTCCTCCCGACGACGTTTGCGGGTGCTGCTCCTCCAGTCCTGGTGGCAGGACCGTCTGCTCGAGGGCGTGGCGCGTCATGCGGCGCAGCACAACTGGATTCTCGACTGTGAGATGCGCTGGACCCACCGGGTGCCGGCGCTGCACGAGTGGGAGGGTGACGGGATCATCGCCTACGTCGGCGTCACGAAGCCTCAGCGGCCGCTCCTTCGCTTCATCCGCTCGCAACACGTCCCGGTGGTGCTGACGCATTCCGGCCACGACGGGCTGCGGAGTCCCCGGGTCATCATCCCGCACCAGGAAATCGGGGCCGCGGCGGCCGCCCACCTGCTCGCGCTGTACTTCCGTCATTTCGGTTTTGTCGAGTTTGGTGACAACGTCATCGAGCATGAGCGGGCCCAGGGCTTCCAGGAGGCGGTGGAGGCGGCCGGAGGGAGTTTCCGGGTTCTCCGCCTGAAGGATCTCTCCCGGCGTCTGGCCGATCTCCCGCGCCCGATGGGGCTGTTTGCGATCAACGATCTCAACGCGCTCGCGGTCATTCGCGCCTGCCTGGATGCGGGCTGCCGGGTGCCGGAGGAATTCGCGGTTGTCGGGGCAGACAACACCGAGATCCTCTGCAATTTCGCCCCGGTGCCGCTGACCAGTGTGAACTGCAACTTCGAGCAGCAGGGTTACGAGGCGGCGGCCCTGCTGGACCGGCTCATGCGGGGCGGCCGCGCCCCCGCGCAGCCGGTGGTCATCTCGCCCCAGGGTGTGACGGTGCGCGCCTCGACCGACACCATCGCCACGCCTGATCCCGATGTCGCCCGGGCCCTGCGGTTTCTCCGCGACCATTACCGCGACCCGATCAGCATCCGCGAGGTGGCGCGGGTGTTGGGCAGCTCGCTCCGGCGGGTGCAGCCGGTCTTCCGGCGGCACATCGGACATACCATGATTCAGGAGCTCACGCGGCTGCGCGTGATCCACGCCAGCCGGCTCCTGCAGGACCGACGGGCCAAATTGGAGGGGGTGGCCGCGGAAAGCGGTTTTGCCAACCGCCATCACCTGCTGCGGGCATTCCGACGCACCACCGGCGCAACCCCGTCTGCCCACCGGGCCACCCTCGGCACTGAAATCGCGGAACGGCCGCCCGCCGGTCGGGTGCGGTGACGGTGGCAGGCGCGCGGCGGTGCGGCTTGAGTCGCATTTGGGGTCGAAAAAAAGGCTAAATGTCATTTACTGTGGGTAAGCCCGGGAGCCCGAAATGGTGGAAACGGACTGGTCTTCGCCTCCGGCTCCGATCCACAATCCGCTTTGAATGAAGGATGAAACCAGCGTTTTCGCAATGGCCCTGGGGCTGC
>CAIQQB010000018.1 GCA_903873805.1 uncultured Opitutia bacterium | reverse complement strand
GTGCCATGCGCCCGGAGCCACGTTTCCAAAACTGTTTGCTGTTCGGTCGTCACGCCCAACACCGGCGCAAATTTGCTCATCCCGCCAGCCTGAAGGCAAAAAACCGATATGTCTAGCTATATCGGCATCACAACACTAGCGGTCATCGGCACCGGCGCCCGGTGGATGGAGGCGGATGGCCGGCTGGCCGGGGATCTTCCGATGTTCTATACCGCGGAAGACATCGCGCTCTACCTGCCCTGGAACATGCCGCTGGCGAATCCCACGCTCATGGGCCGCGCCGAAGTGTTCCACGACTTCCCCCACCGTGACGGGCTCGTGCTGGCCTCAGACTACGACTGGCTTGCGCGCGTGGGCGAGCACCATCGTCTCGGGTGTGTCTCCCTGCCGCTTCTCCATTACCGCCGCCACGCCGGCTCGGCGAGCGTCGCCCGGCCGCTGGAAGGCCAGGCCTTTGGCTGTGCCGTCCGGCTTCTGACCGCCCGGCGCCGCGCGGGCCGGTCTGAGGACTTTGCGGACCTGACCGTGGAGACCGGCCGGATGGTTGCCGCCAAGCTGCCGAGAGGGAGAATCTACCGCCACTTCGCCGGCCGGTGCCGCCGCGAGGGCTTCCCGTTGCTGGCGGCTTTCCACGCCGCGCTGGCCGTGCGCGAACAGGCGACGCCCGGGAACGCCGCGGCCTATCTCCGCTGCCTGTGCGCGGCGGTGCGCGCCGACCCCGCCGCGCGGCGGGCCATCCTCGGAGGCGCGGCCAAGACGCCGTTTTGGATTCTGCTCCGCCGCGCGGGCTTTCCGGCCTTCCCCCGCTATTGAACGCACCGCCGATGCCCCGGGTCGTCCATCTCACCACCTTTGCGCGCTCCGGCGGTGGCATGCAGAGCCTCGTGCGTCGGCACCGCCACCGCGATGCCGCGCTCGGCCTCGATCCGCTGGTGGCGGCGATCTTCGAGCCGGCGTCAGCCGGGGCCGCCGATGTCGGCCTCCTGGCGGCGTGGTGGTGGACACCCGGGAGTCTGCGCCGGCGCTTCCTCGCCGACCTTCGCCCCCTCCTGACGGACGCGCTGGTGGTCTGGCACAACGGCTGGGCCCTACCGCTGCTCGCGCCGGGCGACGGGGCCCTCCGCCGGGTGGCCATGCTGCACACCAATGGTCCCGGTCTTGACCACAGCGTGCCCGCCCTCGCGCCCTGGTGCGACGCGATTCTCTGTGTCAATGCGGCGCTGGCCGGCCGCGTGCGCGCCCTCGTACCCGGCTTTCCGCCGGACCGGGTCGCGGTGGTGGCGTGCCCGGTCGAGCCGCCCGCCGGTTTTGCGCCGCCGGTCCGGTCCGGCGGAGGCCCACTGCAGGTGGGATTCGTGGGCCGGCTCGAGATCGCCGAGAAACGGGTTGACCGCCTGCCGGCTCTGATGCGCCTCGCGGTGGCGGAGGGCGTCCGCGCGGAATGGCATGTCCTCGGCGACGGCTCCCGTCGCCCCTGGCTGCAGCGCGCGGTGCAGGGCTTGGCGCCGACGGTGTTTCACGGCTGGCTGTCCGGCGACGCCTACTGGCGCATGCTCGCCGCGCTCGATGTTGTCGTGGTGCTCAGCGATTCCGAAGGCGGACCGATCGCGCTGCTGGAGGCCATGGCCGCCGGGGTAATTCCCCTTTATCCGCGGATTGGCGGCTTGGCCGAGGAGCCGGCCGGGAGCGTGGAGGCCCACTGCCTATATCCGGCCGGCGACCTGGCCGCCGCCGCCCGCCAGCTCGCCTGGCTGCTCGCGGCCGACCGGGCGGAGTTGGGCCGGCGGGCGCGTGCCGCGACCGCCCCGCACACGCCTGAAGCCTATGAGGCGGCTTATGCGCGGCTGCTGGAGTTGGTGCTGGCGGAACCGCGCCGATCGCTGGCGACCATCGATCGGACCAAGGGGTGGAGCGACCGGCTCCCTCTCGCCGCCGTCCGCCGCTTCCACGAAACCGCCTTGTGGCGTTGAAATGAAAGTCCTCATTGAGACCACCCCCTTGCAGACGACGCGTGCCGGTGTGGCGCGTTATGTGCGCAATCTGCTTCTCGGGCTGCGGGCTGCCGGGCCGGCGGATATCCAGGTGGCGGAAATCGGCTGGCGGATGGAGAATCACGGTTATGCCCAGCCGTTTCGGGCGATGAAAACGCTCGCACGGGAATGGGGCTGGGCGAAATGGGTCGCGCCCTGGGAACTCCGCGGCGCGGGCGTGCTACACCACACCCATCTGCCGCTGATTCCGTTTCGGCGTCCGACCCGGCATGTGGTCACCCTGCACGACCTCGCGCTGCTGCGGTATCCGGAACGATTTCGCCCTTGGCAGCGGCACACGGGGATCAGGCGCCTGACCCGCCTGGCCCGGGCCGACCGGATCATCTGTGTCAGTCGTTTCACCGCCGATGAGGCGATCCGTCTGCTCGGTCTGCCCGCCGGCCGGCTGGAGGTGGTGCACAACGGGGTGGAGGCGCTGGCCGCGGGCGCAGACGGGGCGTTGCCGGCGGGGGTGCCGGCCGAGTTTTTCCTCTTTCTGGGATCGTTGGAACCGGGAAAGAATCTGTCGTTGCTCGCCCAAGCCTGGCAGCTGGCAGCCGAGGCGGGGAGGAGGTTGCCGCCGCTGGTCGTGGTCGGCGACCGCTGGGCCGGCGTGCCGCGGGAAACCACTCCGCCGGCCGGCTGGGTCTATCTCGGATTCCAGACGGATGCGGTCGTGGAGGCACTACTCCAGCGTGCCCAGGCCCTGCTCTTCCCGAGCCTTTACGAGGGCTTTGGTTATCCCGTGGTCGAGGCGATGAGGGCGGGCTGTCCCGTGGTGTGCGGTCGGGTGGCCAGCCTCCCGGAGATCGGGGGCGACGCGGCGCTATATGCCGATCTCGATCCGGCGGCCTTCCTCGCCGCCATTCGGCACCTCGAGGACGATCCGGGGCTGGCGGCGGACCTCGTCCGCCGGGGCCTGGTCCAAAGCGCCGTGTTCACGCTCGCGCGCTGCGCGGAGGAGACGCTGGCGGTGTATCGCGAGACCATGGCCTGAGCAACGCTCAGCGGCGGTCTTTCGCGTCGGTCTGCCGCAGCAAATCCATCCAGCGGCCTGCGACCTCATGGGGGGAGGCCGTCGCGACGTCCGGCGGGGTGTCCGAGGCCAGAGCCCGCTGCATGGCCTGGCGGAAGGAGTCGTAGCTGCCGTTGTTGAAGAGGATTTCCGCGGGCAAATTCTCCCGCAGGGGCGGCAGGTCGGACGCGACCACGCGCAGGCCATCCCGCAACGCCTCCAACGGCGGCAGCCCGAAGCCCTCATAGGCTGAAAAATAGGCGAGCAGCGTGCAACCCGCGCGCACCCCGGCATAGTCCGCTTCACCCAGGCGCGGATGGCGGCGCCAGACGGGCTGGTCGGGCCAGGAGAGGCCGGCCGGCAGGCCGCCGACGCCGGTGACCGTCAGGCCGCCGGGAATTTCGGCCTGAAGCCGCTGCAGCCAGGCGACGGCCTGGGCGGTGAGCTTGTGGGGGTGGGGCGAGGTCAGCAGCAGCACCCGGACCGGGCCGGAGGTTTCGGCCCGGGCGGGCGGTGGCGCGGAGAACGGCAGCAGCGGCGCGCTGATTGCCACGGGGGGCGTGCGACAGCGGTAGGCGGAGGCAATCTCGCCGGCCGTAAAGGCGGAGTTCGTCACGATCACGTCGGCCCGGGCGGCGGTGCGGGCCAGCGCGCGGCGGAACAGCGCCATCTCGCCAAGGGGAAACGGATCGGCCCCGTGGCGCGCATGGTGCCCGAAAATATTGTCATGCACGTAGGCCGAGACGCGGGCGGTCGGGTTCCGCAGCAGCGGAAAGAACCCCTTGGGCAGCAGGAGCCAGTCCGGTGCGAGCCGCCGGGTCCAGCCGGCGAGGGTCCACTGGTCCCACCACAGCCGTTGCCAGCGCCGGGGCGCGGGGGCGGCGGTGAAATGGTACCGCACATGCGGCGGCGGGGCCGGCAGCAGGGCCGCGAGCGACTGGTTGGCGAGCACATCGAGCTGGCGGATTCCCGGCTGGCGGACCAGCCCGTGCAGCACCGCCACGGATACATGGAGGATGCCGACGGACTTGGTGGTGGCCAGATCCTGGTCACGCAGCGTGTAGAGAAGGCGCATTCGATGGAGGCCTGGGTAGTGCGGTTGGGCCGGAAGGCTTTTGCCCGTTGCAGCGGCCCCGTGGCAAGCCCGCGCATCCGGGGCCGTGGCGAAGACAGAGGGAAATGCGCCCGCCCATCAAGTTGCTTGGAAAACCGGGCGCAACTGCAATGCTGCCGGGCGTGCATGATCCCGGCTCCCATTCCAGCCGGCCTTCGTCCCACCGTTCGGTGGGCGTGGCCCTGCTTTGCGCCCTCGCTGGCGGAGTGGTTTTTCTTGGCTTTGGGAACAGCACGCGCGGATATGTCGACTCCGCGTCGCTGCCGGGCTGGTGGGTGTCGCAGTGGCTCGACCCGCGGGCCGAGTGCGAGCACGGCTGGCTGATCCTGGGGCTGGCCGTCTGGCTGGGCTGGCGGAACCTCCGGAATGCGGAGTCGCCGGAGCCAAGCGCAAAACCCGAAATCGTGAACTGCGCCCTCGCCGCGACCGCCGCCATGCTCGGCGGGCTCGCGCTCCATGCTTTGGGTTACGCCGCGCAACAGGACCGCGTCTCCCTCGTGGGCTTCCTGCTGTTCCTCTGGGGCGGTTTCACGCTGGGCGGCGGACGCCGGTGGGGGCGGGCGACGGCGTTTCCCCTGGCCTTCATGCTGTTCGCCGTGCCGGTCAATTTCCTGGATTCACTGGGCTTCTACCTGCGGCTGTGGGTGACCGGGGCGACCGCCGGACTTGCCCGCCTCGTCGGGCTCGGTGTGATCCGCAACGGAACGCAACTGTTTGCGCCTGACGGCCGCTATCAGTATGACGTGGCGGCGGCCTGCTCGGGCGTGCGTTCGCTGATGGCGCTGATGGCGCTGACCATGCTCGCGGGCTATCTCAATTTTCGCGGCTGGGGCCGGCGCGCGGCCATCTTCGCCCTCTGCCTGCCGCTCGCCTACCTGGGCAACGTGCTGCGCATCTCGACCATCGTGCTGACGGGGGAGTGGCTGGGCCAGAAGGCGGGCGAATCCGTCCATCCCGCGGCCGGTTTTCTCGTGTTTGCCGTCGTGCTGGGCGGCGTGCTCGGTGCCGTCAGCCTCTGGCAGCGGCTCCGCCCCGAACGCATCGCGCCGGTTGAAACCCCGGTCCCCGAAGGCTCGGCACGACTCCGTCAACCCATCGTTGCCACGTCCGGCCGGGCACTGGCGGGGCTGAGCGGGCTGGTGCTGGCGGCGGCCGGGCTGACGGCCTGGAGCACGACCCGGGTGGACCGCTGGCCGGTCGCCCCGACCGCCGGGGTGCGGCTCACGGCGGACGGGGCCAATCCGGTGGAACTTCCGGGCATACTGGCCGCCGGCTGGGCGGCCCGCGACGTGGAGGTCACGGCGATCGAGCGGGAAACCCTGCCGGCCGACACCGGTTATTCCCGCCGGCTGTATTACGCCCTGCGCGACCCGGCGCAGCAGGTCTTCCTGTCGATAGTGCTCAGCGGCCGGGACCGCAGCTCGATCCACCGGCCCGAGATCTGTCTGGTCGGTCAGGGCTGGACAATCGAGGGGCAGTTTGGCCATCGTTTTGACTGGCCGGGCCGGCCGGGCGGATATGTGCCGGCGACCGTGCTGCGGATCACGCGGGAGCAGGTGACCCCGGCGGGCGGCCGCCAGCGGGTGGCGGCGCTGTTCGCCTACTGGTTCGTCGGGGGCGGCGCGGTGGTTGCCACCCACGGCGAACGGATGTGGCTCACCGCGACGGACCGGCTGGTGCGTTTTCAGTCGGATCGCTGGGCCTATGTGGTCGCGCAGACCCTGGCCGGGGATGGCGAGGTGGCCGCCCTGGCGCGGCTGCAGGCGGTGGTGGGGGCGGCCTTGCCGGCGTTCCAGACGGTATCGGCCGGACCCTGACGAACAAACAAGGGTTGAGTTTTCTCCGACGGTTTTCACGATGGCCGCCCTTGAATCCTGTCCACGTCACTGCTCCGTACCGGTTGTTTGCCGCCGGGGATCTTGCGCCCTGGTCGCTGGCGGTGGCGCTGGTGGCCGGCGTGGGTCTCGGTTTCCTCGCGGTCTGGCTGGCCACGCGCCACTTCCGGCGCCAGGCACGGAGCCAAGCGGCGCAGTTGCTGGAGGTCGGGCGCCGGGAGGCGGCGGTGGAGGCGCAGTCCACGAAGCAGAAGGCGGAAGAGGAGATCGCCGCCCGGCGCGCCGAGGCGAACCGCGAATTTGACCGCCGTGAGATCGAGAGCGAGATCAAGCTCCGCGAAATCCGCTCCCACGAGGAGTCGCTGGCCCTGCTCGACTACCAGCTGGAGCAGAAGGGCGAACGGCTGGCCCGGGAGAACGCCGCCATCAGCCAGGCGCGCGACGCCATCCGCGGCCTGTCCAAGTCGCTGCGCAAGCGCCTCGAGGGCGTGGCGCACATGGACGCCGAGGAGATTCACCGGACCCTGCGCGAGGAGGTCAAGCTGGAGTGCCAGGACGAACTGCGGGCCCTGCGGCACGAGATTCTCGACCGGTCCGAACAGGATCTCCACAACGAGGCGAAGCGCATTCTGATCACCGCGATGCAGCGGCTGGCCAGCAAGCCCAACAACGATGTCACCGCCACCGTCATGGCGTTGCCCAGCGAGGAGATGAAAGGCCGCATCATCGGCCGCGAGGGGCGCAACATCAAGTCCTTCGAGGCCGCGACCGGGGTCACACTCCTCATCGACGAGTCGCCCCAGGTCGTGCTGATCTCGTCCTTCGATCCGGTCCGGCGCGAGGTGGCGCGCATCGCCCTCGACGCCCTGGTCAAGGACGGCCGCATCCACCCGGCGACAATCGAGGAGTTTGTGAAGCGGGCCGGCGAAGAGGTCGATCTCCACGCCCAGCAGGCCGGCGAGGACGCCGTGCAGCGGCTCGGCATCAACGGCCTCCATCCGGAAATCATCAAGCGGCTCGGCCGGCTGAAGTACCGTTTTTCCTACACCCAGAACGTCCTCGACCACTCCGTCGAGGTGGGCTTCCTGTGTTCCATGCTGGCCAGCGAGACCGGCCTTGACCCGAACGTGGCCAAACGCGCCGGTCTGCTGCACGACCTCGGCAAGGCCATCGAGGGCGACTACGAGGGCAGCCACGCCACCATCGGGGCCGATTTCGTCCGGCGGCACGGCGAAACCCCGATCGTCGTCAACGCCATCGCCGCCCATCATGAGGAGGTCAAACCCGAGACCGTCTACGCCGGGCTGGTGATCCTCGCCGACACGGTTTCCGCCGTCCGCCCGGGGGCCCGCGCCGAGGCGATGGCGAGCTACATCCAGCGCCTGGACCGGCTGGAGAAGCTCGCCCTGGCGCTGCCAGGCGTGCAGCAGGCCTATGCCATCCAGGCCGGCCGCGAGGTCCGCGTGGTGGTCAATCCGCAGAGCGTGACCGACGAACAGGCGCGCGAGCTCGCCAAGGTGCTGCGCCAGCGGATCGAGGGGGAGCTCCAGTACCCGAGCTCGATCAAAATCACCGTCATCCGCGAAAATAGGTTTACGGAAACGGCGACGTAACGGCGGGGGATTGCTTATTGGTTGTTGGTTATCGCTTATTTGGAAATTGCCGAAATGGCCCGATGAGCGATAGGCGATAACCAATCATACATTTCAGCCTTTCAGCGTTTCAGCTTTTCAGCTTTTCTTCCCGCATGTCCGATCCGAAGATCCTCGCCACTTTTCCCAATCCCGCCCCGGGGAGAGACTATCTGATTGAGCACACGCACCACGAGTTCACCTCGCTGTGTCCGCTCACGGGTCATCCGGATTTCGCCACCATCACCGTGCGCTATGTGGCGGACAAGCAGTGCGTTGAACTGAAGTCGCTCAAGCTGTACTTTCACGCCTACCGCAACGCCGGCGCATTCTTCGAGGCGGTGACCAACCAGATCTGCGACGAGCTCGGCACCGCGTTGCGGCCCCGCGCGCTCACCGTCGTCGCCGATTGGAAGGCCCGCGGCGGCTTCACCTCCCGCATCACCGCCGAGTGGCAGCCGGCGCGCCGGAAGCGCTAGGCGGCGGGTGCGGCTGGCGCCGCTTTCCGAGAAACGCACCCGCGGACCGCACGATTGTTCTTCCGGGCTGTAACCTTGTCCGGTGCTTTCCGAAGAAGCAGGGAGTGGACTCCTGCCACCGCCAACTTCATCCCGTCACGAACAACAATCCGGGTTCTTGCCAGCTCCGTCCCCTTCGGGTTGAAGCTTGAGTTTGCACTCCATCGGTTGTTGAATCACCTCGTTCCCGAGCCCGTTTCTCCACCTCTCACGACCATGCGCACCCTCCGTTCCTATCTGGCCCTGTTCACCTTCACCGCGTCGCTCGCCTTGGCGGCCGACACCGTCACCAGCTCCGTCCCGGAATTACGCGGCATGCTGATGGCGGGCACCGATCGCCATTTCGCCCTGGCCTCGGCCGCGGGCGGCACGGCTTGGGTCGGCATTGGGGAGACCTTTGACGGTTGGAAAGTCACCGACTACCGGCAGGCGGATGAAAGTCTGGTGATCACCAAGGGCGGGCGCGAGGAGGCGATCAAGCTGGCGTCCAGTGTCATCGCCGCCACGTCCGACACGAAGGCGACCCTCGCCGATGCCGAGGACGTGTTGCGCAAGATGAACTTCAGCCAGATGATGAGCCGGATCCTCGAGCAGCAGAAAAAGAGCATCCCCGCCATGATGAAACAGATGACCGCGCAGATGGGCGACATGGGGGCGTCGGCTGATGATATTGCGGCCTTTCAAGCCAAAATCGTGGATGTGATGTTTGCCGAGATGCAGCCCGATTCGATGCAGGCGGACGTCGCCAAGATTTACAGCGATGTTTTCACCAAGGAGGAACTGCAGGCCCAGGCCGATTTCTACAGCACGGCGGCCGGACAGGCCACGGCGGACAAGCAGCCCGTGGTGCAGCAGAAAATGTCCGAGCTGATGATGCCCCGCATCATGGCGGCGATGCCGAAAATCCAGGCCATGGCGCAGGACTTCGCCCAGCAGCAGACGGCCAAGAAACAGGCCGCCACTCCGGCGCCGGCACCCACGAACTGAGCTCGTGGCGGCGCGAAACCGAATCCGCGGCCGGACTCGCGGCGGGGTGAATGCTGGGCAAGTTGGTTTACGGAGGTCCGTGCTTCCGTGCCGACTGCCCGCCCCCGGTCAATTCTCCGCCGCAGCGGGTTGGGCCGGAGTCTTCTTCTTGACCGCGGAGCTTCCGGCGTCCGGCCAGCCGGCTTTGCTCAGTGAGTCCGAAGAGGTATATTCGCTGATGATTTTTTCGTTCTGGATCACCCGCACCCAGATGCCATCAATTTGGTCCGCCACCGTTTCCTGACTGCCGTTGTGCCACGTATAGATGGTCGTGGTGGATCCTGAGGTGACCGTCATGGGCGTCTGTTTGCTGAGAGCGACGGCGGTCGTGCGGAAGCTTTTTTTCCCCTGAGGCTCGAGCTTGTCGATCGACTCGGAGCCCGCCACATGCACCTGGGGCTGGGAGGTGATGGACTGACCCTGTACGGCCTTACGGTAGAATATCCGGTATTCAACCCGGAGATTCTGGCCCGGAATCAAGCTCTGACTCGAGATGGTGACATTGTAACCGGTCTGATCGCTCACAGTTTTGATTTGTGTGTCTTTGCTGGTCTTCGTGCTGAAAACGGCGCGGCTCGCCTCGATCGTGACTTTGATCGGCCGGTTGGCCTGGGCTTTGTCGGCGAAGTCGAGGTCAGCGGCGGAGAGCATGGCGCGGGGAATTTTTACCGTCTGGCCGTTTTCCAACCGAACGGTGACCTCCTGGCCGTTGGCTTCGACGAATTCTCCGTTGAGGGTGCGTCCGGTGGTATCGGTCCAGGTATGCGGCAGGTCGGCTCTGGCCAGCGGAAGCACGATCAGCAGCCAGATCAGGGGGAGTCGGATGGATCTCATGCTGAACGCTATGAGGACGATCCGAGAGAAAACAAGGCGTTTTTCGGGGTCGGTGAAATCCCTGTGGGAGGCCGGGTATCAGGGGTTTAACGCCGCAAATACCAGTCCGTGTGCGCGGGACAGGCGGCGACGAACGAGGTGGCGTGCCTCGAGTCTCTTCCCTGCCGGTCGGTGATGTCGCCTCGCGCTACCTCCATCATCATATACTTGGGAGGCGCTGGTCCAAAATTGCCGCCGGCCGGAGCGTCCCGCGCGATTATTCGGCCGCCGCCGGTTTGTCCCAGCCTTCCTTGAGAAAACTGTCGGCCGAGGTGTACTCGCCGATGACGCGGTCATTTTGGTAAACGCGCACCCAGATGCCCTCGAGTTCATCGCTGGAGGTGGCGCTGTCCCCGGTGCTGGACCAGTAATAGCCGTTCTGGAGCTTGAGCGAGATCAGGGCGACGGTGGCGCTGCGAAAGCTGAACTTGCCCAGGCGCTCCAGCTTGGAAATCGGCTCGGAGCCGGCTTGGCGGACCAGCGGCTGCAGGGAGATGCTTTTCCCGGGTCCCGGACTGTGGCGCAGGAAGAGAAGATATTCGACGCGGAGGTTCTGGCCGGGGACGGAGCCGGTGTTGCTGACAGTGATGTTATAGCCCCAGTTTTCAGTGGTGGTGATTTCACTGACGGTATGGGTCGAGTTGGAACTGAACATGGCGCGGCTCACCTCCAGCTTCACACTGATGGGTCGGTTGGCGTCGGCCTTGGCCGCGTAGGCCAGATCTTCGTCCGAGAGCGAGTCCTTCGGGACCTTGAAGGTTTGCCCGTCCTCGCGCCGGATGGTCACGTCCGTTGCGCTAAGTTCGACAAACTCGGCCTGGACCGTGCGACCATCCTTGTTGGTCCACTGGTGCAGTTCACCGGCGACGGCTCCCGCGGTCAGAAGCAGGTAAAGCCATAGGAGCGAAACTCTCATTTTGAATCCGGGCCTGGTTGGAATTCGGGGGCCGGGAGGTCACCCTCCGGTTCCGGGATTCAGCGCCGCCACCACGGGACCGTGGAGCGCCGGTCCGGAGGCGACGATGGAGGTGCCGCGCATCGGGTCGCGTCCCTGC
The DNA here is from genome assembly GCA_903873805.1 of uncultured Opitutia bacterium. Lineage (GTDB taxonomy): Bacteria > Verrucomicrobiota > Verrucomicrobiia > Opitutales > Opitutaceae > CAIQQB01. The sequence continues at coordinate 55,458 of CAIQQB010000018.1, read as the reverse complement.
CAGTCGGTGATGACACCGCCCGCACCGCGCACGACCGGCACCAGCGCGGCGATGTCCCAGGGGTTCATGACGGGATCGCACATGATGTCCGCCCAGCCGCCGGCGAGCAGCAGATAGCCGTAGCAGTCCCCCCATGTGCGCACCAGCCGGGCGCGCCGGGCCACCGCCTCGAAGGCCGCGCCGTCCTGATATTTGGCGGGGTTGAGCGGGTCGCTGGTCAGCAGCGTGGCCTCCGCCAGGCGGTCGCACGCCCGCACGCGCATCACCCGCCCGTTCAGCGTCGTGGTGGTGCCGTCGCCGATCATCAGCTGGCCGAGCACCGGCAGGTGGATGGCGCCGAGGACCGGTTCGCCCCGGTGGAGCAGGGCGATGAGGGTGCCGAAGAGCGGGCAGGCGGTCACAAACGCCTTGGTGCCGTCGATGGGGTCCAATACCCAGACGAACTCGGCGTCGGTCCGCACGTTGCCCATCTCCTCGCCGATCACGCCATGGGCGGGGAACTTCCTCGTGATCAAGTCCCGCAGCAGTTCCTCGGCACCGCGGTCGGCCGCGGTGACGGGCGACGCGTCGGCCTTGGTCTCGACCGCCAGCCCCGGCCGGCCGAAAAAGGGCCGAATGAAGTCGCCGCTTTGTTCAGCGAGTTCACGGATGAACGGGTGGTAGGGCGTCAGATCCACCCGGTCAGTGAAACCGGGAACGGGGCCGAATACACGCAAATTTCGCCGAACTGGTTCTCGATTTCGCCGGTCCGGTATGTTTCGTATGCCGGATGCCGTGGATCGACCAGCCCATCTATTATCTGGATTTTGAGGGCAGTCAGGCCTCCGGAATCCTCGAATATGGGGTGGTCACGCTCCGAGGGGGCGACATCCTGGCGGCGCGGACGCGTCCGTGCCGCGCGACGGGCCCGGTGCGGCCCGAGGATGTGGCGGTGCACGGGCTGGGGGTGGACGCGCTGGCGGGTTGCGCACCGCTGGCCGATGACTGGCAGTTTTTCGCCGGCCTGCGCGAAACCGGCCCGCTGGCGGCGCACTTTGCGGGCGTGGAAAACGCCCTGCTCAAGTCGGTCTGGCCCTACCCGCGGGAGTCGCCCGATTTCGCCCGGCCGGGAGGGCGCATGGCGGACTGGGGGCCTTGGATCGACACCGGCCGGCTGTATCCGCAGCTGTATGCCGGGCTGCCTTCCGCCAAGCTGGAGGATCTTGTCGCGGCCTTCGGCCTGCAGACTTCGCTCGAGGCTTCGGCCGCCCGACACTGCCCGCCGGACCGGCGGCACTATCACGCCGCTCTTTTCGACGCCCTGGCCGGCGCACTGCTGTTGGCGCGCCTGGCGGCGGAACCGGAAGTGGCGGCCCGGTCACTCGGCTGGCTGCTCACCCAAAGCACCCTCGACCCCGCCAAACGCGCGGCTCTCAATCAGGGCGAACTGTTCTGACAAGCCCCTGGACCGGTCTGCCCGGCCCACGGTTTGGTTTTCGCGCTTCCCGCGAACACGGCAACGATTAGTTGACATGTTAGTGGTCGACCCGGGGTGAAATCGGTCCGGGGTGGGAGGTAGGCAGACCGGAGCGGCCGGACTCAGAGCGGATATTTTTTCAATCCGCCAACTTGGGCGAGGACCCGCAGCACGAACAGCGGGTTGTTCTTGAAGTAACGCGGAGCCAGGCGACGCGGCTCCATCGCCAGCCGCCAGAGCCACTCGCCCCCGCTGCGCTGCACCCAGCGCGGGGCCTGCCGCACCCGGCCCGAGAGCAGGTCAAAGGCCGCACCGACTCCGAGCATCACACCCGCGTCCAGACGGGCGACCTGTTCCGCCATGAACGCCTCCTGCCTGGGTGTGCTCAGTCCGACCCAGAAAAAATCCGGCCGCAACTCGCCTACGCGGGCCGTCAGCGCCGCCGCCTCGGCGGCGGGAAGCTCGCCCTGCGGCGGCGTGTGGGTGCCGGCGACGCGCAGGCCCTGAAAACGCCGGGCCAGCCGCGTCGCGAGCAGCTCCGCCGTGCCCGGACCGGCCCCGTAGAAGAAATGCGTGAGCTCCGTCCCGGCCGTCGCGGCGCACACCGCCTCCAGCAGGTCGGGGCCGTAGACGCGGGTGATGCCCCGTTGGCCGGCGCGGCGCCCCAGCCAGACCAGCGGCATGCCGTCGGGGGTCGTGAGCAGGGATTGGTTGAGGATGCTCCGGTGGCGCTCATCGCGCCGGGCACAGGAGACGCTGTTGACATCGCAAAGGCAGACGTAACCGCGCCGCCGGGTGCGGGCGGCCGTCACCACGGCAGCCGCAGCCTCCGCCAGCGACAGGGCCGAGACGCCGACACCGAGGACATTATAGCGCGGGGGGCCGCTCATGCCGCGAGCACACAGGCCCGCCGGCCGGCCGTCAAACGCCGCGTGGCGCCATGCCGCCGGTGGAAACAGGCTCCCGCCTTGTAATGGGTTTCCGCTTTTGTTCCCCCCCTGGCCGGAGTATAAAGCGGGCCATATGAAAACCAAGACCGTGCTGCTGCCCCTCGTCGGTTCCGTTCTCGCCGCGCTGCTGCTGGCGCTGGCCGCCTGTGAAAAATCCCCCCCGGCCGCCGACTCCACCGCGAAGTTCCCCGCCACCGCCCCGCTCGTGTCGGCCGCCGAACGGAGCAAGCATTTTGACGCGGTCAACCGCCAGCTCGAGCTCGGCGGCACGATGTACGGCTATGTCGACATCGACGGCGACGTGCTCAAGCTCGCCAACAGTCTCCGCACGACCCTGACCAGCATTCCGAACCTGCCGCCGGCGGCGGGGGTTTTTCTCCAGCAGGACTTTGGCAAGATCGGCACCACGCTCGGCTTCACCGATGTGAAGGCCCTCGGCCTCAGTTCCGTGCCCGACGCGGCGGGCGGCTTCCGCAACCGCATTTTCCTCTACACTCCCGACGGCCGCCACGGTTTTCTCGCCGGTTTCGGCGGCACGGCGGGCCCGTTCAAATTTCCCCAGCTCGCTCCGGCGGATGCCGACTTTTACAGCGAGGGTGAGTTTGACCTTCCGGTCATCTACGCGGCCGTGAAGGAGGTCGTGGCGCAGATCGGCGGCACCACCGCGGTCAACGCCATGGAGGCCGCTCTGAAGATTCCCGCCGGCGATGCCGGCATCACCGGGCAGCAGATCATCGACAGTCTCAAGGGCCGGCTGGTCGTGCTCGGCAAGCTTGATGACAAGAACACCTTCACGCTGCCTTTCCCGCCGCAGAGTCCGCTGGTGCTGCCGCAAATCTCGCTGCTCATCCGCATTGACGGCATCGGGGCTCCGCTCACCGGCACGCTCGACAAGCTCCCGATGCTGGAATCCTCCACCGTCGGCACGCTCAAGATCTATGCGCTCAAGACCGAACTGCCCGTCGAGGGACTGCGGCCGGTGCTCGCCGTCGAGGGCGGCACCCTTTACCTGGCGACGACCAAGGAGTTTCTCACCGAGTGCCACGACCGCAAGGCGGGGCTGGATCAGGATCCCGCGTTCCAGAAGGCGCTCGCGGCCGTCGGCCCCGAGGGCAACAGCCTCAGCTACGTCAGTCCGCAGTTTGTCACTCGGCTCAAGCAGCTTTCCAGCCTCAATCCCAAGGCCGTTCCGGAGATCACCCAGGTGTTGGGCGCGATCACGCGCCAGCTGCCCGACCTCAAGGATCCGGTTGTCTCCGTGAGCGCAAACCTCCCGGATGGCATCCTCATCCGCTCTCATTCCTTCCGCTCGCTCAAACAGGAAGTCGCGATGATCTCGATCTATAACCCCATCACCGTTGGCATCCTGGCCGCGATGGCCATCCCGGCGTTTGAGAAGGTCCGCGCCTCCTCGCAGGACAAGGCGATCACCAACAATCTCCGCATGCTATCGACCGCGGCGGACCAGTATTATTTGGAGCACGGGGTCGACACCGTCACCTACGCCCAGCTCGTCGGACCGGAAAAGGAGAAATATATCCATAGCATCCCATCGGTCACCGGCGAGGACTACTCCCACCTGAGATTCAGGCAGGGACTGGCCCTGAAGGTCACGACCCCCGACGGCCGCACGATTTCCTACGGTGACGACGAGGGCCCATCCGCTTCCGCACCGGAAAAGCCGTCCCGTCCGGTCTCCGCCGAGGTCCTGGCCGAGGTGCAGGTAATCCGCAGTTCCTCCACCACGTATATCAACGCCCACCCGGTGGTCCGGACCGACCTGAACCGGCTGGCCAGTGCGGCTACCGCGCTGGGCGCGAATCCGACACCGGCACAGATTCTCGCGCTGCATACGGCCCTCGATGCCACCATTCAGCGGGTCGAGAACGTCGGCGCCCGTGGTGGCGAGACGACCGCCGCAAAGGCGACGGCGGCCGATCTGGTGGCCCGGCTGAAAACGCTCCAGGCCACCGTCGCAAAGGCGCTACCGTCGCCCTGATGCGCGACCCGGGGCCGGCTCCTCGGTTAAGGGTCTGGCCCTCCAAGGGATGGTGAAAGGGTGGCCGGCCGCAGCTTCGCGACCGGCCGGTCAATCGCTCCTGCCGCAGCCGCAATTGGCGCGAAGGGTGCTTGCATGGCAGGCGGTGGTCGCCAGTCTGGCCGGCCATCCTCCCGCTGTGAAACTTACCGTGCCCTCTGGTCTTAAGCTGCTCGGCCTCATCGGGGCTGTGGCGTTCGCGTCCCCGGTCGCTCGGGCGCAGACCTACGTGCTCGGCAGTCCCGACGCCACCCTGGACAATGAGGCCTGGTCGCTTTCGTCCGCCTACTTGAGCGGCTTTCGCGCGGCGATCACCAACCCCGCCAACTTCGGGTCGGGCGGCACCGTCGGCACGACCATCTCCATCACCGATCTGTCCGCCGCCGCACCGGACAATCTCACGGGGCTGAACGGTTTCATGTCGGCCTGGTGGGACAACGCCCAGAGCACGCCCAACGTGTCCGCCGTCGTCAGCGCCTTCCGGAGCGGCATGGACCTCTGGCTGCTGGAGGACGACACCTCGCACAACGCCATCGGCGCCGCGCTGGGCCTTGTCCAGTCACCGGCCGACGGCACGGTTTCCAACGGCTACGCGCCGTTCTTCAACGGCCCGTTTGGCACGGCGACCAACACCGGCACGTACGGTAACTTTGCGCAGTTTGACGAGGCGACCATCGTCGCGCTGGGCGGCATTGTTGCCGGCAGAAACACTTCGGGGCAGGTGACCATCGTGTACTGGCCCCGCGGCACCTTCGCCCTCGGGGCGGGAGCGCTGCTGGTCTTCAGCGATGTGGACATGATCTCCAGCTACGGCGTGAATCCGTTTTCACCCTCCATCAATTCCAACGGCATTCTGGCGCTGAATTCGGCGGCCTGGCTGGTCGAGGGAGGGCAGTTCCAGGCCGTGCCGGAGCCCGGCATCCTGCCCCTGCTCGCCGCGGGTGGTGTTCTTCTGCTGGTCTGGTCGCGCCGGAAGGGTTGAGTCCGGATCTGGGTCGGGGGCGACATCTCGCTCCATCTTTTGGCAATGCGAGTACTCAGCCGGCGTTCCGCGTGGCGAGACGGGCGAGCAGTTCGGCGGGCTTGAGCGCGAGCCAGGCGAGGTCGGCCAGCCAGCGGTGGGTGAGGTGGCGGGCGAGCATCGGTCCGACGCGATTGTAGCAGCGGCGGAAAGCCGCGTGGCTGGCCGGCGCCCGCCGCTGCCAACGTTCCTCGAATTGCCAGAAGGTGACGAGCTGCCGGTTGGCCCGCCGGCGGCGTCCGCGGTGCGTGATTTCCGTGAACGGGCCGACGAACGTTGGGTGTCCGCGCGATGCCGCCGTGACGACGAAACAATCGGGCGACTTGTCGGGCAACGCGGCGAAGATGTGTTTCGCCCAGATCACACTGGCGATCCAGCAGGGCAAGGCGATCAGCAGGCTTTTCAGACAGGTGGAGGGTTTGAGTTTGGCGACCCGAACCAGTTGCCCCGTCCGGATGGCGTATCCGGCGGCGACATAAAACGGCAGCAAGAGTGCGCTCAGGACGGCCAGGCTGCGCGGGTCGAGCCTCAGGCCGTCCGGCGCGAAGCCTGCCTCCTGCCAGCGGACGAGCAGGTACCAGCAGCACGCGAGACTGACCGCGGCGCCATGAAGGAATCCCAGCACAATCCATGGTCGCGTGCGGGTTTCGGCGGTGACGCGATGGATCTCGACCGCATACCAAGCGGCGCTGGCCCACAGCACCAAAGGCAGCAGGGCCAGCTTGCCCACCGTCAGGCAGTCGATCCAGCCATTCGGGCAGTCGCCCTTCCAATCCGGGCCGAGCAGGCAGCTGCCGAGAAAGGCAATGATCGGGAGCAGCAAGCCGTTGGTCAAAATCAGGGAGAGAATCCACTTCGGCCAAGACCGCCACCAAATCACCAGGGGCAACGCCAAAGGCAGCGTCACAAGGGAAAGCCAGAAGAGGCAGCAGATAACGATGGTGAGCGGGGGTACAATGAGGTTCATGGGGCGCGAGGGTTGACCAGACGGCACCGCCATCCTGCCCCGCCGATATGAAGTCCGTGCGAAGTCCCCGTGAAATCGGGATAAAATCAGAGCAGGTTGAGCTGCGAATCGTCGGCGTCTCTGACCATGATCTTTTTCTTCGGCTTCGCCTGCGGGGCGACGGCGGGGAGGTCGACGGCAGTGTCGTCGCTTTCCAGCTTCGCCAGAATCACCTTGGCGCGGTCGATCACGCTCAGGGGCAGGCCGGCGAGCCGGGCCACCTGGATGCCGTAGCTACGGTCGGCCGCGCCGGGGACGACGCGGCGGACGAAGACGATCTCGTCGTTCCATTCCTTCACCGCGACGGAAAAGTTGCGGAGGCGCGGGAGGTGTTTGTCCAGCTGCGTGAGCTCCTGATAGTGGGTGGCGAAGAGCGTGCGCGGGCCCCGGTCGGGGTCGCGGTGCAGGTGCTCGACGACCGCCCAGGCGATGGCGAGGCCGTCGTAGGTCGAGGTGCCGCGGCCGATTTCGTCGAGGATGATGAGCGAGCGGCCGGTGGCGTTGTTGAGGATGTTGGCGGTCTCGTTCATCTCGACCATGAACGTGGAGTTGCCGCGGGCGAGGTCGTCGTTGGCGCCGACGCGGGAGAAAATGCGGTCCACCAGTCCGACGCGGCAGGCGCGGGCGGGCGTCCAGCAGCCGACCTGAGCGAGGAGGGTGATGAGCGCGACCTGGCGGATGTAGGTGGATTTGCCGGCCATGTTGGGTCCGGTGAGCAGGGCGATCTGGGCGTCGGCGCAGGTGAGAACGGTGTCGTTGGGCACGAAGCCGTGGGCGCCCTGGGTCGCGGTCGCGGCGGGATGCCGGAGGACCTGCTCGACGACCGGGTGGCGGCCGTCGGTGATCTCGAGCGTGTCGCCTTCGTCAAGCACGGGTTGGCAGTAGTCCCATTCGCGGGCAAGGACGGCCCAGCCGGCGAGGACGTCGAGCTCGGCGAGGGTGTCGGCGGTCTGGGTGAGGGCGACGGATTCGTCGAGCACGGCGGCGACCAGCGAAGCGAAGAGGGTCTGCTCGCGGGCGAGGGCGTTTTCCTCGGCGTGAAAGATCTCCTTTTCCTTTTTGCGCAGGTCCTCGGTGACATAGCGCTCGCCCCCGACGGTGGTCTGGCGGCGGATGTAGTCGGCCGGAACGAGGTGCAGGTTGGCCTTCGTGACCTCGATATAGTAGCCAAAATTATTGGTGAACCTGACCTTGAGGCTGCGGATGCCGGTGCGTTCCTGTTCCTGTTTCTCCAGGTCGGAGAGCCAGGTGCGGTTGTCGGACGTGAGGGCGCGGAGGCGGTCGAGCTCGGCGTCGTGGCCGGCGCGGATGAAGTTCCCCTCGGCGAGATCATTGGGCAGTTCGGGGGCGAGGGCGGAGGCCAGGAGATCCCGCAACGTCGGCAGCTCCTGAATCTGAGATTTGAGATCTGAGATTTGAGAGTTCGAATGCGGTGAACGGGGATTGGGCTCTGCGCTTTCCGGTTTGAGATTTGAAATCGGCGATTCGCCCCCGAAGGCGGCGAGGGTGGCGCGGAGCGCGGGGAGCTGGGAGAGGGTGTCGCGGACGCCGCCGAGCTCGCGTGGGTTGCGCAGGCGGTTCTGGAGGCGGCCGAGAATGCGGGGGATGTCGCGGACCCCGGCGAGCGCGTCGCGCAGGTCGGCCAGGCGGTCGGGCCGGGCAAGGAGCTCGCCGACGAGCGCCGAGCGGCGGCGGATCTCGGTCAGGTCGAGGGTGGGGGCGGCAAGCCAGCGTTCGAGGAGCCGCGCGCCGGTGGCGGTGACGGTGCGGTTGATGGCGGCGAGCAGGGAGCCCTCGCGGGTGCCGCGGGTGGATTCGAAAATCTCGAGGTTGCGCAGGGTGGCGGGATCGAGCAGCAGCGTGCGGGCGCTGCGGTATTCGCGGAGGGCGCGGAGATTTTCGGGTTTGGCGCAGAGGTTGTCGGTCGCGTAGGTGACGAGGGCGCCGGCGGGGCCCAGACCGGGATGATCGTGGGTGAGACCGAAGCCCTGGAGGTTGAGGACGCCGAGCGTGCTCATGACGCTGCGGGCGCCGGAGGCGGGGTCGAACTGGTAGCCGGGGACTTCGGTGATGAGCCGGTCGGCGCAAAACGCATGGAGGGCGTGGCGGGCGGTGTCCTCGTGTGGGGCGGCCTGCCAGCGCTCGAGTTCGCCCTCGGTGAGGATGAGCTCGGCCGGGTTGAGGGCGGTGAGGACGGGCAGCAGGCTGGCGGGGGAGGCGTCGGTCGCGACCTTGAATTCGCCGGTGGACAGGTCGAGCCAGGCGGCGTGCAGGCCAGCCTTGTCGAAGGCGAGGGCGGCGAGGTAGTGGTTTCGTTGCGCGTCCAGCTGGCTGGCGGCGAGCGTGGTGCCGGGCGAGAGGATGCGGGTGAGCTGGCGGCGGACGAGCTTGCCGGGGGTCGCGGGTTCCTGCTGGTCGCAGATGGCGACCTTCTTGCCGGCCGCCAGCAGCTTGCCGACGTAGTTGTCGGCGGCGTGAAACGGAATGCCCGCCATCGGGTGGTCCTGGCGCTTGGTCAGCGTGAGGCCGCAGATGCGCGAGGCGACAACGGCGTCGTCGAAGAACATCTCGTAGAAGTCGCCCAGCCGGAAAAGCAGCACGGTGTCGCGCGGCAGGCCGCGTTTCACCTCGAAATACTGCTGCATCATGGGGGTGGGCTTGGCGTCAGACATGGGACAATGGTTGAACCACGGAGGCACGGAGAGCACGGAGAATTTTTAAAAGTTGAAGCCGTGTCGATCACGGCCTTCGCGGTGTCCCAGTGGTTTAACCGTCCCCTCGGGACTCGGGCGGGCAGCAGTGAGACGGCCTCACTGCCGGATGGATGGCCGGCGGACGGTTGACGGGGCGGGGGTGAAGCGATTGGCTCCGCTGGCCTGTTCTGTCATTCCGGCCCGACAGGTTTTTGCCCCATGACTTCACCCCGAATCCGTCCTGCCCTGCTTGCGATCCTCCTCCTCGCGCTGACTCCCTTGGTGGGGCGTGCCGTGGAAGTTCCCGCCGGGAGCGGAGCCCCGCCCCCGGTTGCGCTGGCGCCGCTGGTGTTCGACGTCCGGACTTTCGGCGCGAAAGGCGACGGCACGACACTGGATACCGATGCGATCAACCGTGCGATCGCCGCCGCGTCGGCTGCCGGCGGCGGCACGGTGCGGTTTCCGGCCGGCAGCTATCTTTCCTATTCCATCCGGCTGCGCAGCAACCTTGCGCTCTATCTGGATGCAGGTGCCACCATTCTAGCGGCGGCCCAACCCGCCGCGGGCGAGCCCGGCTACGATCCGGCCGAGCCCAACCTCCTCAACGGCCAGGACAACGTTTACCAAGACTACGGGCACAGCCATTTTCACAACAGCCTCATCTGGGGCGAAAACGTCGAGAACGTCTCCATCCTCGGCCCGGGCCGCATCTACGGGCTCGGCCTCCTCCGCAACGGCGGCAACCGGCCGGGCCAGGGCAACAAGGCCATCGCCCTCAAACTCTGCCGCAATGTCACCCTGAAGGACTTCACCCTCCTGCAGGCGGGCTGGTTTTCGCTGCTCGCGACCGGCGTGGACAACCTCACGATCGATGGCCTCCGCGTGGACACCAACCGCGACGGCTTTGATATCGACTGTTGCCGCAACGTCCATGTGTCCAATTGCAGCGTCAACTCGCCGCAGGACGACGGCATCTGCCTCAAGAGCACGTTCGCCCTCGGCTTCGCCCGTCCGACCGAAAACGTGACGATCACCAACTGCCAGGTCAGCGGCTATATCATGGGCACCTTCCTCGACGGCACCTACCGGGCCAACGGACTTGGCGGCACCGGCCGGATCAAGTTCGGCACCGAGTCCAACGGCGGCTTCCGGAACATCACGATTTCCAACTGCGTGTTCGACCACTGCAATGGGCTTGCCCTGGAGGCGGTCGACGGCGGGATCATCGAGGACGTCACCATCTCCAATCTCGCGATGCGCCACATCGCCAACGCCCCGGTCTTCGTCCGCCTCGGCCACCGGATGCGCGGACCAGCGGGGACTCCGATCGGAGTCATCCGCCGGGTCAGCATCAGCGGCCTCGTCGCGTCCGACGTTAGCGGCCGGTCAGCCATGCTGATCGCCGGCACGGCCGGACACCCGATCGAGGATTTGCGGCTGACCGACATCCGGGTCTCTTTCCAAGGCGGCGGCACGGCGGCGCAGGCGGACAACAACCCGCCGGAGGACGAACCCAATTTCTACCCGGAGCCCGGCAGCTTCGGCCTCCTGCCATCCTACGGATTGTTTGCCCGGCATGTGACCGGGCTGACCGCGCGCCACGTGGAGGTCGGTTTTGTCAACGCCGAGCAGCGCCCGCCGGTGATCCTGGATGATGTGGCCGGGGTGACGCTTGACGACATTTTGGGCCAGCGGACCGCCGGCGCCCCGCTGGTGATGGCGTGGGGGGTGCACGATCTCACGGCCCGGAGCCTGCCCGGGCTGGCCGACGCCCACTTGGACGCCGTCGGCGCCACGGCCGCAGGCCAGGCCCTCTTCCGCTCGGCGGCGGCGGTCGTGCCGCCCAAGCCCTGATCGGCTTTCCGATTTCGCCTGTAACCCGACCCGTGGACAAGGCGTCTTTTCGCTCAGCAGTGAATAATAAACAGAATATTCAGGATTTACAACCGAGCGGGCCGCCGGCCGGGATCGTGGCTGCGGCCCGGGCGCGGTTCCAGCAGTTTGGCTATGCGAAAACCTCGATGCAGGAGATTGCGGCGGCCTGCGGGATGTCGGCCGCGAACCTCTACCGTTTCTACGACGGCAAGATCGCCATCGGCGGCGCGGTGGCGGCGGCTGAGCAGGCGGAACTGTTTGCCGCTTGCGATGCGGCGGTGGCGGCCGCCCCCCTTGACGTCACGGCCCGCCTGATTGCGCTGTTTCACGCGTTGATCGACAGCCACCAACGCCGTCTCAAGCAGCACCCGCTCCTGTTTGAGCTGGGTCTGATCGTGGCCCGCGAAATCCCGGGTACCCGTCGGGCGTTTCTGGACGAGGTGGAACGGCGGATCGCGTCCATTTTGGCCGCGGCCGGCACCGGGGAGGCGGACGACAGCCGGATGATCCTGCTGGCGAGCGCCCCGTTTGTGCTGCCCTGGATGATGCTGAACAAGCCGTTTGGCAACCCCCGGCCCCGGGTGGTGCCCCTTGTGACCTGCCTGGTTTCCGGCATGATCCGCGAACGGCCGGTCCGCCCGGCCGAAGCCGTTTCCCCGCCGGCGGAACATCCCCGCCCATTTTTGGTTCAAGCTTCCTCCCGTCCTGCTTCCCTTTCAACCTGATCTTCCCCATGGCCAAATATCCTTCCCGCGCTGTCCGCGGCTCCGCCCTGATTTGGATTCTGATCGTCCTCGCGCTCCTGGCGGGCGCCTATTATTTCTATGCCCGCTCCGCTCCACGATCGGCGGCCGGGGGCGGCCGGGGCGGCTTGGAGGCGCGGCCCGCCGCCGTGTCAGCCGAGCCGGCCCGCCTCGCGGACTTGGATGTACGCATCGCTTCGCTGGGCACGGTCACGCCGGTCAGCACCGTCACCGTGCGCAGCCTTGTCGACGGGCAGCTGCAGAAGATCTATTTCACGGAAGGGCAGTTGGTCCAGGCCGGCGCCCCGCTGGCGGACATTGATGCGCGGCCGTTTCAGGTCCAGAAGGAACAGGGCGAAGCGCTGCTGGCGCGGGATCAGGCCCTGCTCGACAACGCCCGGCTCGACCTCGATCGCTTCCGGACCCTGCTCAGCCAGGATTCGGTGGCGAAGCAGCAGGTGGACACGCAGGAAGCGCTGGTGCGGCAGTATGAGGCGACCGTGAAGCTGGACCAGGCGCAGATCGACACGGCCTCGCTGCAGCTCACCTACGCGCACATCACGGCGCCCGCCGCCGGCCGGGTCGGGCTGCGCCTCGTGGACACTGGCAACATGATCCATCCGTCCGACGCGAGCGGGCTGGCAGTGATCACGCAACTCCGGCCGATCACGGTGCTGTTCAGCATCCCGCAGGATGCGCTGCCCGGGGTCCAGAAACGCTTCAAGGCGGGCCTGCCCATGGTTGTCGAGGCCTACGATCGCGACGGCAAGACGCTGCTTGCCACCGGCAAACTGGTGACGGTGGACAACCAGATCGACCAATCGACGGGCACGGTGAAACTCCGGGCCGAGTTTCCGAATGCGGACGAATCGCTGTTTCCCAACCAGTTTGTGAATGTACAGCTGATCGCCGACCAGATCAAGGGCGCTACGGTCGTGCCGACGGCCGCCGTGCAGCGCAGCACCTCGGCGACCTATGTCTATGTGGTGTCGGCCCAGAAGACCGTGGCGGTGCGCCCGATTGAAACCGGGCCGGCCGAGCGTGGGGTGACGGCGGTGACCAAAGGCATCGCGGCCGGCGAGCAGGTGGTGGTGGACGGCGTGGACAAGCTGCGCGACGGCGCCGCGGTCGACCTCGTCGCTCCGGCTTCGGCCGCGGGAACCGCGGCCATCCCGGCGGCCGGTCCCGGAACCCGGGGCGGGCGCGGCGGCGGCCGGCGGAGTGGGGACGGCACCGGGACCCCGCCCGCGGCGCCGCAAAGCTGAGCAACCCGGACCCGTGCTCGCGTGAATCCCTCCAAACCCTTCATCGTCCGTCCGGTCGCGACCTCGCTCCTGATGGTCGCGATCCTGCTGGCGGGCGCCTTTGCCTACCGCCTGCTGCCCATCTCGGCCCTGCCGCAGGTGGACTACCCGACCATCCAGGTTGTCACCCTTTACCCGGGCGCCAGCCCCGATGTGATCACCTCCTCCATCACCGCGCCGCTGGAACGCCAGTTTGGGCAGATGCCCGGCCTCGGCCGGATGGCCTCGACCAGCTCGGGCGGCGCCTCGCTGATCACGCTGACGTTCACCCTCGACCTGACCCTCGACGTCGCGGAGCAGGAGGTCCAAGCGGCGATCAACGCGGCCAGCAACCTGCTGCCCACCGACCTGCCGACGCCGCCCATCTACAACAAGGTCAATCCCGCGGACGCCCCCATCATCACCCTTGGCATCACGTCAACGACGATCCCGCTCCCCAAGGTGGAGGACCTGGTCGACACCCGCCTCGCGCAGAAGCTCTCGCAGATCGCCGGCGTCGGTCTGGTGAGCATCAGCGGCGGGCAACGGCCCGCGGTGCGCGTCCAGGCCGATCCCCGCTCGCTCGCCGCCGCCGGGCTCACCCTCGACGACGTCCGGACCGCCATCGGCAGCGCTAACGTCAACCAGGCCAAGGGCAGCTTTGACGGCCCGACCCGCGCCTCGACGATCGACGCCAACGACCAGCTCAAGTCCGTCGACGACTATGCGAATCTCATCATCGCCTACCGCAACGGCGCCCCGATCCGGCTGAGCGACGTCGCGAAGATCGTCAACAGCGCGGAAAACACCCAGCTGGCGGCCTGGGCCAACGACCGCTCGGCCATCATCCTCAACATCCAGCGCCAACCCGGCGCCAACGTCATCGAGGTCGTCGATCTCATCAAGAAGCTGCTCCCGCAACTGCAGGCCGGGCTGCCGGCCGCCATCGAGGTCATTCCGCTGACCGATCGCACCGTGACGATCCGGGCGTCCGTCGCCGACGTGCAGGTCGAGCTGATGATCTCAGTCGCGCTGGTCGTGATGGTGGTGTTCCTCTTCCTGCGCAACATCCCGGCGACGATCATCCCCGGCGTGGCCGTCCCGCTCTCGCTCGTAGGCACCTTCGGGGTGATGTATTTCGCGGGCTTCAGCATCAACAACCTCACGCTCATGGCCCTCACGATCGCGACCGGTTTCGTCGTGGACGACGCCATCGTGATGATCGAAAACATCTCACGCTACATCGAGGAGGGTGAGGCCCCGCTCGCCGCCGCGCTGAAGGGCGCCGAGCAGATCGGCTTCACCATCATTTCCCTGACCGTGTCCCTGATCGCCGTGCTTATCCCGCTGCTCTTCATGGGCGATGTGGTCGGCCGGCTCTTCCGCGAGTTCGCGATCACCCTCGCCGTCTCCATCCTCATCTCGGCGGTGGTGTCGCTGACGCTCACCCCGATGATGTGCGCCAAGCTGCTGCACCATACGCCGCCGGAGAAGCAGGGGCGTTTCTTCCGGGCCAGCGGCCGGTTCTTTGAGAATGTGATCGCACGCTACGGCACGATGCTGCGCTGGGTGCTCAAGCACCAGGGGCTCACCCTGGTCGTCGCCGTCGGTACGCTCGTCCTCACCGTGGTCCTCTACCTCAACATCCCGAAGGGCTTCTTTCCCGTGCAGGACACCGGCGCGATCCAGGGCATCTCCGAGGCGGCCCAGTCGGTCTCCTTCGCCGCCATGGCCGACCGCCAGCAGGCGCTGGGCCGCGTCATCCTCGCCGATCCGGCGGTGGAAAGCCTGTCCTCCTACATCGGCGTGGACGGCACCAACGCCACCCTCAACAGCGGGCGGATGCTGATCAACCTGAAGCCCGAGCGCCAACGCCGGGTTTCGGCGGTGGACGTCATCCGCCGCCTCGAGCCGCAGCTCGCCGCCGTCGCCGGCATCTCTCTCTACCTCCAGCCCGTGCAGGATCTCTCCATCGAGAGCACCGTCAGCCGCACGCAGTACCAGTTCAGCGTCGAGTCCGCCAATCCGGACGACCTCAATCTCTGGGTCGGCCGGCTCGTCGACAAGCTGCAGACGCTGCCGGCCCTCGCCGATGTCGCGAGCGATCTCCAGAACGACGGCCTCCAGGCCTACCTTGAGATCGACCGCGACTCGGCTTCGCGCCTTGGGGTCACCGTCGCGGCCATCGACAACGCGCTCTACAACGCCTTCGGTCAGCGCCTGGTTTCGACCATCTTCACCCAATCCAACCAGTACCGGGTGGTGCTGGAGGCGCCGCCCGAGCTGCAGCGCAATCTGGCGGCGCTCGACAATATCTATGTCACCGCGGTCGGGGGCGCCGAAGTGCGCCTCACCGCCGTGGCCAAGGTCAGCGAACGCCGCGCTCCGCTGTCGATCAACCACGCCGCCCAATTTCCCGCCGCGACCATCTCGTTCAATCTGGCGCCGGGCTTTTCGTTGGGCGACGCCGTCGACGCCATCGGGCAGGCGAAGCAGGACCTCGGTCTGCCCGCCAGCATCATCACGAGCTTCCAGGGCGCGGCGCAGGCGTTCAGCGCCTCGCTCACTAACACCTTGTTCCTCATCCTCGCCGCGGTGGTCACGATGTACATCGTCCTGGGCGTCCTTTACGAGAGCTACATCCATCCCATCACCATCCTGTCCACGCTGCCGTCCGCGGGCGTGGGCGCGCTGCTGGCCCTCCAGCTCTGGGGCACCGACCTCGGCATGATCGCGATCATCGGCATCATTCTGCTCATCGGCATCGTGAAGAAGAACGCGATCATGATGATTGACTTCGCCCTCGACGCCGAACGCCACGAGGGCAAGGCGCCGGAGGAGGCCATCTACCAGGCCTGCCTGCTCCGCTTCCGTCCGATCCTGATGACCACCATGGCCGCCCTGCTCGGCGCCCTGCCGCTGATACTCGGCACCGGCGTCGGCTCCGAACTGCGCCATCCGCTCGGCATCACCATGGTCGGCGGCCTGATCTTCAGCCAGATGCTCACGCTGTTCACCACCCCGGTGATCTACCTGGCTTTCGACCGCCTGGCCCGGCGGATGAAACGGGCGCAGCCCGCTCCGGCTTTGGCGACCCCATGAGCCTGTCCGCCCCCTTCATCCGGCGGCCCGTCGCCACTTCGCTGCTGACCCTCGGCATCGCGCTGACGGGCATCATCGCCTTCCAGCTGCTGCCGGTGTCGCCGCTGCCGCAGGTCGACTTTCCCACCATCTCGGTCAACGCGAACCTCCCGGGCGCGAGCCCGGAGACCATGGCCGCGACCATCGCGACGCCGCTGGAACGCTCGCTCGGCCGGATCGCCGGCGTCACGGAGATGACCTCCTCGAGCTCGCTCGGCTCGACGCGCATCACGCTGCAGTTCGATCTGAGCCGCGACATCGACGGCGCTGCCCGCGATGTCCAGGCGGCGATCAATGCCGCCCGCAGCCTGCTGCCGACCGGGTTGCCGAGCAATCCGACCTACCGCAAGGTCAACCCGGCCGACTCCCCGGTGATCATCCTGTCGCTGACTTCGCCCACGCTCGACCAGGGTCAGATGTATGACGCTGCCTCGACCGTCCTCGCGCAGGCGCTCGCGCAGGTGGATGGAGTGGGGCAGGTCGATGTCGGCGGCAGCTCGTTGCCGGCGGTGCGCGTGGAGCTCACTCCGACCGCGCTCGACCGCTACGGTATCGCCACCTCGGCGGTCCGCTCGGCCATTGCGACGACCAACGCCAACCGCCCGAAGGGTTCACTCGACGGCGACACCCATCACTGGCAGATCGCCGCCAACGACCAGGCAAACAAGGCGGCGGACTACCTGCCCATTGTGGTCGCCTACCGCAACGGCGCGGCGGTGCGGCTCGCCGATGTCGCCACCGTGACCGATTCGGTCCAGGACCTGCGTAATGCCGGCCTGGCCGACGGCCGGCCCGCCGTGCTCGTCCAGGTGCGGCGCCAGCCCGGGGCGAATGTGATCGAGACCGTGGACCGGGTGAAGGCTATCCTGCCCATGTTGCAGGCCTCAATCCCGAGCTCGATCGACCTCCAGATCGCCTCTGACAGCACGACCACCATCCGCGCGTCGCTGCACGGGGTGGAGCGCACGCTGCTGATCTCGCTCGCGCTGGTGATCATGGTGGTGTTCCTGTTCCTGCGCCGCTGGCGCGCCGCCGTCATTCCCGCCGTGGCCGTGCCGGTTTCGCTCATCGGCACCTTCGGCATCATGTATCTCGCCGGCTACAGCCTAGATAACCTCTCGCTCATGGCGCTGACGATTGCCACGGGCTTTGTCGTGGACGACGCCGTGGTGGTGCTGGAAAACGTTTCCCGGCACATCGAGCAGGGCTTGACCCCGTTCGAGGCGGCGCTCCGCGGGGCGCGGGAGGTCGGCTTCACGGTGATTTCGATGAGTCTGTCGCTCATCGCCGTCTTCGTGCCCATCCTGCTCATGGGCGGAATCATCGGGCGGCTCTTCCGCGAGTTCGCCGTCACGCTGTCCGCCGCGATCCTGATCTCGCTCGTGGTCTCGCTGACGACCACGCCGATGATGTGCGCCCGGTTGCTGCGCTCGGAGCACGAGGAGAAGCCCGGCCGGCTGTCCCGCTTCATCGGCCGGCTGTTCGACCGGCTGCTGCAGGGCTACGACCGGACGCTCCGGTGGGCGCTGGCCCACCGCTTCGTGATGCTGGTCGCCCTGGTCGGCACGGTTGTGCTCAATGTCTGCCTGTACATCATCATCCCGAAGGGCTTGATGCCGCAGCAGGACACCGGCCGGCTGCAGGGCAACCTGGTGGCGGACCAGAGCATTTCTTTTCAGGCGATGCAGCAGAAGCTGACCGGCTTTGTCGCCATCGTGAAGGCCGATCCGGCGGTGGATCACGTGGTCGCCTTCACCGGCGGCGGCCAGCGGAACGGCGCGTTCTTCTTCGTCTTTCTGAAGCCCATTGCCGAACGCCAGCTCTCGGCCGACCTGGTCATCGCCCGCCTTCGCCGGCAGCTCGCGCGTGTGCCCGGTGCGACCCTGATCCTCCAAGCTTCGCAGGATGTGCGCGTGGGCGGCCGCGGCGCCAACGCCCAGTACCAGTACACCCTCAGCGCCGACGACGTTGGCGAGCTCCGCGCGTGGGAGCCGCGCATCCGTCAGGCGCTCGCCGCGGTGCCCGAAATCGCGGACGTGAGCACCGACCAGCAGGACCTCGGGCTGCAGACCTCCCTGGTGGTCGACCGCGACGCTGCGACCCGTCTGGGAATCAACCTTTTCCAGCTCGACTCCACCCTCAACGACCTGTTCGGCCAGCGGCAGGTCTCGACCATCTACAATCCCCTCAATCAATATCATGTCGTGATGGAGGTGGCGCCGCCCTACTGGCAGAATCCCTCCGAGCTGGGCAACACCTACATCGTCTCCAACAGCGGGGCCGAGGTGCCGCTGTCGGCCTTCGCCCGCTGGGAGCCCACCAACACCTCGCTCGCCGTGAACCACCAGGGCCAGTTCGTGGCGACCACCGTCTCCTTCAATCTCGCCCCCGGCAACTCGCTCTCCGACGCCACCCGCGCGGTGGAGGATGCCCTGATGCGCGCCGGCGTTCCCAATTCGATCCACGGCAGCTTTCAGGGCACGGCCCAGGCCTACCAGGCGGCGCTGGCCAACCAGCCGCTGCTGGTTCTGGCCGCGTTGGTCACCGTCTACCTCGTGCTCGGCATCCTGTACGAGAGCCTCATCCATCCGCTCACCATCATTTCCACCCTGCCCTCGGCGGGCGGCGGCGCTCTCCTCGCCCTCCTCGTCAGCCGCACGGATTTCACCATCATGGCGTTCATCGGGGTGATCCTGCTCATCGGCATCGTGAAGAAGAACGCCATCCTGATGATCGACTTCGCGATCGAGGACCAGCGGCGGACCGGGTCGCGGGCGGAAGACGCCATTTACCGCGCCTGCCTGCTGCGGTTCCGCCCGATCATGATGACCACCATGGCCGCCCTCCTCGGCGCGGTCCCGCTGGCCATGGGCCATGGCGACGGCGCGGAGCTGCGGCAGCCGCTCGGCATCGCGATCGTCGGCGGCCTGGTCGTGAGCCAGATCCTGACCCTTTACACCACTCCCGTCGTCTATCTCTACCTCGATCGTTTCGGTGTCTGGGGCACGAGCGTCTGGCGCGCCCTGCGTCCGGCGTCCGTTCCGGTCCCGGTTCCCGCCCGCCTTCCCCTCGCATGAAAGCCCACCGCCATTTTCCCGCCGCCGTTTCCGCCCTGCTCCTCCTCGCCGGCTGTGCCCTCGGGCCCGACTATCAGCGCCCGAAGGTCGACGCGCCTGCGTTCAAGGAGGCCGGCGACTGGAAAGCCGCCGCGCCGGCCGAACAGCTGCCGCGCGGCGCTTGGTGGCTGGCCTACGGCGACCCGGTGCTCAGCGGTCTCGAGGACCGGCTCGCGGTCTCCAGCAACACGCTCCAGATCGCCGAGGCGCAGTTCCGGCAGGCCCAGGCCGCCGCCACCATCGCCGAGGCCGGCCTCCTTCCGTCGGTCAGCGCCGACGGCTCGGCCGGTCGGAACGGCACCCCGGGGACCGCGCGCAACCTCTTTGGCGCCGGGTTGTCGGCCGCCTGGGAGCTCGACCTCTGGGGCCGGGTGCGACGCGAGACCGAGGCCGGCCGGGCCACCGCCGCCGCCAGCGCGGCCGACCTTGAGTCGGTCCGGCTCAGCCTTCAGGCCACGCTCGCCCAGACGTATTTTTCCCTCCGGGTGGCGGACACCGAGCAGCAGCTCTACACCCGGATCCTCGCGGACTATGCGCGCTTCCTCCAGATTTCGCAGAACCGGTATGCGCAGGGGGTCGACACCCCCGCCGATGTCGCCGCCGCCGAGTCCCAGCTCGAAAGCGCCCGGGCCCAGGCCATTGACCTCGGCCTGCAACGCGCCCAGCTCGAGCACGCGATCGCCGTCCTGCTTGGCCAGCCCCCCGCAGGTTTCTCACTGCCGACGGCCGAGCTCACGCTGCTCCCGCCGGCGCCCCCGGCCCAGATTCCCTCGCAGCAGCTCGAACGCCGGCCCGACATCGCCGGAGCCGAGCGGCGGTTGGCCGCCGCCTCCGCCCAGATCGGCGTCGCCCGGGCCGGCTACTTTCCGCTGGTTTCGCTTTCGGGCGCCGCCGGCTTCCAGAGCCCGCGCTACCAACGGCTGTTTTCGGCCCCCAGCGAGCTCTGGTCGCTCGGGGCTGCGGCCGCCGTGCCGCTGTTCGATTCCGGCAAAGTCCGCGCCGGGGTGGCGCAGGCCCGCGCGGTCTATGATGCGAGCCTGGCGACCTACCGGCAGACCGTGCTGACCGCTTTTCAGGAGGTGGAGGACAACCTCGCGGCCGTGAACATTCTTGCGCAGGAGGCCGTCGTGCAGGACCGGGCGCTGGCCGCCGCGCGGAAATCCGCGACCATCACCCTCAACCAATACCGCGCGGGCACCGTCAGCTATCTCAACGTCGTGACCGCGCAGTCCGCCCAGCTGAACGCCGAGCGGACAAATGTCGAACTCCTCGGCCACCGGCTGAACGCCGGCGTGGTCCTTTTCAAGGCCGCCGGCGGCGCCTGGGGCCCGGCCGCGTTGGCGCCGGCACATTGACCCAGTGGTCCCGCGCCCCGCGGCGTCGGCAAGGGCCGGCCTAGGGGCTGTAAGTGATGGTGCGGGCGCCGGCGACACCACTGGCTGTGATGGCCACTCCCTGCTGCAACACCGCCGTGTAGGTCTCGTTGGCGACGGTCGGGAACGTCTTCACGTATTGGGAGGAGTTACTCCCCATCAGGTCGGTGGTGGCGACGGAACTGACCCCCATCTCAAGGTAATACTGGTCGGCCCCGGTGCTGAGCTGCCGGAGATTGTTGAGCACCGTCTTGTCCTGTGAACTGGAGCGGACCTTTTGGAACGCCGGAATGGCCATGGCGGCAAGCAGGCCGATGATGACGACCACGATCATGATTTCAACGAGGGTGAAGGCGCGGATGCGGTTGGTGTTTGGGAGGGCGGGAGACATGCGGATGATGTTATTGGTTTCGGAGCGGAATGGTCAGGACGTAAACGTGGTCGAGGACAGCGGTGCGAAAGGAACGGGATTCCCTATTTGTGCGACGGCGGCGGGACGGGCAGGAAAACCCGCGCGAGGGAGGGATGGCCGGTGAGCACATCATGCAGCTCCGGGTGCATCGCCAGGAAACGCGGATCCCGGATCAGCTCGGGGCGGATTTTCAACGCCAGTTCGACCCGGGGTTGCTGCTGAAACAGGTCCCGCAGGGGTGCAAACTCGGTGACGGGCAGCGGGGCGTTCGCCTGCCGCAGCAGGGCGCGGTTGACATAATATCCGGGATCGACGCGCAGGTTCGAAACCAAGGTCGGATTGGTCTGGAGGAAATCGTGCAGTTCGGCATTCCGAGTCACAAAGGCCGCATCGGAGATGAGCTGCGGCTGGAGCCGCAGTTGGTCTTCCAGCAGCGGATGGTGGTCGAGAAAGCGGTCGAATTCCCGCCGGACCGCCGGGGATACGGCGGATCCGCTCCCGGCGGTGCCAGGGGGGCGGGCCGGTTCGTCCGCCTGGAGCAGGAACAGCCCGCCCTGCGTCAGCGCGGTCAGGAGCAGACAGGAGGCGAGCCCGGCGCGGCTCAGCCGAAGCACGGAGACGGAGCATGGAGCGGCAGCATTCACCTGCGGTGGCCAACGGGTCGATGCGGTGGTTGCAGCGAAGGGGTGGGCTGGATGGCGGTCTCATCCTCCCGCAACCGGCCCCCGGCCGGCCGCGATCTTCCCGCACCCGGGTATCCAATTTCCGGATAATTGGTCGGTTGGTATGGCACTTACCCCGGGAAGGGCTGGTCGGAACATCATGCCCTCCCTCTGCCGCTTCCATGCCGCCCTGGTCAGCTTACTCAAACAACAATG
Organism: uncultured Opitutia bacterium; assembly: GCA_903873805.1. Lineage (GTDB taxonomy): Bacteria > Verrucomicrobiota > Verrucomicrobiia > Opitutales > Opitutaceae > CAIQQB01. Next base: position 33,473 of record CAIQQB010000018.1, on the reverse strand, counting down.
GATAAATCATATGCGAATATTCTCGCATCGCGCTGGCGGTTGCGGGTGGCTGGTGGATGACCGGTAACCGGTCATTAGCTTATCAGCATGTATGCGTTCTCTCATGTTTTCCGGCGCCGGATTGTGTTCCTGGCCCTGGTGCTCGCACTCGCCGTGTCCACCTGTGTATGGCTCGCGGTGGTGGTGCAACGCGACGCGAGCAGCAAACTGCAGCAACTGGCCCACGTGGAGATCGAGGCGGCCACCCTGGCGCGCCAATTCCGGTCCGCGGTGGACGACCTGCACGGGGCCTTGCTCCGCATCGGCACGGCGGCGGCGGCGGACAGTGTGGCGGTCATCCGGCAGCGGCGCCAGAAACTGAGCGACTGGCTGACCGCCCAGCAACTGGCCGACAACAGCATGACGGAACGATCGATCGTGCACAAAATGGTCGTGGAAACGCAGTCCTACTTCATCAAGCTGGACGCCCTCGACGCCCACACCAACGGGCTGAGCAGCCCGCTCGACCGCGATACGGTGGTGATGTTCGATGACAGCGCGAACCGACTGCAGAGCATTGCCGACGACTTTGCGGCCGCCCACGACGGAGATCTGCGGGATCTGCTGGCGGCCTCGCTCAATTCGCTGCTCTGGATGCGCAACCTGATCTTTGTTGGACTCGGGCTCCTGCTGGCTTCCATCGCCGCGCTTGTTCGGTTGCTTTACCGCGATGTGGTCCAGCCGTTGCGCCTGCAGCTGGTGGACAAGGAGACCCTCCTCGTTAAACGGGAGAAGCTTTCCGCGCTCGGCACCCTGGCGGCCGGTGTGGCCCACGAAATCCGCAATCCGCTCACCGCGATCAAGGCCCGCCTGTATACCTTGCGCCAGACGCTGGGGGCCGGCGATGGCCGGGACGATCTGCACGCCATCGCGATGGAGGTGGACCGGCTGGAGCGCATTGTCCGCGACGTGCTCGGTTACGCGAACCCGGCCGAGGCCGCGCTCCGGAAAGTGGACCTGGCCGTCTGGCTGGGCGAATTCGCCGCCTTCGTCCTGCCGGAACTTGCCGCGGCGCACGTTGACCTGACGATGGTCACGGCGGGGAGTGCGACCGTCGTCATCGATCCTGACCAGCTTCGGCAAATCATGTTCAATCTGGTTCGCAACGCCCAGGAGGCCTTTGGGGGCCGGCCGGGCCGGATTGAGCTGAAGCTGCACTGCGAGCGCGGGTTCTTGCCGGGCCAACGGACGGAGTGCGCCGTCCTTTCCGTGACCGACGACGGCCCCGGGATTCCGGCCGACGTCCGGCCCCGGCTCTTCGACCCGTTCTTCACCACCAAGCCGTCGGGCACCGGGCTCGGGCTGTCAATCGTGGCGCGACTGGTCGAGAACCTCGGCGGCGCGATCCGCTTCCAAAGCGCGGCCGGAACCGGCACCCAGTTTCTTGTGGGCTTGCCCCTGTCCAATTCGCCCCGCCAAGCTGCGGAACCGTGAGTCTCCCCCCGCGAGTCTGCCTGATTGATGACGATGCTTCCGCCCGATCGGCGCTGGAGCGGGTCCTGGTGGGCGAGGGGTACGACGTGACCAGCCATGCGGACGGAAAAAGCGGGCTGGCGGCGGCGCTGGCGGAGGACTTTGACTGCGTGCTCACCGATTTGCGGATGCCGGAAGTTTCAGGCCTGGCGCTGATCGACACCCTGCGTCAGGAATTGCCCAACCTGCCGGTGGTGCTGATGACCGCCCATGGCACGACCGAAACCGCCATCGAGGCCACGCGCCGGGGGGCGTTCGACTATCTCCTGAAACCGTTCGAGATGGAGGAGCTCATCCCAGTGCTGGCCCGCGCCGCCGCGGCCGGACGCCGCGGGCGGGAGCGGGTCGCGATCGGCGTGGAGCCAGTGCAGGATCTGGCGCTGGTCGGACAAAGCCGGGTCATGCAGGCTGTGTACAAGGAGATCGGCCGCGTGGCGGAGAAGCCCGTGTCGATCCTGATTCTGGGCGAAACGGGCACCGGCAAGGAACTGGTCGCCCGTGCCCTGTGGCAGCATGGTGACCGCAAGGGTCGGGCGTTCGTCGCCTTCAACTGTGCGGCCATCCCCGCGAATCTGCTCGAGAGCGAATTGTTTGGCCATGAGCGCGGCGCGTTCACGGGCGCGGAACAGCGTCGGATCGGCCGCTTCGAGCAGGCGGACCAGGGGACGCTTTTTCTCGATGAAATCGGCGACCTGGCGCTGGAAACGCAGGCCAAGCTGCTGCGCGTGCTGCAGGAGCGGGTGATCTCCCGGGTGGGCGGGCGCGAGTCCATCGCCGTGGATGTGCGGGTCATCGCCGCCACCCATTGCGACTTGCCGGCCCTGGTCGCCAAAGGGGCCTTCCGGGAGGACCTGTGGTATCGCCTGAATGTCGTGGTAATTCGGATACCGCCCCTGCGGGAGCGGCCGGAGGACATTCCCGCCTTGGTGAGCTATTTCGTGGCCCGCCACGGGGCGGATCTCGGCGGCGTGGCGGCGGTCCAACCGGCCGCTCTGCGCGTCCTCGCGGCTCAGCCCTGGCCGGGTAACGTGCGGCAGCTGGAGAACGTGGTGAAGCGGATGCTGCTGCTCGCGCACGGCTATGCGATCACCGGCGAAGTGGCGCAGCAGTCGCTGACGCAGGGTCCGCTCGCCGCTCCGGAGTCGGCGTCCAGCCAGTCCCTGCAGGCGATCTGCGCCGAGGCGCTGACCCAGGCGCGGCGTGAACCCGGCCTGGGCGCGATCAGCAGTGTCTTCGGCGCCGTCGAGCGCGAACTGCTGGCGCAAGCCCATGCCGCCACCACAGGCAACATCACGCAGATGGCGCGCCTCCTCGGTTGGTCCCGCCTGACCGTCCGGGAAAAGCTGAAATTCTACGGCCTCCGGCCGGATCTGGGCAGTGACCCCAACCCGGGTGACAGGGAGCGGGTCTGAGACCGGGTTCGCGGGATGGTCAGCGGCCCGGTTTCACCCCGCTGGCGAGCAGGGTTTCGAAATGCGGCTCGGCGGGCTCGCGGGCGACGGTGTTGATCTCGACGTGCTGGAAGCCGGCCTGCTTCAGGAATCCGTGCAGGGCGCTTTCCTTGAAGCCCAGCCAGACGTCGGCATAGAGTTCGCGCGCCTTTTCAAAGCCGTGCTCCCGCAGGTCGAGCACGAGGAGCTGGCCGCCCGGCCGGAGGATGCGCGCGGCTTCGTCCACGGCCGTCTGCGGGTGCTGCGCGTGGTGCAGGGCCTGGCTGAGGATGGCGAGATCAACCGAGCGGTCGGGCAGCGGCACGGCCTCGATGTCGCCGAGCTTGTAGGTGAGGTTGGCGAAGCCGTTCTTCTTGGCCAGGGCGGTGCCGACCTCGACCATGCGGGGGGAGTTGTCGATGCACCAGATCTTGGCCACCCGGCGGGCGAGCAGCTGCGAAATGAGCCCCTCGCCGGCGCCGAGGTCGGCGACCGTGATCGCCGGCGCCAGCCGGAGCGCCAGATGGCCGATGGCCTCCCAGGACCGGCCGGGAAAGTAGTTTTTGCCGAGGCGGCCCGCGATGAGATTGAAATACTGTTCCTGATGGGCGCGTCGCTTTTGCAGAATGCGTTCGAGATTGGTGTGGTCCTCGGCCAGTTCCGGCAGCTCGGCCACCGCGTCGCAGGCGGCGGCGAGCAGCGCGCGGGTCTTGGCGGGCAGACCGGGGCGCAGCGAGTAAAAGGCCTTTTTGCCCTCGCGCCGGTCCGTCACGGCGTCGGCCTGGCGGAGCATCGCGAGCTGCGAGGAGATGCGGGACTGGGCCATGCCGAGGATCTCCTGCAGCTCGGCCACCGACAGCTCTTCGCGGAGCAGGAGCGCCAGGATGCGCAGCCGGGTCGGGTCGGCGAGGAGTTTGAGGGTGTCCCATGAGGCGTTCAACGGACGGAAGGCTGGGGCCTGGGACCCGGCATGGCAAGCGGGCGGTGCGAGGGGGGATGGTACTGTTTGGCGATCTTGGTAGGGACTTCACTCCGTGGCGTCCGCGGACGGCTCGGAGAGCCGTCCCTACCACGTGGGATGTTGTGAAAGATGTACCACGAAGATGCGAAGAGGGGAAATCGCGCAGCTGAACCGGTCATATCAGCCGGGCTCCCGCGCGCACGAGTTGCCAGACGCCGAAGGCTGCGATCGCCAGGCCGGCGGTAAGATTGAAGAGGTGCAGGCGTTCGTCGGAGATATTGCGGCCGAACCAGCTCGCGCAGCCGCTGAGGATCAGCCACCAGGCGGCCGAGCCGAGAAAGACGCCGAGCACGAGCCAGCTGACCGGGGCGATTCCGCTGGCGGTGAGGCCGGGGCCCAGGCCGGTGAAGATTCCAAGGAAGGCGGCGACAGTCATCGGATTGGCGAGGGTGATGGCGGCGGCCGAGGCGAAGGCGGCGGTGAGATTGGGCGCATGCACGGTGCCGGCGGGGCGGGGTCGCGGGCGGCTGCGCGCCATGGCCAGCCCGAGCACCAGGAGGCAGAGGCCGCCGGCCAGTTCGCAAGCGGGTCCGTGGTGGCCGACAAAGCCCGTCACCGACGTCAGGCCGAGGGCGGCCACCAGTCCGTAAATGGCGTCGCCAAAGGCAGCGCCCAGTCCGGTGACAAATCCCGTGAGCCGGCCGTCAAGAATCGAGCGCCGGATGCAGAGCAGGCCGATGGGGCCGACCGGGGCCGCCACCGCAAAGCCGATGGCAAAACCCTGGAGGAGAGGCGCCATGGGGCGGGAGCGGAGATTTGAATCCGGCCGGCCTGCCCCGCGTCAGCTCATTTGCCGTCCACGTACCGGCCGAGGCCGGTGACGGTATAGCTCTCCTCGGAGGAGCCGATCTTCACCTTGATGGTGTCGCCGGGCTTCTTGGAGAGGAGCGCCAGGCCGAGCGGCGTCTTGTAGGCGATCACGTTCTGGTCCGGCACGCTGTCCCAGGCGCCGAGAATCGTGTAGCGGGTGGCCTTGCCGGTGGAGCCGAGGGTGACGTCGACGACGCTGCCGACGCTGACCTGGTCGGCGCTGGCTTCCTTGAAATCGGTGATGCGGGCGTGGCCGAGCTCGCGTTCGAGCTGGGACTTCTGGGCCATGAGGACGGACTGGTCCTGCTTAGCCATCTTATATTCGGAGTTTTCCTTGAGATCGCCGTGTTCGCGCGCGGTGGCGATGGCCTTGGAATTCTCGGGGATCTTCCGGGACACGATGGTCTCGTATTCGGAGCGCTTGCGCTCGTAGCTTTCGCGGGAAACGAGGAGCTGTTCCTCCTTGGATTCGGCGTCGGCGGCCACGAGGGACTGGATGCCGGGGAAGATCTTGATAAAGCGGGCGAGCAGGGACTTCTTGGTCAGCTGTTCGAAGCCCTGGTTGAGCAGGAGCGTGTTGGCCAGATCGCGGGCCGTTTCGGGATCCGCGGTCGAGAGCAGGTCGGAGATGAGGTCGGTGTCCTCGCTGAGGATGTCGGCGAGCGGGATGCGGCGGGCGCTGGCGGCCTGAAGCGCCTCGTAGTCGATGGCGAAGAAGATGGAGCTGAGCAGGCGCGGGGTGATCAGGTCGTTGAGCAGCTTGGCGAACTTCTTCGAGTGACGGTTCTTGACGATCCAGAGCAGGACATGGACGCGGAGATTCTGCTCGACCTGCCAGCGCTTGAGGGCGGCGGCGAGTTCGTCGGCGTGGCCGTATTCGACGAGGAAGTTGATGCACTCGGTGGTGAACTTGCCCTGGCTGGTCTTGAGGAGGCCGAAGGTGAGGTCGCGGTATTCGACCGGGTGGGTCTCCTTGATCAGCTCGAGGAAGGTGCTTTGGAAGTGCACCGGGATCTTGTCGGCGATGGCGGCGAGATCGCGGACGTTGGTGACGAGGGAGGCCTGGGACGGCTCGAGGGTGGCCGGGTCGACGCCGGCCAGCTTGGCCAGGCGGTCGCGGATGTGGGCGCCGTAGAGGCGTTCGGCGGAGTCGAGCTGGTTGCTGGTCTTCACCTGCTCGGTGACGCCGGTCAGGATGACGTTGAGGTCGCCCTTGAAGTCCTTGCCGACGCCGATGATGTCCTCGGCCAGCGCGATGCGTCGGCGGGCGGAACGGGTGCCGGTGAAGGCTTCAAAGATCTCGTCACCGACGGCGACCGGGGTTTCGCGGAGGATGTAGCACTCGGTCTTCTTGGCGGGAACGGCGACGCGCGGGTCCTTGGCCACGGCCTTCTTGGCGAGGGACCACCATTTTTTGAACTTCTCCTCGCCGACGACCTGGGCGAGGGTGATTTCGAGGTCGATGGCGGTGGTGGCGTTGTTCGGGTAGGCCTGCAGGGCCTCGACGATCAGCTGGGCGGGATTTTCGGCGATGAGGGCGGCGATGACCTTGGGCTCGGTCTCCTTGCGGACCAGCAGGTGGCCGGCGGGCAGGACGTCCATGGTGGTGACGCAGAACACGGGGTCCATCTGGTGGGCGTTCTTGCCCTCAAAGTTGATGACGAGCTTCTGGGTGGACTCGTTGTACTTCTTGATCTGGCCGAAGCCCCAGCTGCGGTGGATGCAGTAGGCGCCAGGCTCCATCGCCTCCAGCTTGGCTTTGGCCGTCTTCAGGGACGGGTTTTTGGCGATGAGCGCGGAGACGGCTTCGGAATTCATTTTTGCGTGTGTGAGGGCCTAAACGGTCATTTGAGCGCAGAAAACCCCCGCTTGTCAAACAGTGTGTCGGATTCATCTGAGCCGCCCGGGCGTGGTGGCGTCGACTGGCGGGAAGATCCGGAGGGTGTCGGACCTGGGTTTAAGCCAAATGTGGGGACGGCGAAGCGATGATCCCACAGCCGCGGAGTTTCCGAACGCGGCCGTGACTGCCTCAACCGGCGGGTCGCATCACCCTGGGGACGCGACGCCCCCGTTGCGTTGCTCCGGCGGGTCGGATTCCAGGATTGTAGGCGGGGTGCCCTCACCCCGCGAGATTGAGGTGGAGCGCATTGACCCCAATGCGCTGATTGGGAGTGGAGCGCCCCGGTGGGGGCGAAGGCAGCGTTTGATGTTTTTGGTAGGGACGTCACTCCGTGGCGTCCGCGGACGGCTCGGAGAGCCGTCGCTACCGTTCGGAAATGAGTAAGCATCACCCTGGGCAAGCCCCGGGGCATTGAGGATCCACTGTAGCCGGGGTCGCTGACCCCGGGGTTCGGTGTTGGGCAAACCCAAGCACCGGGGGCAGCCGCCGAGGCTGTCGCACTCTCGCGACCCCGGCTACAACCGAGCCGAAGCCAGCTTCGGGGCATGGGCTCCATTGCGAATGAAAGGTGCTCCGACCCGCCGGGGCGGGCTTGCCCGCGAGGCGGCAAGGGGTTTATCTGACGGCACCCCATGAAACGGAAGCGATTGATCTTCGTTCTCAAGCTTTTCGCGGGCCTGCTGGTCGTGCTGGCAGTGGCGGCGTGGGGTTGGAATGAGTCCACCAAATCCGCCCTCGCTGCGGCCCAGGCCCGCTGCCTCGCCGCCGGACTGCCGATGACGATCGACGAAATCCGCCCTCCGCCCATGCCGGATGCGGACAACGCGGCGCTGGTGATCGCGAAAATCGGACCGGTCCTGGAGCCCTTGCTTAGGGAAAGTAATGAGCATGGATTGGCGGGGAAGCTGGATAAGTTTAACGAAGCCCATCCGGGTTTTCGGCTCGATGAGGCGGGAACGAAGGAACTGGCAACCCTATTGGAACCCCAACCTGTGCAAGACGTGTTGGCGTTGATTCGTGAGGCTGCCAGCCGCAAAGGCTATGATGCCAAGCTCGAATACGAGAAAGGCATCGATTGTAAGAACCCCAACGAATTTCCAATGGCATGGGCCGCCCGGCTCCTCGCGCCGCACGCGCTGCTGGCGGCCAGCCGGGGCCAGAACGCAGAGGCATGCGCCGATGTCTGGGACATGATGATCCTGGCCGATTTTGGGGCCGCCGAGCCGATTGATAATTCGCAACGCGTCCACTGGCGCGCTTGGGAGCAGGCTTTGGATCAATTGGAAAAAGTTGTGGCCGCCGGAGCCGTTTCACCGGCATGGAACCAGAAATTTGTCGAACGACTGGCCGGTTTGGATCTGATCCCGGGACGTGTGCGTGCCATTGACGGCAGTCGGATAATCGTGGGCGTAGCCATCATTGATCTGCTCAATCTGCTCAAGAGCGGTATCTCACCGAGCAGCATATTGCTGCCCATGGACGGAGTTCCAAGGGATAGGGGAGAGCTGTGGAATTGGCTCGCAACCCAGCGCTACCGTGCTGCGGGAATGGTCCGGATCGAGTATGCGGACTACCTTGACCTGATGCGGGAGTGGCGCGGTCGTGCGGCAGGGACATCGTCAGGAGAGCCGAGCCCTCTTTGGAAAGAGCTTTTGGGGAACAGGAATTTCGAAGAGGTATTTGAGCACCGCCTCTTAGGCGATCTATTGGAGTCGTCACATTTAATTGAATGCTGTGTCGGCGGCGATCGAATCGAAAATTTGCAGACTGAAATTGCAGCGGCCGAGGTCGGGCTGGCGATGGAGCGATTCCATCAGACGAAGGGCGGGTATCCGGCGAAGATGGCGGAATTGGTGCCGGAATTTCTGCGCGAAGTCCCCATGGATCACGGTGAGCCGCTCATCTACATCCCCGGACCGGGCGGAGCCATGATTTACGGGTCCAGGTCGATTTACGGGAGTAGGTCGTTGTCGGAGGAAGAAAATGACGATTTGAAATACGACAGCATCCGCTTGGATATTACGTGCAACTGGGCGGCCGGGGCGGCGGCGACATGGAAATTTGGGCCCCACCCGCTACCCACTCCTGCTCTGACCGGGCCGTAGCCGCGCCGTTGGAAGGGCTTGCCGGTGTCCCGATTGCACCGCGAGGCTCTGCACATTTCCAAACGTCGCGGACCGGGGTCATCGACCCCGGCTACAGTGCTGACGCTCGTGCACAAAAGCTTGCCAGTAGGCGGCACCGGGTGAGGGTGACGGCATGACATTTCCCGCCGCACCGGCCGCCGCAAAATTCTCCGGGGCCTGGCCCGCCGCCGCCTGGCTCGTCGCGGCCTGGCTCGAACGCCATGAACGCATCGATGCCCTCCTCGAGACGCTGCCGCGGGAACTGTCCGGTCCGGAGCGCGCCCGCTGCCAGCACCTGGTGTTCGGCGTCATCCGCCATTTCGGCCGGCTCGACGCCGCGCTCGGCCGGCTCATCGCCCATCCGCCGCGCTTCGCCACCCGTGCCGTCCTGTTTATCGCGGGCTTTGAGCTCATCGAGGCGTCCGAGGGTCCGGCGGAGGCCGGTCAGACCGCCAAGATTGTCCATCACGCCGTCGAGCAGACCAAAACTCTCACCAGCCCCGCCGAGGCGCGGCTGGTCAACGCCGTTGTGCGCAAGCTTGCGGGCTCCCTCGTCGCGCCACCGCCGGCGAAGCTGGCTGACGCCGCGGTGCTGGCCGAGTATTATTCCCATCCGGAATGGCTGGTGCGGCGCTGGCTGGTGCATTTTGGTCCCGAGTCCACCCGGTTGTTGCTCGACTGGAACCAGCGGCCCGCGCCGGTCTACGCCCGCTGGCGCGTGCCCGGCACGCCACCGCCGGCCTGGCTCAAGGCGTCCGCCTGGCCGGGTTTCGTCGAGGTGCCGAGCGGTCGCTGGGGCGAGATCAAGCCGCTGCTGACGGGCGGGCAGATCTATTTGCAGGATCCGGGCACGCGGCTGGCCGTCGGGTTGCTCGCGCCGCGGGCTGGTGAAACCGTGCTTGATGCCTGTGCGGCGCCCGGCGGGAAAAGTTTGCTGATTACGGATACGATGAGGGATGGGGGCGGCCGGGTGGCACCGGCAGCGACGTCGAAGGGAAAAGACCGGGGCGAGGGCGCCCCGGCCCCAGGGCTGGCCCCAGTTGCGGCTCCAACTCTGGCCTCAGTGGCGGAAACTTCGGAGCGGGGTGGGGGCACCCCGCCTACAGCGGAGGAAGTTGCGGCAACGACGGGCAAACTGGTGGCGGTGGATCTTCCGGGGCCGCGCATCGACCGGTTGAAGGAAAACCTCGCGCGCGTGCAGGGCGTGGAGGTGGCGCTGGTGCAGGGCGACCTGCTGCAGGGCGGCGCCGGATTATTCAAGGAACACGGCTTGCCCGCGGAATACGCGGCGGTGCTGCTGGACGCGCCCTGCACGAATTCCGGCGTGATGCGGCACCGCGTGGATGTGAAGTGGCGGCTGCAGGCGGGGGATTTTCGGAAGCACGCGGGGCAACAGCTCGCGTTGCTGCATGCGACCGCGCGGCTGGTCGCACCCGGCGGACGCCTCGTCTACAGCACCTGCAGCATCGATGAGGAGGAGAACGAGGACGTGGTGGCGTCGTTTCTCCACGACACGCGTGGACGTTTCGAGCTGGAGCAGAAAGTCGTGAGCCTTCCGTGGGTCGACGGGCACGACGGGGCAGGTGCGTTTCTCCTCCGCCGGCTCGGATAAGGTGGGAGCCGGTGAGCTGGGGTAGTTGGAACAGATTGACGATGTTGGTAGGGACGTCACTCCGAGGCGTCCGCGGACGTCACTCCGAGCCGTCCCTACCACTTAAGTTGTTCTGCAAAATTGGATACACTGGGAGAGGACAGTCTGGGGAAATAAAAAGGCCTCACGCGACGTGAGGCCCATGAAGAGAGCAGCTGGCGGAAGGCGGCGCGGAGGGAGCGCCGCAGCCGAAATCACTTGCTCATGATCGCCACCGAGGCCGCGGTCAGTCCGTCTGACTGGGCGCGGAGCGTGATCGTGCCGGTCTGGCCGGCCTTGGCGCGGACAATCACCTGGGCGAGACCGTAGAAGGCCTTGCTGTCTGATGTGCCCTGGATCGGTTCAAGGCTGGTCGCATCGCCGTTGTCCACCGCTACGATTTCGCCGGGTCCGGAGATTTCGTAATGCAGCTTGTTCATGGCGTCCGGCACGGTGAGGCCGGCGGAGTCCTGAATGCTGACGGTCACATAGGAGAGGTCGGCGCCGTCGCTGGCGATGGTCGCGCGGTCGGGCGCGATGGCGACCTTGGCGGCGGCCCCGGTGGTTTTGACGGTGTCCTCGGCCAGCTTGACGCCATTCTTGTAGGCGACGACGTGGAGCTCGCCAGGCTGGTATTTCACGTCATCCCAGCGGATGCGGTATTCGAGCGGGGCCTTCTTCTTGCGGCCCTGCGAAACGCCGTTGATGAACAGTTCCGCTTCATCCCCGGAGGTGTAAACGTGGACCGGCGTGACTTCGCCGTCGGCGCCCTTCCAGTTCCAGTTCTGGGGGACGAGATGGGCCATGGGGAAGTCGGGCCGCCAGTGGGCCTGATAGATGTAGAACCGGTCCTTCTTGAATCCGTCGAGATCGATGATGCCGAAGTACGAACTGCGGGACGGTGCATTGCCGGCGCCGCGGCCGGAGCGGGTGGGTTCGCCGAGATAGTCAAAACCGGTCCAGACGAACTCACCCCCTGTGAACGGACTGGAGTCGAGACCGCGGAACTCGACGTCGGGCGGCCAGGCCCAGGCCGGCGCGGAGAGGTCGTAGGAGTTCACCTGGAAAACGCTGTTGTCGTCCCCCTGGCCCTTGTTGTCGCTTATCGGGTAGAAGTAGAAGCCGCGCGTGCTGACGCAGGAGGCGGTCTCGCTGCCGAAGACAAAGACCTCGGGGTTGCGCTGGTGGTAGCCGTTATACTGGGTGGGCTTGTAATTGAAGCCGTAGAGGTATTCGGCGGGGGAGAAGCCGGTGAACCCGTTGCCGTTGTTGGCGGTCGTGACCGGGCGGGTGGGATCCTCCTGGTGGACGAACTTGATCAGGTCGGCCAGAATCTGGTTGCCCGTGGGCGAGCCCTGCTCGGGAATTTCGTTGCCGACGCTGTACATGAAGACCGAAGGATGGTTGCGGTCGCGGCGGACCTCGGCGCGGATGTCTTTCTCATGCCAGTCGGCGAAGAGCAGGTGGTAGTCATTCTGGGTCTTCTGGCGGGCCCAGCAGTCAAATGACTCGTCCATCACTAGCATGCCGAGGCGATCGCACAGATCGAGCAGCTCGGGCGATGGCATGTTGTGGGACGTTCGGATGGCATTCCCGCCCATTTCCTTGAGGAGTTGGATCTGGCGCTCGAGTCCGCGGACGTTGATGACGCTGCCGAGCGGCCCGAGGTCGGAGTGGTTGCAGACGCCGTTGATGCGCACGTGTTCGCCGTTGAGCAGGAAACCCTGGTTGGGGTCGAACTTGAGCGTGCGGATGCCGAACTTGGTCTGGAGTCGGTCAACCTCGCGGCCGTCCTGGGTGACGGTGGTGACGGCGGCGTAGAGATTCGGGTGGTCGAGATTCCAGAGATTGGGTTGCGCCAGGCTGACCGTGAGGGCGGCGGTCTTGGTGCTGTGGCCATCAATGGCGAGGTTGGCCGACGCGGTCGAGGCGAGGGCGGGGCCGGTGAGCTGCCCGTCGGGGCCGACGGCGAAAATCTGGGCGCGCACGGTTGTGCTGGCGGTCGGGTCGGACTCGTTGTCGACGCTGACATGGAGGTTCACGGTAGCGGCGGCCGGGGTGATTTCCGGGGTGGTGACATAGGCGCCCCAGTGGGCGACATGGACGGGCGAAGTCTTGACGAGCCAGACGTTGCGGTAGATGCCGCCGCCGGGATACCAGCGCGAGGAGTTGTTCGGGTTGTCGAGGTGGATGGCGAGGACGTTGTCGGCGCCGGGCTTGATCTGGGGCGTCAGGTCGAGGGCGAACGAGGCGTAGCCGTAGGGCCAGCCGCCGATGAAGACGCCGTTCAACCAGACGGAGGCATAAGCCATGGCGCCGTCGATCTCGAGCGAGATGCGCTTGCCGGCGTCGGACGCGGGGACGGCGAAAGTCTTGCGGTACCAAGCGGTGCCGAAATACGGGAGCTTGCCGGTGTTACCGTTGAGCTTCATGTCAAACGGACCCTCGATGCCCCAGTCGTGCGGCAGGTTGAGCTGGCGCCAGCCGCTGTCGTTGAAGGCGGGCTGGGCGTAAGCCACATCATGGCCGGGCTGGGCGTCGCCCGCGGGAAAGGAGCGGACGACGAAGTCGGCGCTGCGGGCGTTGACGAGGAGCTGGGCCTTGAGGGTGGCGTAGGAAAGCGCCGTGCCGGTGCCCTCGGGGTCGCCCTTGATGAAGCGCCAGTTGGCGTCAAAATTGAGCCGTTCGCGGGGCCCGGCAGTTTGGGCGGCGAGCGGGCTGATCAGGCCGAGGAGACACAGGGCGGCAATGGAGCGCATGGGGTTCATGGGAGGGACGGGGAAAAGGGGGCGCAGACCGGAGGTTGAGCTTTGCTCGTGCGGGCCGGCGCGCAAGCCGCAAAGTCGCCCGCCGTGGTTGTGCGGCAAGGTCATTTATTTTGGCGCGGCTTCCCTCTGACACGGGCAGGATGCCCATGCCACGTGGCACGGGCATCCTGCCCGTGGAATCTACAGGGACGCACCCGTTGGCGTCGGAGCCGACGATTCGGACGATTACTTGGCCGCCGGAACGGCGCGGAGCCGGGCGACGACCTCGGGGGGGACGGCGAGGACAGTGCCGTGGCGCGGTGTGCCGGGCGGGAAGGCCAGCTGGGAGCTGATGTTCTCCCAGGTCTTCAGGTCCTTCGAGCGCACGGCGCCGTATTTCTTATCCCGATACATGTCGTAATAGACGATGTAGTCGTCGCCGATCTTGATCGCGGTGGGGCCCTCGGCCCACACACCCGGGGGGCTGAACGGTTCGCCCGCAGCGGAGAACGGGCCGTCGATGCTATCGCTGCTGGCGAGGCGCAGGTTCTTCTTCGCCACCGGCTGGATGGTCTCGTCCTTCACGACGAGGTAGAACTTGCCGTTGGCGCGGAGCATCGTGGCGTCGATCACGTTGAAACCGGGCTCGTAGAAGAGCCGCGTCGGGGTGAAGGTGACGAAGTCCTTGGTCGTGGTGCAATACACCCGGTGGTTGAGACCGTTGTCACCGGTGGCCTGGGTTTCGGGAAACTTGCCGGGAATGGTCGAGGACCAGAAGATGAGATACTCCTGCTTTTTCTCGTCGTAAGCGACCTCCGGCGCCCAGGAATTGCGCACGGTCGGTTCGGCGGCCATCACCGGGACGGCTTGCTCTTCCGACCAGGTGATCAGATCCTTGGATGACGCATAGCCGATACAGTTCTCATACCAGCCGGAGGACCACACCATGCGGAACACGCCGTCGGGTCCGAGCAGGAGGCACGGGTCGCGCATGAGTTTACCGCCGACCGTGGGCGTGAGGTAGGTCTTGCCGCCGTTGAGCACTTCCCACTTGAGGCCGTCCTTGCTGGCCGCGAGGTGCAGGCCGTCGCCGTTGCCGGTGAAGTAGGTGAACAAGTAGTCCGCCGCGCGGGCGGGCGTGAAAGCGAGCAACAGGCAAACGACGGAGGCGGCGAGGAGTCGGGAGCGCATGGGGGTATGGGGCGGGGTGGGTGGTGGACGCGGAGATGGAGGTTAACGGGTTGGTGAAGCAGGGCGCAAACGGCCGGCTCACGGGCCGGTGGTCGCGGTGGAGTTCCCAGCCGCGGGCGGCGGGGTGGGTGTCACGCCGGGCGTCGGCGGCTGGGCGGTGCCGGGATGGGCCAGCTTTTCGGCCATGCGTTGGCCCAGCTCCAACATGCCGGCGGTGCCAAAATGGAGATGGTCATTGCGCAGGTTTGCGGCCACGCCGGGATCGTTGGCGCGGTGGCTCAGGTCATCGGTCGCGATCACGAACGCGCCCTTGACGGCGAGAGGCGAGCTGGAGTTCTGATCGACGTCATGCTCGGCCTGACGCACCGCGTCGCGGCCCGGCACTGTTTTGGGCGGCGGCGGCAGCGGGAGCGGATAAACATAACCGTAAACAAAGAGCAGGTCGGGTGCGTGGAACTGTTCGCGCACCCGGGCGATGAAATGGGCGAGGTTCTGGCCGTATTCGGATGCGGCGGGGCCGCCTTTGTCGGCGTCATTCTCGCCCTGCTGCCAGACCATGCCGCGCAGGGTGGGGGTATAGCCCTGCTCGCGCAGGGACTTGAGGCCGGCGTCCACGGTGTCGACAAAGGTGATCCATTGCGGACCCCAGCCGGTGCGGTCGTCAGCTTTTTCGCCGGGCGCCCAGTTGCGGACGAGGTCGGTGCCGGAATGCGCGTGTTTGATCAGCGCGATCCGGTGGGCGGGAAACAACTCCTGGAGCCGGTTGCCGAGTCCCAGTTCGGGGCCGAAGCGGTCGGGGGTCTCGGAAGCCTGGCGGAGCGGCACCCAGGTGAGGGGTGCGGCGCCGCTGTTGAGGTGCGGGCGGCCGGAGTTGAAGAGCTGCACCCGGGTGTCGATCTTGAAGTCCGGGGGCAGGTTTTTGAGATAGCCCTGGCCGGTGGCGTTGGACTGGCCGCCGATCAGGTACACGTCGATGGGCTGGGGTGCGGCGGCGTTGTCCGCGGCGGCGACGGCGGCCGCGAGCAACAGCGGGGCGGTCAGAACCGAAACGAGGCGGAGCAATCGGCCGAGCTTCATGGGGCGTTCTTGAGCCGGAGCACGGTGAGCGAATTGGCGGGCAGGGTGCGGGCAAAGTCCGCCGCGGGTGCGGAGAACTCCTCCTCCTGCGGCGCGACCTTGGTCGGATTTTCGAAGGTGTTCTCGTCATTGGCGCTGGCCGAGGTGAGCACGATGGCGCGGCCGTGCAGCGGGCCAGGGGCGGCGCCGTGCAGGCTGATCGCCGCCGGCAGTGGGGCGTTGGTCGGGTTGACGAGCATCACCACGGTTTCACCGGTGCGGTCGTCGCGACCGGCGACGGCGTAGAGCGAATGCGCGGGGGCAGTGACGGCGGTGGGCAGCACGACGTCCGGCCGGTTGCGGCTGAACAGCTGCTGCACGTAGTAGGACGGCGAACCGTAGGCGCGCGTGTTGTCGAACCAGATGAGGTCGGGGTTCCACTGCCACGCGCCCGCCTTGGCAAAGAGCGGCGCATAGGAGGACATCGCGACGATGTCGCTGTTGCGCACGAAGCCGGTCATGACGGCGGCCTCGGCGAGGGCGGCGCGGAGGCTGTTGCGCTTGGCGACACCGTCGTGGGCGGCGAACTCGCCGGCGAAGATCTTCGGGCCGTTGCGGTCCTGCGTGTCGTAGCGGGTCGCGTTGTCGAGGAACCATTGGGGCGAGCGGTAGAAATGTTCGTCCACGATGTCGGCCGGCGTGCCGCTCTTGAACTTGTCCCAGGCGAGCTTGTACCGGGCGAAGTCGCCGGCATCCACCCCCGGGCCCGCGCCGGTGACGATTTTGAGGTCCGGATACTTCGCCTTGATGGCCTTGTAGAAGATCGGATAGCGCACGAAATAGTCTTCGCCCCACTGCTCATTGCCCACGCCGAGCAGCTTGAGGTTGAACGGCGCCGGGTGGCCGAACGCCGCGCGTTTCGCACCCCAGACGCTGGTGACGGGTCCGTTGGCGAATTCGATCAGGTCGAGCGCGTCCTGCACGTAGGGATCGAGCTGGTCGAGCGAGACGAACTCCTTGTCCTGAAACTGGCAGCTCATGCCGCAATTGAGAATGGGCAGCGGCTCCGCGCCGATGTCCTCGCAGAGCAGGAAATACTCGTAGAAGCCCAGCCCGTAGGTCTGGTAATATTCCGGGGCCGTCAGGCTGACGGCGTCCTGCCAGCGGTTCCAGTTCTGCACGCGTTCGGCGACGTCGCCGATGGTGTTCTTCCACTGGTAGCGGTTGGCGAGGTTCTTGCCCTCGACAATGCAGCCGCCCGGGAAACGGAGGAACGCGGGGTGCAGGTCGGCGAGCAGTTGCACGAGGTCGGCGCGCAGACCGTTGCGGCGGTTCTTCCAGGTGTGCTCGGGAAACAGCGACACGACATCGAGGTCGGCCTGGCCCGCGGCGGTGGCGAGCACCACCAGCCGCGCGTGCGCGGTCGTGCCGGAACTGCGGACGGTGGCATCGAGCTGCTTCCAGTCCGCCCCGGGGGCGTCGAACTGGCACTTGCCGAGTGGCCGGCCGGTCTCGTCTTCCAGAACCACCTGCAGCGGCGTGGTGCCGCGCGCGCGGAGGCTGACGAAATAGTTCTCCGCCTGCTTCAATGCGATGCCACCGTAGCCGTCGTTGGCCAGGCCGAAGCCCTTGCCGGTGGTGCGGACGGTGAGTCGGGCGTAGTGCGGGTTTTTCGCGTTGACCGGACTGGCGGTCTCGATGCTCACGGCGCCGTCGGCGCCGGTGCGGCTGACGGTTGCCCAGCCAAACAGGTGTTCGTCGTGCTCGAAGGAGCGGTTTTGCACGAGCTCGGCGTAGAGGCCGCCGTCAGCGCCATAGTTGATGTCCTCAAAGAAGATGCCGTGGAGCAGCGGGCTGACGGCGTGGCCGGGCTGGCCCGCGTCAATCGTGACGCTCGCGGCGGTTTCGGCCGAGCGGAGGACCGGGGCGGCGAACAGGGCGAGGGCAGGCAGGAGCAGGGAAACCGCGAGGGCGGGACATGGGCGTTTCATGGGGGTCCGGAAGTTTTTCACGAGGGGAAGCCTCAGGCAAGCGCAACCTCCCCGGCGAGAACGCAGCGGAGCCTTTTAGCAGCAGTGTCTGGCCGAGCGCTGGGATTTCTCATGTGGGCGGTGTGCCCTCACCCCGCAGGGACGGGCGCGCGGGGTGAGAGCTCCCGGCCCACATCAGCATCAGACTGCGAACGGATTGTACGACCGCTCGTGCCGGATCGTGGTCAGCGGACCGTGCCCCGGCGCCACGACGGTCGCCGCCGGCAGATCGGCGAACAGCCGGCGCAGGGCCTCACGCAACAGAGGAGCGGAAAAATAACATCCGCCCACCGAGCCGGCGAAGAGCAGGTCACCCGAGACCAGCAGCGGGGTGGCGCCGGCCACGCGGTGCATCATCACGCTGTAGCAGTTGTGGGCGGCCGCATGACCAGGGGTATGCAGGGCCCGCACCTCGATGCCGCCGAATTCCGCGCGTTCACCCTCGCTCAGGTTGATGGCCCCGGCCCGGTTCGCCCCCGCGGGAAGGTATACCGGCGCGGGACCGAACGCCGCCAGCACTTCGGTCAGGCCGCCGATGTGTTCGGTCTCGGCATGGGTGATGAAAACAGCGTCCAGTTTCTTGATGTTTTTCGGCCAGACCCGGCACAGCTGCGAGAAGTCCGCGCCCGTGTCGAACAGAATGCCGTGGGACTGCGGGCAATCCGCGACTAGGTAGGCGTTGACCACGCCGACCCCGTACGGCATCCGCAGCGGGTAGAGGCAGAACGGCAGCCCGGTGATCTCCGGCAGCGGGTAGCGTCCGCCGGCGAGGGCCGCGAGGCCGACCTCGTTGAGCCCGAGCGCCGCCGCCAGCCGGCTGGCTTCGGCGCAGGTGAAGTCGGAGCGGTAGTCCATCGCGTCGCGAATGCGGGCGACGTCCAGGCCCGCGCGGGCGGCGAGCGCGGGCCCGTCGCAGCCGGCGAGCCGCATTGCCTTTTCCAGCACGTCGCCCAGCTCGTCTTCCAGCGGTGCGCGTTCGATGACCATGCTGGCAGTGTGGCCGGGCCCGCCGGAGCGTGCAAGCTGCGAGGCGGCGGGACCCCGGGGTCCGAAAAAAGTTTTTGGCTTTTCGCGCGGAGCCCGCAGCGTCGGGCGGATGGATTCCACCCAAACCGAGGTTCTAGACATTTTCACCCGCACCCGGGCGCTGCTGCGGGGGCATTTTGTACTCCGGTCCGGACTGCACAGCGGGCACTATTTCCAGTGCGCGCAGGTGTGTCAGGACATGGCCGCCGTCACCCGGCTGGCGGAGCTGCTTGTCGCCCGGCTGGGCGGCGTGAAGTTTGTTACGGTACTGGCACCTGCGATGGGCGGGCTGGTCATCGGGCAGGAAGTCGCCCGCCAGACGAAGGCGCGCTATGTTTTTGCCGAGAAGGAGAACAACGTGCTGGTGCTCCGGCGCGGCTTCAAATTCGCCCCCGGCGAACCGGTGCTGATTGTCGAGGACGTGGTGACGCGCGGCGGCCGGGTCGTCGAGTGCGTGAACCTGATCCGCGCGGCCGGCGGCATGCCCGTGGCTGTGGCGATGCTGGTGGACCGCAGCGCGGGCACGACCCGCTTCGATGTGCCGGCGATTTCGCTGCTCGAGCTGAGTTTCCCGACCTATCCGGCCGACCAGGTGCCCGCGGAGCTGGCGAAGCTGCCCGTGGAAAAACCGGGGAGCTGAGAGCGGGGTGATCACTTGTTGGATATTGGTTGACGCTTATTGGGTCATTTCGGAACTGCGCATCGGCTGGATTGAAATAGTCAGACCCGCAGGGCTCGACCGCGTGTCGAGCCTGGCCTTAAAAGCAACCGCAAGGCTGATGGGCACTTGGTTGTCGCGTATTCGCGCAGGGTCGGAAATCGGACATTCCGAAATAACCAACTGAGCGATAACCAATAGCCAATAAGCCATCGCGCCGCGGTGCCTTACGCCGCCACGACGGCGAGCGACTGCTGTGCCTCGCGGGTGGACTGAACCACGTGGTCGACGAGGCCGTATTCCTTGGCTTCCTGGGCGCTGAGATAGTAATCGCGGTCCGAATCCTTCTGGACCTCATCGGCGGTCTTGCCGGTGTGGCGCGCGATGGTCGTGTTCAACGTCTGCCGCCAGCGGAGAATTTCCTTGGCCGCGATCGCGATGTCGGAAGCCTGGCCGCCGGCGCCGCCGCTCGGCTGGTGGATCATCACGCGGCTGTTGGGCAGCGCGAACCGCTTGCCCTTCGTGCCGGCCGCCAGCAGCACCGTCGCCATGCTCGCCGCCTGGCCGATGCAGTAGGTTACGATGTCGCACTGGAGGAAATTCATCGTGTCGTAGATCGCCATGCCGCCCGTCACCACACCGCCGGGGGAGTTGATGTAGATGTGGATGTCCTTCTTGGCCTCCTCCATCTGCAGAAACAGCATCTGCGCAATCACCGCATTGGCCACATTGTCGTCGATCGGCGTTCCGATGAAAATGATCCGGTCCTTCAGCAGGCGCGAATAGATGTCCATCGCCCGCTCGCCGCGGCCGGTGTTTTCAATGACGGAGGGGATCGGATAGTAGCTCAAAGGAGGTGGGTGGGCCGGCTCAGGCTTTGGGCTGGACCGTCTTCACGCTAGCCTTGTCCACCAGCAAATCAAGCGCCTTGTCGAAAATGACCGCTTGCTGCACGCTGCGCAGTTGCTCGCGGTCCTTGCCGAGATCCTTCGCAATCTTGTCGGGGCGCTGGTTCGAGCGGGCCGCCTCCTGGTAGATAAACGTGTCGATATCCTTCTCGGTCACGGTAATCTTTTCCTTCTCCGCGATCTTGGCGAGGAGGAGCTGGGTCTTGACGCGGACGGCGGCGGACTTGCGCGCGCCCTCGTAGAGCTCCTTCTTGTCCTTCTCAAACTGGTCGGCGCCGACGCCACGGCGCATGTTGTCCTCAATGAAGCGGCGGAGGATATTCTGCGTTTCAAACTCAATGAGACTCTCCGGCACTTCGAAATCGACCTTGGCGCTCAGCGCCTCGGACACCTGCCGGCGCTGGGCGGTGCGGTTCTCCTGCTCCTTGCGCAGCTTGAGGTTGTTGCGGACGCCGGCCTTGAGGCCCTCGAGATTGTCGGTCTGGTGGGACTTGAAGAACGCCTCGTCGAGCGGGGGCAGCACGCGTTCGCGGACCTCCTGCACCTCGACGGCGTAGGTGGCGGCCTTGCCCGCGAGGGCGGGAGCGGCGGGGAAGTCGGCGGGAAACGTCACGCTCACGGTCTTCTTGTCACCGGCCTTGAGTCCGCCGAGCTGCAGGCCGAGGCCGGGGATGACGCCCTGATTTTCGCCCTCAACCTCTTCCCAGGTCTGCGGGACCTTGCCGTAGATCTGCTTTTCGGGCAGAATTTCCAAAATCGGTTTGCCGTCGATCGTGCCCTCGTAGGCGAGCTTCACGTAATCGCTCTTCTGGGCGGAGCGGTCGGCGACCTTGAAGTCGGCGCGCTCGGACCGGAGGCCGTCGATGATGGCGTCGACCTCGGCGTCGGTCGGCTCGACCGGCCGCACCTCGGTGGCGAGGCCGAGGTAGTCGGGCAGGGCGAAATCCGGGCGCACATCGACGGTGATGGTGATGGTGGCGGCGGTGGCGGGGGCGATGGTGCCCTCCTCGACGCCGGTGACCTGGACAACATCGAGCTTGGACTGGTCGATGCCGAGGCGGTAGGCCTTGGCGACGACCTTTTGTTTGAACTCCTCACCGATTTCCTTGCCATAGCGCTTGAGGATGAGGCTGGCCGGGGCTTTGCCGGGCCGGAAGCCGGGCAGGCGGGCGGCCTTGGAGAATTCGCTGACAACGGCCGTGTGTTCCTCGTCCACCTGGGCGGGGGCGAGGGAAACGACGAGGCTCTTGCGGGTGGCGGAGAGGTCCTTGATTTCGAGGTTCACGGCGGCGGTGTCGGAGGTGGGCATGGAATGGAGAAACGGTCAGGCTACGCCCCGCGCGCGCCGAGGGTCAATGCCGATTCTAGTGGCTGCGATTCTGCCGGGTTATCGTACAGACACTCCTTGCCACTCATAAATGCGGCCACTGATCTTATCCACCGCTATGCCATAGGAAAAATCGCGAATAGTTCGTGTCGTGGTCCCGCCGGAAAAATAGAAATATCTTCCACTTTCATACGCGAACAGTTTTGAAGGAGTCAAAACAAGGGAGGTTTGAATGTAACGATATGCCGTTGTTTTTGTTAGAATGAACCAGCGAGTTGAGTAATGTGACGCGGAAGGTTAGGCCTGCTCCAGAATCTTGCTGAAGTTGATTCCTGCGACATCCGCGGATGTCAGCCGTTCGGGATTTAGCCCGTTGCCCCTTGCCTCCAGCCGGCGAAGGGTCGCCGGATCCAGGCTGACTTCTTGCTTCTGCAGGGCAGCTACTGAACCGCCATTGATCCGGTCTCTAAGGCACAAGCCAAGCGCCAGGCAAACGAACACCAATGAGATTCCGATGATCACGCGCCTCTTCACCGTGGGTGATGGATAGGCGCAAGCTCTGATTGGGACAAGTGGATTCCGTTCTCGAGTTGGCGTGGCACGTGCCGAAAGTTGATGGACGGGAGCAGTCCCTGCGTCCACGCGTAGGGCTACATAGGTCTCATGCCTTTTCCCGTGGCCCGGCGCGGGAGGGGCGGGATTCTGCGCGCTTGCGCGGCGCGGGCGACGGGCGTTTCGTGGTGGGGTCATGCCCAGTCTCCGCCAACTGCTTGCGGCCCACGCACCGCTCCTGCTCATCGACGCCAGCTCGGCGCGCGTGCAGGTCGGGTTGTGGACCGGGGCCACCGCGGAGCCGCGCTGGCAGGCGCAGGATGCCGAGGCCGGCATGGGCGTGTTCGCCGGCGTGGAGACCCTGCTAACCGGAGCCGGGCTGCGCATCGCGGATCTCAAGGCCTATGTTTTTTGCGAGGGCCCCGGCTCCGTCCTCGGCATCCGCACCTCGGCGGTGGCGCTGCGCGTGTGGCGCGTGCTGAATCCCGCGCCGGCGTTTTCCTTTCAGAGCCTCGGACTCGTCGCGGCGGCGCTGGGCGATCCGGCGGCCCGGGTCATCGCCGACGCCCGCCGCGATTCGTGGCATGTCGCGCAGCTCGGCGCCCCGCTTCGTCGCGTGCCGACGGCCGAACTCGCGGGTGACCTCGTGATGCCGGAGCATTTCCGGAGCTGGACGCCGCTGCCGGCGAATCTCCATCGCACGCCCTACGACCTGGCCGCTTTGTTGCCGGCGGTGGCCGACGTGGACTTGTTTCAGCCCACCGACGCGCCTGATGCGTTTCTGCACGAGGAGCCGGCGTATGCGACGTGGACACCGCAAGTGCACCAGATGATAGAGGCCAGAGGCCAGAGGCCGGGGGCCAGAGGTCAGAAGTCAGAGGTCAGAGGCCAGAAGGCTGAGGCCGGAGGCCGGAGGCCGGAAGCCAAAGGACAGAGGGCGTCGGCGAGCGAAGACCCTGCGGGAGCGGGTGCGATACATGGGCGCGGCGAGAATGGGCCCCGGCAAGACCCGTCACCATGAGCGACGGCAACCGCGCTTCCGCCCGCTGCTGGGCCGACATCGATCTCGCCGCGCTGGAACGCAACGTGCGCCTGATCCGCGCCTCGCTGCCGGCGCACATCAGCTACGTGGCCGTGGTCAAGGCCGACGCCTACGGTCACGGCCTGCCGCAGATTGCCGGCCGGCTCGTGCACGCGGGGGTGGACCTGTTCGCAGTCGCCAATCTCGCCGAGGCCATGGCGCTGCGCGAAACCGGCACGGACTGGCCGGTACTGCTGCTGAGCCCGCTGCTGCCCGGCGAGGACCGGCGCGCCGCCGAGCGGGGCTTTGCCGCCACCGTTTCCTCGGCGGGGGAGGCCGACCGCCTCAACGCCGCCGGTCAGGCCGCCGGTCAGCCCGTTACGGTGCACCTGAAGATCGACACCGGCATGGGCCGACTCGGCGTGTGGCACGAGGAGGTGACGGCGCTGTGGGAACGGATCGGGCGGCTGCCTCACCTGCGGCTCGCGGGCGTGTTCACCCATTTTGCCAGCCCGGACGAGGACGCGGCGTTCACGACTGAGCAGCGGCAGCGGTTCCTCGCCGCCCTGGCGCGCTGCCCCGGGCTCGATCCGGCTGCGCTGCTCATCCACGCCGACAACAGTGCCGGTCTCGAGACCATCGAAGGCGCGGGCCCGTTCAACGCCGTACGGGTGGGCCTGCTGCAGTTTGGCATCCTGCCGCGCGCCGGCTCGCTGCTGGCCTCCGTCCGCACGGAGCCGGTGCTCAGTTTCCATGCGCGCGTGGGCCTGGTGAAACGACTGCCCGCAGGCGCGAGCGTGAGCTACGGCCGGACGCATACGCTACGCCGCGACTCGACGGTGGCCATTCTCACCGCGGGCTATGGTGACGGCGTGCCTCGGGCCGTGAGCAACCGCGCGCAGGTGTTGGTACGCGGTCAGCGCTGTCCCGTGCTCGGCCGGGTGACGATGGACCAGACGGTGGTCGATGTGACCGACGTGCCCGGCGTGGAGGTCAACGACGAAGCCGTGCTGGTGGGCCGGCAGGGCGGGGGGGCGATTTCGCTCGCGGAATTCAGCCAATGGGCCGGCACGATCCCGTGGGAGACCCTGTGCGCGATCACCAAGCGAGTACCGCGTTTCTACCATGGCGGGCTGGGGTTCTGAAGAAGCGGCTTTCTTCCCGTAGCCCGCCGCTTACGCGCTGGGCTACAGAGTGTTTCGGCCCTCTGCTTTGCGCCTCGTCCATCCCGCATCACCTCCCATGACTTGCAACAAGCTCCCCGTTGCATAGCGTGCTCGCATGTCGGCCACCCCATCAGATCCGGCGTCTGGCGTTCCAACTTCGCCACCCATATTGCCGGAGACGGCCGCGGCACTCGGCCTCACGCTTACGCCCGACGAGGCCTGGGAGCCGTTGCCGGACTCGGCTTGGAATGCCGCTGCCGCGCGTCACCTGCTGCGCCGGGCCGGCTGGACGGCGAAACCCGCCGAAGTGGCCCGGGTGACCAAGGAAGGTCTCGCGGCCAGCCTCGACCGACTCTTTCCCGTGAGCGTCCCGGCCTTTGCGGTTCCGACCGCCCTCGTGGGCTTGGATGAAAAGATGGCCGGTCTGCAAACCCAGATTGCGACCGCATCCGCCGCTCCGGACCAGCCCCAGCAAAAACTGCGGGCGGAGCTCAACGCCTCGCTCCAGCAGGCGGAGCAGGAGCTCACCTGCCACTGGCTGCAGTTCGCGGGCCGGCCGGAGAATGCGGTGACGGAGAAATGGGTGCTGTTCCTCGGTGATGTTTACGTCGTGAGCCAGGAGAAGGTGCGGAACCCGGAGCTGATTTACGCACATCAGGACCTGCTGCGCCGCGAGGGGTTGGGCAACGCGGTGGCACTGGCGAAGGCAGTGTCCCGGTCGCCGGCGATGATCATGTATCTGGACCTCCAGCAGAGTCAGCGTAATGCGCCCAACGAGAATTTTGCGCGGGAGCTGTTCGAGCTCTTCCTGCTCGGCGAGGGAAATTACACCGAGCAGGATATCAAGGAGTCGGCGCGCGCCTTCACCGGCTACCGGCAGGTGCGGGGCGTCTACCGCTTCGCCCCCGGCCAGCATGATCCGGGGACCAAGACCATCTTCGGCCACAGCGGCTCCTTTGTGGGCGACGATGTCATCGATCTCGCCTTCGGGTTGCCCGCCGCCGGGACGTATCTGGCGCACAAGCTGGCGCGGTTCTACCTGACCGACGACCCGCTGCCGAAGCCGTACCTGGCCGCCCTAGGCGACTGGTGGCGCAACGCGGCCGGTTATGATCTGCGCCGGATGGCCCAGCGGTTTTTCGGCAGCCGGATCTTTTTCGACCCGGCTTTCCGCGGCAACTACATCAAGAGCCCGGTGCAGTTTCTCCTCGGCATGACGGAGGATTTGAATCTCGACGTGGCGCCGATTCCGCGCCGCACCATCGCCCCGCTCCGCCTCATGAATCAGATTCCGTTCCGGCCGCCCAACGTCCGCGGCTGGGTGGGCGGCCGCAACTGGATCAACTCGAGCACGCTCGCGGCCCGGCGGCAGGCGGTCGAAACCCTCTTCGCCCCGTTCAACGAGGCCGCGCTCAACGCCGACGAGCGGGTCGCGCTCGACGAAGCACGGACCCAGGGCGACAGCCACTTCAGCTTCACCCCCGACCGCCTGGCCGGGCTGGCCCAGTTGCCCCCGGAGCAGCTCACCGACCAGCTTATTGAGACCCTGCTGCCGATGAAGGTCGACTCTGCGTATCGTTCCGCGATCGCCGAATTTCTGGCCACGGACACGCCGGAAAACAGCGCCGTGCCCCGCGGCGCGGGCCAGGGCGCCCGGCGGGGGGCGGGTTCAGCAGGCGCCGAACTGCGCCGTCTTAGCCGCCTGCGCAACGCCACCATCACCATTCTCCAGTCGCCCGAGTATCAGCTCTGCTGAAAGCCGCTTCTGCTGGGTTGAACCGGTGGGGTGTCCTCACCCCGCCCGCAAAAGTCCGGTGCGAGAGGCAGAGGTCAGCTCCCCAGTGGCGTTCCATCCGAGCTTCCGGCGACCGAATGACCATCGGAGACGGGCGCTGCTCCGAGACCAAGCTTGCGACTCAGGCGAGCGGAGGGTGTCGGGTAGTGGTACAAGAATGCGAATTGTAGGTCGGGGTTTATCCCCGACACGTCGGGCGTGAAGCCCGACCTACGGTGGCAATCAGCAAATGGCACCACTACCGGGTGTCGTCCAGCCTTGACGGGACCGCAATTCGTTTCAGCCTCATCCTTCCTCTGTTTTGCCTGATGGTGTAATGGTAGCACAGGCGACTTTGACTCGCCTAGTCCTGGTTCGAATCCAGGTCGGGCAGCCAGGCGGAGCAACCTGCCCCATGTCCCGCTTCTTTTCCCTCATGTTCACCGCGGGCGCCGTCTGGCTGGTCGCACCGACTTGCCCCCTGACTGCTGCATCCTCTGCCCCGGCTGCTCCGGCGGCCATCAGTCTGTTTCCCGCGGCCGGTGCCACCGGGGTCTGCCCGGATACGCCGCTGCGGCTGACCTTTGCGAGTCCGCCCGCCCCCGGCACCGGGCTGATCCGGATTATCGACGCGAGCGCGGAGAAAGCGGTGGACACGATCGACGTTGCCCAATCGACCGCGACCAAGCCGATCGGCGGAATTCCCGGCTTTAGCTACCATCCGGTCATCATCACGGGCAACGAGGCGCTGGTCTGTCCGCAGCCCGGGGTTCTGGTGCGCGGGCACTCCTACTACATCACCCTTGACGCCGGTACCTTCCAGGTCGGCGGCGCCGCTTCCGCTCCGGTCACCGGCTCCGGCAATTGGCACTTTACCACCCGTTCGGACGCCCCGCAGGCTGGGGCGGCGAAACTAACGGTGGCCGCCGACGGCACCGGCGACTTTTGCACGGTGCAGGGCGCGCTCGACTTCATCCCGGAGGGCAACACGTCACCGGTGACCGTTTTCATCCGCAAGGGCACCTACCGCGAAATCGTGGTGCTGACCCATCGCAATGCGGTCACGCTTTTGGGCGAGGACCGCGGCCAGACGGTGATCGCCTACGCGAACAACGCGTTGTTCAACCCCGATCTCAACGGCAATCCCTTTGGGGGGGCCAAACCGGATCCCAGCGCCGCCGATCCGGCGCAGGGTGGGGCGGTCTACCGGCGCGGCCTCCTGCTCGCCCACCGGGTGGAGGGGCTCACGATCGCCAATCTCACTTTGCACAACACCACGCCGGTGGGCGGCTCGCAGGCCGAGACGCTCATTCTTAACGGGACCACCAACGCCCGCGCGATCCTGCACGACGTGGATTTCTTCAGCTACCAGGACACGGTCCAGCTCAACGGCCAGACCTATCTGAGCAACTGCCGCATTGAGGGCGACGTGGATTTCATGTGGGGTACCGGCCCCTGTTATTTTGACGGCTGCACCGCCCGTTCGCTTCGGTCGGGCACGTATTTCACCCAGATTCGCAATCAGGCAACGAACCACGGTTTCGTCTATGTGCGCTGCAACTTTGAAGGCGCACCTGGTGTGGCGGGCAGCTTTCTGTCGCGGATCGCGCCGGCCCGTTTTCCCGCCAGCGAGGTGGTGCTGCTCGACTGCACGCTCACCGACGCCGTTGCGGCCGCCGCCTGGCGGTTTGATCAGGCCGGCGATGCGAGCGGAGTGCACTTTTGGGAAGCCGGCAGCCGCCGTCCGGACGGCCAACCGGTGGACATGAGCCGGCGCTTTTCCGGTTCCCGCCAGCTCACGGCCGACGACGCCGAGCTCATTGCGAATTACCGCAGTCCCGCATTCGTCCTCGGCCATGGCTGGAACCCGGGCGCGGGTGCCCCCAAGTAATACGGGCGGGAATTAAGCTCGCAAGGGGACGGAGAAATCTGCCGGAAAACTGTAGCCGGGGTCGCTGATCCCGGTGCCGTGAGGGCAATATTAAACACCCGGGTGCGGCGACCCCGGCTACCGTGGTCGAGCCGGGCCCCGCGATGTTTACTTCTTCAGCGCTTCCTTGGCGGGGCGAAAGTCCGGGTTGGACTTTGTGGCGAGATCGTATTCCCGCCGGGCCCCGGCGGTGTCGCCCTGCTTTTCGAGGATGTTGCCGATCCGATAATGGATGTTCCATTCCCGCGGAATTCCAACCCCGGCCGGACGGGGTAGCATGAGGCAACGGCGAAGGGCTGTCAGGCCGCGGCCGAGCTGCTCGCCACTGAGCGCCGCGCACCGCCCGATCTGATAGAGCGCCAGATAATCGTCCGGTTGACGCCCGAGAATGCCGTCAAACTCGGCAAAGGCCTCGGCGTTTCGCTTGTCTTCCAGATAAAGGGTGGCAAAGGCCGTGCGGCCGCCGACGGGATCGAGTTTCCGGATTTCGGCCGCCTGGGCGTAGGCCTTGGACATGGATCCACCGGCAATCATCGGGGCCATGCTGTAATAGCAGAGCAGGCTCCAGTGGAAATCGGGATTGCCAGGCTCGAGCTCCACCGCCCGGCGGTAGGCGGCGAGACATTTGTCCGCCCAGCCGAATTTGGACAACAGTCCCGCCTCTTGCGCGGCCAGCCCAAAGGCGTCACCGAGGGCGTTCTGAATCCGCGCCTCGGTTGGCGCAAGCTGCGCGGCCTTCTGGAGACAGGCGAGCGCCTGCGAATCGTCATTAAACCAAAGCGCCAGCCGCCCCAGGTAGAAATTGAGCCCCGGGTCGTCGGGGTGCGCGGCGGCCAGGGTGGAGAAGATCTTCCGTGCGGCCGAATACTGGCAGTCGTTGTACAGGGTCAGCGCCGTTGTCAGGTCCGGCGGCGGCTCGGCTCCGAACCCCACGGCTGGAATCAGGCAGCCGAGCAGACAGGCCAAGAGGAAGAGTACCAAGGACGGCGCCCGGTCGGGTGGCGGTGGGCGATGGGACGGAGGTTGATCCACGCCCCGACACACTAACCGCCGGAAAATTTGCTGCGCAATCTGCCTGGGTGAAGATTGGGTGACGTTCCAGCGGGACGTGCCGGGTCGAGGGCGAACCTATGCAACCAACCCGAACGACGCGGTCACCGACGCTGGCCGTAATAGGCGCCCGGGCCGTGCTTGCGCTTGAAATGTTTCCGGAGGAGCGCGCCTTCGATCGGCGCCAGCTTGGGCGCCAGCTGGAGCGACATCAGCGCCATGTGGGCGATGCACTCCACCGCCACCGCCACCTCGACGGCCTTCGCCACCGTCGGGCCCCAGGTGAAGGGGGCGTGGCGGTTGACGAGCACCGCGGGAAAGTCGGCCGGATCGAGCTGCTTGAACCGCTCGACGATGACGTTGCCGGTTTCCCACTCGTAAGCCGTGGCGATCTCCTTGGCGGTGAGCTTCCGTGTCACCGGCACGTCGCCGAAGAAATAGTCGGCATGGGTGGTGCCGAAGATCGGGATCGGGCGCCCCGCCTGCGCGAACGCGGTCGCGCGCGAGGAATGGGTGTGGACCACGCCGGCGATGTCCTTGAAGGCGAGGAACAGCCGACGGTGGGTGGGCGTGTCGGAGGAGGGGTTGAGCTTCCCCTCGACGCGGCGGCCCTCGAGATCGACCAGCACCATGTCGGCCGGCCGGAGCGCGACATAGTCGACGCCACTCGGCTTGATGGCGAAGATTCCGCGGGCGCGGTCGAGCGCGCTGGCGTTGCCGAAAGTGAGGTTGATCAGCCCGTGTTTCGGCAGGGCCAGATTGGCCTCGTAGGCTTCGCGTTTGAGTTCGGTCAGCATGGGAGAGAAGTAGCGAGTAGTGGGTAGTGAGTAGCGAGTAGTTTGAGGGCGCAAGCAACGAGAGGCCCGGCGGAATGCTCGCTACTCGCTACCCACTACTCGCTACTTCCGCCTACGCCCGGAAGCCCTGGGCGAGGTGGTAGTAGACTTCGTTGTTGCGGAGGGTCTGCTTGAAGTCGGCGAGGCGGGTGTCGGCCCCGATGACGACCAACTCGATGCCGGCGATGGTGGCGTAGTCCTCGAGCATCTCGGAGGTGACGCTGTAGCTGTAGCCGGTGTGGTGGGCGCCGCCGGCGAGGATCCAGGCCGCGCAGGCGGTCTTGAAGTCGGGTTGGCACTCCCAGACGGCGCGGGCGACCGGCAGCTTGGGCAGCTTTGGGGGCTTCACGGCGGTGACCTCGTTCACGATCAGGCGGAATCGATTGCCCAGGTCGATCAGCGAGGCGTTGAGCGCCGGACCGGCGGGCGCGTCGAACACGAGGCGCACGGGATCCTCGCGACCGCCGATGCCGAGGGGATGGATTTCGAGCGAGGGCTTGGTGGCCGCGATCGACTCGCAGATCTCCAGCATGTGCGCGCCGAGCACCTGGTGTTTGCCGGGGGCGAGATGGTAGGTGTAGTCCTCCATGAACGAGGTGCCGCCCGGCAGGCCCGCGCCCATCGCCTTCATGGCGCGGAGCAGCGCGGCGGTCTTCCAGTCGCCTTCGGCGCCAAAGCCATAGCCGTCGGCCATCAGGCGCTGGACCGCGAGGCCGGGGAGCTGCCGCAGACCGTGCAGATCCTCGAACGTGGTCGTAAAGCCCTTGAAGCCGCCTTCCTCGAGGAACGCGCGCAGGCCGAGCTCGATGCGGGCGCCGTAGCGCAGGGAGTCGTGGCGCGAGCCGCCCTTGCGCAGCTCCTTCGCGACGGTGTAGCGGTCGGCGTATTCGGCGCAGAGCCGGTCCACGGCGCGGTCGTTGATGCCGGCATCGGAGATCTTCGCCACGAGGTCACCGATGCCGTAGCCGTTGACCGCGTAGCCGAAGCGCATCTCGGCGGAGACCTTGTCGCCGTCGGTGACGGCGACTTGGCGCATGTTGTCGCCGAAGCGGGCGAAGCGCGCCCCCTGGGCGTCGTGCCAGGCGCGGGTCGCGCGCATCCAGGCGCCGATGCGATCCTGCACCTC
This sequence comes from uncultured Opitutia bacterium, assembly GCA_903873805.1. Taxonomy (GTDB): domain Bacteria; phylum Verrucomicrobiota; class Verrucomicrobiia; order Opitutales; family Opitutaceae; genus CAIQQB01. Next base: position 2,646 of record CAIQQB010000018.1, on the reverse strand, counting down.
GGCGTCGCCCCAGTGGCCGACGACCACCTTGCGGCCGAGCCGGAGCCGGGTGTGGATGAAACCGGCCTCGCGGTCGCCGTGGGCGGCCTGGTTTAGATTCATGAAATCCATGTCGATCGTGCCCCACGGCAGGTCGCGGTTGAACTGCGTGTGCAGGTGGAGGAAAGGCTTCTTCAGCGACGTCAGCCCGCGAATCCACATTTTCGAGGGTGAGAACGTGTGCATCCAGAGGATGAGGCCGGCGCAGTTCGCGTCGGAGTTGGCCTCGATGCAGAGGTTGGCGATCTCATCGGGCGTGGTGAGCAGCGCCTTGAAGACCGTGGTCAGCGGCAGCTTGTCGGAGGCGGCGAGGGCCTCGGCGACCTTGCGCGCGTTGGCGGCGACCTGCTTGAGCGGGCCGGGGCCGTAGAGGTGCTGCGAACCGCAGACGAACCAGATCTTGGGAGTTTCGAGGAGTTTCATGGAATGGGAAAGTAGCGAGTAGTGAGGAGTGAGTAGAAAGACAGTGGAGGCGAGTTGCTGGGAGCGGCGCGATGCTCGCTACCCGCTACTCGCTACTGTTTTCAGCTCCAGCAGGTCTTTCATCACGCGCGACAGGTCGGCGGATTTGTTCAGGCCACCGAAGGCGTCGTGCACCTGGCGGTAAAGCGCATAGAGCTGATCGTAGGTTTTCCGGCCGGCGGCGGTCGGCTTGTAGGCGACCTTCTTCAGTGAAGTCATCTTCTTCTGCGCCGTCGGAAAGTCCGGCTGCGCGCCCGCGAGCACGGCCGCCGAAACGGCCGAGCCGAGCGCACACGCCTGGCTCGAACCGGCGACGAGCATCGTGCAGCCGGTGACGTCGGCATAGATCTGCATCAGCAGCGGGTTCTTCTCGGCGATGCCGCCGGCGCAGACGACGCGGTCGATCGGCACGCCGTACTCGCGGATGCGCTCGATGATGGCGCGGGCGCCGAAGGCGGTCGCCTCGATCAGGGCGCGGTAGATCTCGGCCGAGGTCGTATAGAGCGTCTGCCCGAGCACCAGACCGGTGAGAAGCTGGTCCACGAGGATGGTGCGGTTGCCATTATTCCAGTCGAGGGCGAGCAGGCCGCTCTGGCCGGGCCGGAGCTTCGCCGCCTCGGCGGTGAACTGCGCGTGGAGCTTCGCGTCACCGCGGCAGACGACCTCGACCCACCACTTGAAGATGTCGCCGACGGCGGACTGGCCGGCCTCGATGCCGTAGTAGCCAGGGAGGATCGCGCCCTTGACGATGCCGCAGATGCCCGGGATGTCGGGCACGGACTTCTGGGCGGAGACCACGCCGCAGTCGCAGGTGGAGGTGCCGATGACCTTGACCAGCGTGCCCTCGGTGACACCGCAGCCGATGGCGCCGTAATGGACATCAAACTCGCCGATGGCGATCGGGATGCCGGCGGGGAGGCCGAGCTTTTTCGCCCACTCGGGGCAGAGCGCGCCGGCGGCGACGGAGGCGTCGTGGGCCTCGGTGTAGAGGCGGTCGCGCAGGTCGGCCAGCTTGGGATCGAGTAATGCGAGAAACTCCTTGTCGGGCAGGCCGCCCCAGTCGGCGGCGTAGAACGCCTTGTGGCCGGCGGCGCAGACCCCGCGTTGCACGGCCCGCGGGTCGGTCACGCCGGCGAGGACGGACGGCACCCAGTCGCAGAGCTCGACCCAGGAATAGGCGGCGTCGAAGACCTTCGGGGCGACGTTGAGGCAGTGCCAGATCTTCGACCACCACCATTCGGAGGAGTAGGTGTTGCCGCATTTCGCGATGAACTGCGGCCGGTGCTGGGCCGCGAGCGCGGTGATTTTCGCCGCCTCGCGCCAGCCGGTGTGGTCCTTCCACAGCCAGCACTGGGCGTGGAGATTCTTCGCCCACTTGGCGTGCAGCGCGAGGGGGACGTTGCGGGCATCGACCGGAATCGGGCTGGAGCCCGTGGTGTCGACGCCGAGGCCGACCACTTTTTTGGCATCGAAGCCCCGGGTTTTCTTCGCCTGGGCGAGCGCGCCCTTGACGGATTTCTCAAGGCCGAAGAGGTAGTCGCCGGGATGCTGACGGGCGAGGTGATGGTCCCGCGGATCGAGCAGCACGCCCTGGTGGCCGGAGGGGTAGTTGACGACACAGGAGCCGAGTTCCTTGCCGTCCACGCAACGCACCACGAGGGCGCGCACCGAGTTGGTTCCGTAGTCAATGCCGAGGGTGAACATGGAAGGGCCAGTCTTGCCCGCCGCGGCTTCCGTTGGCAATGCGGTTTTATCCGGCCGCGCTCCGGCTTGCCGACTCGCTTTTTCGCGCGCAGCTATGCCAATTTAGAATTGATTCATCGATTAGGCCGGAAGAACTCATACCCGACGAGCACATCCAGAGCCGCATTCTGGTACTGCGCGGTCAGCGCATCCTCCTCGACGCTGACCTCGCCGCACGCTAGGGCGTGCCGACCAAGCGCCTGAACGAGTTGGACGCCCGCGTCGGCGTCCACGACGAGCAGCTGGCCGCGATCATCGAGGCCATCCGCCAGTTCGCCGCCCCGCCGCCCACGCCCCGCCGCGAGCTGGGTTTGCACACGCTGAGGTGGTCCCCGTCCGTTGGACAGCGGATCGGGTAAAATAAGTTAATATGGGAGGGGGTGCAGGGGGAGGGGCGAAGCC
>CAIQQB010000017.1 GCA_903873805.1 uncultured Opitutia bacterium | reverse complement strand
GGGGGCGCGGGGCCTCGGCAGCGGAGGGACGGGATGCGGAGGGGTATCCCCGGCCTGCACAACCCCGGACTTGATCCGGGGGCGGAAGGTTGGGGACACCGCAGACCGGGCGAAGCCCTTGGCCCAAAGCGCCGGGGTGCGCCCCAGGACTGCGCCGGTCGAGGCCATTTAGGGCGCCTGTGGAAAGGGAAAAGCCGCCAGAAAATGGCGTATTTACTGGATTTTTACGGGTTTATGGTAGAGTCCAGAAAGGTCGTTTCTCGGTGAAACCCCGCGAACGACAGGAGCTTCGGCTGCGGACAAACGGTCACGACGCCGGCACGGCCAAACGATAGGCCAAGCGATAACAATGCTCCGGAAAGGGTAGGGGGGCGATGGCCCTTCCCTTCGAGTTAAACGGATCGATCATGTCCGCCGCTGGCGCGGCTTTGGTCGCCCTCGCATGGGTTGGCCATGAGCTGCTCTTTGATCGGCGGTTCCGGCATGAAACCGGCTCCGCCTATGGTGTCGGGAATCGTGTTCATGGCGCCGGATATGAGCATGCCGATGCGTGGCGGGCAAGGCTGGCGAGAACAGCCGTAGCCAGATTATCGAACATCGATTGTCGCGTCTTCGCCCTTGGCTTTTCGCGCCCAAAACTGCCTTCTTCCGGCCATTTGACACCTTCGGTCGGCGCATGTGTGCCCAGGCCGACGAAATCGCCACCGGAGGCCGATTGAAACGGCCAGTCGAGGCCGATTGAAATGGCCACCCGAGGCCGACGTAATGGCCACCCCGGCTCCGTAGGCTTCGACCACCGAGAGGTGATGCGTCGCCGCTGACGGGTTGGACTGTATTGGCGTCGACACCGCCAAGTCAATGACTTATTCACGGCAGATGTAAATAGTTATCGTTACTGATTATATCGACGGTAGACAGTACAGTAAGAACACCGACAGGCGGGTTGTTCAGGTAGTACACGGGAGGGACCCGCCCCCGGAGCGAAGCGCCATTTGCGCGCAGCGTAGCGGAGGGGGTGGGAGGCGCCGGTGGACCCACCTGGATAACCCGCACTTTGGGGGTCCAGGGGGAGTTGGCCGGGTCCGCGTCAACCATCGGCAGGGGCGGCCGGCGCTTTTTCGTTTGCATCGATGGCGGGCTCGTCGAGCCCCGGTCGCTTGGACTTGCCCTTGAGCTCAATGCGGTAGGCGTTGTGGACCAGCCGGTCGAGGATGGCGTCGGCATAGGTGGGATCGCCGATCATGTCATGCCAGCGATCCAGCGGTACCTGGGTGGCGACGATGGTCGAGCCGCGGCCATGCCGATCATCGATGACCTCCAGCAGATCGCGGCGTTGTTCGGCGGTGAGTTTGGCCATCGCCCAGTCATCGAGCACCAACACCCGGGTTCGCGCCAAGGTCGTCAAGGCGCGCGCCTGGCGGCCATGCAGGCGGGCCACCGCCAGTTCGTCGAGAAGGCGGGAGAGCCGCTTGTAGAGGACCGGGAAGCCGTCACGGGCGGCGCGATTGCCGAGCGCACAAGACAACCAGCTCTTGCCGATCCCGCACGGTCCGATGATCAGGACGTTTTGATGCTGGCGGATCCACTGCCCGCCGGCCAGCGTCGCGATGGTGCCCCGGTCAATGTTGCGCGGGGTCCGCAGATCGAGGTTCTCCAAGCAGGCGCTTTGCCGCATACCGGCCCGCTTGAGGCGCTTGGCGAGCGCCGCGTTGAGCATGGAGGAATGCTGCAGATCGACCAGCATCGCCAGACGTTCCTCGAAGGACAGTTCGGTGATCGCCGGCTGCCCGGCCTGGTCGCGCAAGGCGTCGGCAAAAGCCCCCAGACGCAGGGCGTGCAGCTTCTCGATGGTCTGCTGGATCATGACGGTCTCCTTCAGTTGTAATAGCCGGCGCCACGGATATTGCCGTGGTGTCCGGGGCCCTCATCGCTGACAGCCTCGGGGATGGGGCGGCCGCTCTTCAGCAGCTCTTCGACATAGCCGGAGGATCGGGCACCGGCGATCAGGGCACGCTGGCAGGCCGCTTCCATGGTGGCGGCCGGATATTTGCCGGCCAGCCGCAGGATGCCGAGACAGGAGCGGACGCCCTGCTCGATGTGATCGCGGCTGGTCAGCAAGCGTTCGACATATTCGGCGGTGGTGACGCCGATCTTGGCGGCTGCGGCCCGCACATGGTCGGGGGTGCGCTTGGCCATGGCGGAATGGGCCGGCGCCAGGTGCGCGTCCTGCGTCGAGGGGTGATTCTGCCCGGTCAGACGGGGATGGGTGGCGACCCGCTGGCCGCGGTGGAAGATCTGCACGCTGGTCGGGGTCAGGAAGGCGTCGACCGACTTGTGGACCAGCGTATAGGGAACGGAATAATAGTTCCGCTCGATGGCGACGTGGTAATCGACATTGACGCCCAGCTCGATCTTCCACTCGCCAACGACATAGGGCTCGGCCGGCAACCGCTTGAGTGCGGCGTGTTCCACCGCTTCGAACAGCGCGCGGCGGCTGCCCTCGCGCGGCGGTGCCATCGGCTTGTCGTTCAACTCGGTCAGGCGTTCCCGCAGCGCCGCGTTGAGGTCGCCGAGCGCGAAGAACTGCCGATTGCGCAACGGCGCCAACAGCCAGCGATAGACCTGCAAGACCCCGCCTTCGACCGACGGCTTGTCCTTGGGTTTGCGCACCCGCGCCGGAACGGCGGCCGTCCCATAGTGCTTGATCAACGCCGCGTAACTGGCGTTGATCACCGGGTCGTAATAGGAGGCGTGGGTGACGCCGACCTTGAGGTTGTCAGGGATTATTTTTGCCGGCACGCCGCCAAGAAACGCGAACAACCGGACATGGGCGGTCAGCCAGTCTTCGTGCCCCTGGCTCCAACTCGCTTCCGCATAGATCAGCCCGGAACACGGCAGGCAGGCGACAAAAATTTGGGCCTGCCGGGCCACGCCCAGATCAACGACGGTGACCGTGTCGCCGGCGTAATCGACCTGCACCGTCTCGCCGGCACGGTGCACCTGGCGCATCGACAGTCCGCGCCCGGAGGCGTTTTGCCACTGGCTGAGCAGTTGCTTGAAACGGCTGAATTCGAACCCGTCGGCGTGAACGGCCTTGTATTCCAGCCACAACAGCTTGCGCGTGACATGCTTGTGGCGCCGCAGTTCCTCGTCGATCTTGGCCCAGTCGGGCAAAGGCCGTTTGCCCTCTTCGACCGGCGGAAACAGGACCGCTTCCAACGCCTCGTCGGTCATCCCCGCCGCCGCGGTCAGGTCAATCCCGGCCGCGGCAGCCTTGTCCAGATATCTCCGTGTCGTCGAACGCGACATCCCCGCGCTGGCTGCCACCAAGCTGACATTGGGTCCAAGCTCGGCCCGCAACCGCAAAACTTCCCTGATCCGTCGCATCTCTGACCTCGGCCTCGGCATCGCCTCCCCTTCCTGTGAAAAGGGGAAACAATAGCTTCGATTACTTCGACGTCAGCGGCGGTTGCCCGCCCACGGCCGGGGTGGCCAATTCATCGGCCTCGGGTGGCCATTTCAATCGGCCTGGGGTGGCCATTACGTCGGCCTCAGGTGGCCATTTCAATCGGCCTCAGGTGGCCGTTTGCGTCGGCCCGTGCACCAAAGATCAAGAAGTACCGAGCCGAATGAACACCGGCAGGTCCAACTCTACCTTTATGCAGAAGGCCTGCCGCCGATACTCCCAAATGGGAGTGCCAAAATGCAGACGTTGAGTGTTGTTATTGTGGCGTCAAACTGCTTTTCGGTTTGTTGATGTGGGTACGCGCGTCAGCCGAGTGGTGATAGCATCGGCATCTTCACCCGACCGACGCGCGAGGCAGAGGTCGTATATCGATACGCGACGGCAAACATCCTCGCTCGGGAGATTTGTGGGAGTTGAACCGGCGAGCTCCGAGATAATGGTGGAGAGGCGCATGGCGTCGAGTGGTGGAACAGTGATCTTATCAGCGACCGGGTTGGGTCATGTAGAGCCCGTCGGCCCCGGCGCGGCAGGCGACCGCTATGCCCCCGACAGCCGCCATTCAGAAAGTCTGCGAGCTTTTATCCCCGCTCCCGTCCCCTGTTTCGCTGCGGCTCCTCGATGGCGACATCGATCACGGCGGCCCAGAATTCCCGCATCCAGCCGACGACGGTGCG
>CAIQQB010000016.1 GCA_903873805.1 uncultured Opitutia bacterium | reverse complement strand
CGAGAATTCTGGCAAACCCCATTGATTCTATTGCAAAAGCTCGATCTTTGGGAGCTAGCCGCTCTTATTCATGACGGTAGGGATTTTGGCAGGCGGATGTAGCGTAACAGGCTGAAATAGCATAAGATTTTGTTGTCTAGACAGCATCTCTGCGGCAGCCGAAAGCGCCACACCCGCCATGACCGACGATACCTTGCTGCCGTTCCTGTTGCCAGCCGTTCAACGTAAAAAAGTCACCGCCGCCTTCGATGGCGGACGGCTCACCTCGGACGGCGGCGTCGTGCTGTTGGCCGAGGCCGAGCGGCGTCTGGGGTTGGCCAATAAACTGGCCGCGGTCATCGCCGATTACCGCGATCCCACCCGTGTGACCCACACGCTGCCCGATATCCTGCGCGCCCGAATCTTGGCCATCGCTTGCGGCTGGGAGGATGCCAACGACCTCGACAGCCTGCGCTTCGATCCGGCCTTCAAGTTGGCCTGCGGTCGCCTGCCCGACAGCGGAACCGACCTGTGCTCACAGCCGACGGTGTCGCGCTGGGAGAACGCTCCCTCCTTGCGCGAGATTCTCCGCCTGATGGGCGTGATGGTCGATCTGTGGTGCGCCAGCTATCCGATGCCTCCGAAGGCGGTGACGCTCGACATCGACGACACCGTCGATGTGGTCCACGGCCACCAACAGCTTTCGCTGTTCAACGCCCATTACGACGAGCAGTGCTTTCTGCCCATTCATATTTACGACACCGCCACCGGCCGCCCGGTGGCGATGATTCTGCGCCCCGGCAAGACGCCGTCGGGTCCGGAAATCCGGAGCCATCTGCGCCGCCTGGTCCGGCGCATCCGCCGCCATTGGCCAGCCACCAAGCTGACGATCCGGGGCGACGGCCATTACTGCCGCTTCGAGGTGATGGACTGGTGCGACGAGCAGGGCATCGACTATGTCTATGGCCTGCCGGGGAATGCCGTGCTGACGCGCGCGGTCGAGGCGGCGGCTGACGACATCCGCACCCGCCGGGCATTGACCGCCAATCCCTGTCTGCGCGGCTACACCGAGACCCGCTACGCGGCGAGATCGTGGAAGACGGAACGCCGGGCCTGTGCCCGTATCGAAGCGACGACCCTCGGGCTCGACATCCGCTTCGTCGTCACCAGCCTGGCCGGTCGATCGGCCGAATATATCTACGACGTCCTCTACTGCGAGCGTGGGCAGGCCGAGAATCTGATCAAGATGCATAAGGCCCAACTGGCCTCCGACCGCACCTCCTGCCGAGCGCCGCTCGCCAACCAGATGCGTCTCATCCTGCATACCGCCGCCTACTGGCTGATGTTGACGCTCCGCGACGCCATCCCCCAGACCCACGCTTTGGCCAAGGCCGAGTTCGCCACCCTCCGCCTCAGAGTGCTGAAGTTGGCGGCCCGCGTCACCGAAACCGCATCCCGCGTCCGCATCGCATTCGCCGCCCACTGTCCGGAAGCGGCCTTGATCCGTCACCTCGCCACCGTCCTGCTGCCCACCGGACCGTAACTGGCGGGGCCGTCATCGCCCCGCTTCGCCCGCCTCCGAAACACCTAACCTCCGCTCCAGAAACTGACCGCCACCAAGGAGCCCGTAGGCCCCTACGGTCATGCTCGCCTTGCATAAAGAAAATCTGAAAGTGGGCCACCACCAGCGGTCTGGTGAATAAGAGCGGCTAGTTGGGTGTCGGCGGCGTGGAAATTCTTTGCGAATCGACGTTTGGGACACCGGGAGGGGCATCCCAGAGAATAAAATCGGCGAAATATTTAATGAATTCTACCGAGGCGATGAAGTCTTGGACCCAGGTGGCGGCCTCGGCATCGGCCTTACGATTGTTGCAAGGATAGCGCGCCGACTCGACCACAAGATCACGGTGCGGTCCCGCGAGGGCAAGGGGGCGTTGTTCGCCGTCACCGTGCCTTTGGCTTCATCGTGACGATGTCGCGGCCATTACTGCTTGGCAGTGAAATCGATGGGGGCAGTGTTCCGCCGAACGTCCATAGTCGCCGGAGGGGTCGCCGGAGGGGTTGGGCGGAGCGCTGGTCTCTGCTACCCTGCCTGGCATGCCAGCCCTGACCGAACTGCCTGCATGGCAGGCGCTTACCCGACATCACGCGGCCCTCAAGGACCGCCAGATGCGCGATCTGTTCGCCGCCGACCCGCAGCGCTTCGCCCGGCTTTCGCTGCGGCTGGACGATTTCCTGCTCGACTATTCGAAGAACCGGGTCACCGCCGAGACCATGGGGCTGCTGGTCCAGCTG